>NZ_JBEPDM010000024.1:0-101242 GCF_040300305.1 Streptomyces sp. NPDC000410
GCACGCGTCGTCGGCGTGGTCTCGGATACATGAAGGCGATCTCCAGGAGGTTTCTCGGTCGGCCCCTTGGCACGCGCCGGACAAGGAACGGGCGCTCCGGGACAGTGGGAGTGTTCTTGGACCGGCACCAGCGGAGCGGACATCGTGCCGGCCGGACCGTTCGGACCCTGTGGGGCCCAGGCGGTCCGAACCGCTGTGCTGCGCAATGGTTTTGTGTGTGGTGCCGAACTCGATTCATTCGACGATAAGCAGATGCGAATGGTTCCCCGATCCGCCAGATGCAACAGAACTGGCGTCTCTGGCGCGACAGACGGGAGATTCGTTTCGATCGCAACCGCTGGCGAAACCTCTGCCGACGCCGCCGCCCCGAGGCTCGCCTACGATCGGCCGCGTGTGCGCACACGTGATGGTCGCGGAGGACGACGAGAAGCAGGCCGAGCTGGTCCGGCGCTATCTGGAGCGCGAGGGGCACTCGGTGCTGCTGGTCCCGGACGGTCTCGCCGCCCTGGAGGCGGTCCGGCGGCGCGCCCCCGACCTGCTCGTGCTCGACGTGATGATGCCCCGGGCCGACGGACTGGACGTGGTGCGGGTGCTGCGGGCGGAGGACAGGGAGCTGCCGGTGCTGATGCTGACGGCCCGGAGCACCGAGGACGATCTGCTGCTCGGGCTCGACCTGGGTGCCGACGACTACATGACCAAGCCGTACAGCCCGCGTGAGCTGATGGCCCGGGTGCGTACGCTGCTGCGGCGTACGCGACGGTCGGCGGCATCCGCCGACGGGTCGGCGAACGTGCTGGCCGTGGGCACGCTCACGGTGGATCCGGACCGGCACGAGGTGTCCGTCGACGGTGCGCCGGTCGTGTGCACTCCGGGCGAGTTCCGGGTCCTGGTGGCGATGGCGGGCGAGCCGGACCGGGTGTTCACCCGGCAGCGGCTGCTGGAGGAGCTGAACGGCTACGACCGGTACGTCAGCGGCCGGACCGTGGACGTCCACATCATGAACCTGCGCAAGAAGATCGAGCCCGCGCCACGACGGCCCGTCCGGCTGCTCACCGTCTACGGCGTCGGCTACAAGCTGACGGACCCGGCGAAGGGGCAGGCCCGGCGTGCGTCCTCGTAGAGCTCGCCGAGCGCAGACGGAGCGGGAGAGGCTTCCGCTGCGCAAGAGCCTGCTCGGCCGGCTGCTGGCCGCGTCGGCGCTGGTGGCGGCCTGCTCGGTGGCGGCGACCGCGTGGCTCGCCGTGCAGACGACCTCCGGCGCGATCAAGCAGCAGCAGGGCCAGAACCTCGCCGACGACGCCCGTATCTACGACACGCTGGTCGGGTACGCGGCCACCCATCCCCGCTGGGACGGCGTCGAGGCGACCGTGCGCGCGATGGCGCGGCAGTCGGGCCGCCGGATCACGCTCACCACCGAGCAGCGGCAGCCGCTCGCGGACTCCGCCGGCGGGCCGGAGCGGCCCGCACTGCCCACGCGGGCGTCGGCGGTCGTCGACCCGCTGTCCGTGGACTCCGCCATCGTCGCGGGGACGGCGTCGGCGACGGACCGTATCGATCCGCGCGCGGTCGGGCCCTTCCGGCTGCCCGCCCGGGAACGCGCCCAACTGCGCGACCTCGCCGAGCAGACCGCGATGTGCCTGCAGAAGATCGGCCTCGCGTCGGAGATCGTCGAGGGCCCCGGCGGACGCCCCCGCATCGAGCCGGTGGGCAAGGACTTCAGGAACGGGCTCGTCCGCCGCGACTCCTGCCCGACCGACGAGCTCGACCAGCCGACCACGACCGAGAACAGGGCACTCGCCGCGCTGAACACACTGGTCGACGCCTGCCTGGACCGACAGCGCCTCCCCGGCGTGCGGCTGCACCCCGACCTGTCCTGGGACCCGGGCAAGCCGCGCCCCGTGGCGAAGGGCGAGTCCTTCGGCGCCCTCGAACCGGCCGTCGCGTCCTGCCTGGCCACCGCCCGCCACGAACAGCTCGGGGCCTATGTCGCCCCGCCCGCCCTGCTGTTCATCACCGACCCCGGCGGTGGCGACACCACCGACCCCGGCTTCACACTGTCGGCGGCCAACACCGCCCGGATCGCGGGTGTCGCCGCCCTCGTCCTCGCGCTCACGGTCGGCGCGTCCGTACTCGCCGGGTCGCGGCTGGTACGGCCGCTGCGCGCGCTCACCGGCGCCGCGCAGCGGATGAAGGACGGGGACGACGCGGGACCGGTCCCGGTCACCGGGGACAACGAGATCGCCCGGCTGGCCGCCGCGTTCAACGACATGGCCGCCCACCGCGCCCGGCTCGAGGAGCAGCGCAAGGTGATGGTCAGCGATGTCGCCCACGAACTGCGCACCCCGCTGTCCACGATCCGCGGCTGGCTGGAGGGCGCGCAGGACGGCATCGCCGAGCCGGACCCCGCGTTCATCGCCTCGTTGCTGGAGGAAGCGGTACAGCTCCAGCACATCGTCGACGACCTCCAGGACCTCGCCCAGGCGGACGCGGGCGCGCTGCGCCTGCGCCCCGAACCGGCCGTCCGGATCGAGGACATCCTCGGCCAGGCGGCCGCCGCGCACCGGGGCGCGGCGGAGGGCGCGGGGGTCACTCTGACGGTGGGGGCTCCCGAGGGGACCGAACCGCCGCCGCTGACGGCCGACCCCGTCCGGCTGCGGCAGGCCGTGGGGAACCTCGTCTCCAACGCCGTACGGCACACCCCGGAGGGGGGAAGCGTGACGCTGCGGGCGTACGGCTCCGGGAACGCCGACGGCGAAGGCGAGTTGGTCGTGGTCGAGGTGGCCGACACCGGCACCGGGATACCGGCCGAGGACCTCCCGTACGTCTTCGACCGCTTCTGGCGCGCCGAGAAGTCCCGCAGCAGGCGCACCGGCGGCAGCGGCCTCGGCCTGGCGATCGTGCGCAAGCTCGCGGAGGCGCACGGCGGCACGGTGGAGGTGCGCAGCACGGTCGGGGAAGGCTCGGTGTTCACGCTCAGGCTGCCCGCCGGCGGCGTCGTACTTGAGGAGAACAGCGGTCTGACAGTGGCCTGACAGCGATCTGACAGGTTCCTCACAACTCCGGTCCACGCTGTGGGCACTGCACAGCCCCCACAGGGCGAACCGGAATTGGAGCCATCTTCATGTCCCTGCGTACCGCCTTTCTGACCGCCGCCGTCGCGGGCGCGCTGCTCGTACCGACCGCCGCGGCGACCGCGGCCTTCGCCGACGAGAAGCCCTCGCCCGCGCCCAGCGCCCCCGTCTCCGACAAGGACGCCGCCGAAAAGGAGGCCGCGGCGCGCAAGGAGAAGGAGAAGAGGGACGCGTCCGGGGCGTTCCGCGAGACTCCCCGTGGCGGCGTCGCGGCCGGTGAGCGACCCGTGGCGAACGCGGGCGACAACACCGCCACGCTCGTCGGGTCCGCCGCCGGTGTCGCGCTGCTCGCGGGCGTCGGCACGATCGTGCTCCGCCGCCGCGCCGGCGCCAACGGCTGACATCAACGGCTGACACCCGGACCGACCGGCCGGCAGCGGGCCTCCCCCGCTGCCGGCCGGTGTCATGCCCCGCCCTGGAGCCCGTATGCCCCGTACCACCCGTATGCCCCGCACCGCCGCCGCGCTGTCGGCGCTCGTCTGCGTCGGTTCCGCCGCGCTCACCGGCTGTTCGTCCGCCGACCGGGACACCTCGGCCGCCGCGGTCCCGAGGCCCTCACGGTCAGCGCCCGAGAGGCCCGCGGAAGGCGTCCCCGCCGACCCCGTCCGCCTTTCCATCCCGTCCCTCTCGGTGGACAGCGCCCTCATGCCGCTCGGCCTCAACGCCGACGGCACGGTCGAAGTCCCCCCGGCCGAGCGGGGCATGACCGCCGGCTGGTACACCGGCCGCCCCGTCCCCGGCGCACCTGGCGCGGCCGTCGTCATCGGCCACAACGACACCCGCTTCGGCCGGGCCGTCTTCCACGACCTCAAGAAGATCGCCAAGGGAGCGGACATCTCCGTACGCGACGCGAAGGGCGCCACCGTCCACTTCACGGTCACCGGCACCGAGACGGTCAGCAAGAAGTCCTTCCCCACCGAGAAGGTCTACGGCCCCACGAACGGCCGCGCCCTGCGCCTCATCACCTGCGACGGCGACTTCGACGCCGAGGGCCACCCGGTCGACAACCTCATCGTCCACGCCGTCGCCGACTCCGGCTGACGGCGTGCCCGCAGAGGCGAGTAGGGTCCAGGTCCGGTGGTACGTACGTGCGAACGGTCGGACGGGGGCGGGCGAGACGATGCGGCGCTGGGTCAAGGTGTCGGTGACGGCGGCGGTGGTCCTGGGCCTGGGCGGGTACTTCGCCGAGCCCTACGCGCAGCACTGGATGCTGGCCGGGAGCGCCTGCGACGGGGCGATGCCCCGGGACGCGGTCGAGCGGCTCGTGCCCGAGGACGCACTGCTGATGGGCGAAGAGTCCAGGGAGAACCGGATACTCGGCTCGTACTACTGCGGTGTCACCTACAAGGGCGAGGAGACGAAGCGGGAGGACGGCTCGGACCTCGTCGCGGTGGCGGCGTACACCCGGCGGGACGACCAGGACCGCGAGTTCACGAGGGCCTTCGATGACGAACACCGGTTCGTGCCGGTGGCCGACGGGCTACCCGGGTTCATCGACAGGTCCGGCAGCATCACCCTCCTGCTGCCCTGCCCCGATCTCGGCAAGGACGACGAAGGCCGCCCGCGCAAGATGCTGGTGCGGACCTGGATAGGGCACAACACCAACAGGAAGGCCCCGGGAGTCGCGTACCGCGTAGCCGTCGGGCTCACCAACTCCGCGTCGAAGAAGCTCGGCTGCGGTGCGGAGCCGCTCAAGGCACCGACGTCGGGCGCCGTGCCGGTGGACCCTTTTGACGATGATGACGGCCCGAAGGCGGTGCCGCTGTCGCGGGCGAAGGGCACCGCCTGCGCCTGGGTGGCAGACGCCGGGCTGCCGCAGGAGGCCAGCGACGGGTGGCAGGTCCTGGTGGCGAGCAACAAGGAAGCGCCCACCGAGCGCTGCGATCTGTCGGCCCAGGGCGGGAAGTACGCTCAGCGCGAATGGGGGATGTCCTTCACCGCCTGGTACGGCGACTGGAGCAACGGGCTCACGTTCGAGGGCGACCTCGGCGGGCCCCGCCGGGAAACGGCCACCGCCCGGTGCGACGGCGAGGCCGCGAATTTCGCGCTCAACGCGTACGGCGACGCTCCCGGCGTCGACGAGGCCGCGAGGCAGCGAATGCTGAAGCGGTTCGCGGAGGATCAGGTGCGCAGGCACGGCTGTTCGGGCCTGCGGTTCACCTTCTGAGGCCCGTTCCGCCGGCTCAGACCTACAGCCACAGCTCGCGGACGTACGCGTCGTCCACCAGCTGCCGCATCGCGGCCGCCCGCCGGGCCGGCACCTTGCGCTCCTTCGCCCACTGGTCCAGCACCGTGAACATCTGGCGCCGTCCGTCCGTCAGGTCCCCGCGTACCGGCCCCGCGGCCGGCCGCTCGGCGATGTCGCCCATCGGCGGGAGGCTGTCCAGTTGCCGGGGCGCGGGACGGAACGTGCCCCGGGTGTGCTCGCGTACGGACTTGTCGAAGGCGGCGAGATCGGGGATCGTGCCGTCCCTGCCGTAGCGGGTGCGGTACTCCATGAGGTTGCCGACGCGCCCCGCGAGGTCCATCAGGTCGCGGTCGGTCCAGTCCGTCGGCTTCGACGGGTGGTTCTTGTCGCGCTCGACGAGCGGGGGGCGGTAGGCGGGGTCCCCGCCCTGCACGGTCAGCCGCTCCAGATAGTGCGCGAGGTAGGCCCGCTCGGCGTCGTAGAGGATCGCGAACGCTTCGGGGTCCTTGGCGAGTTCGGCGACCAGGCCCTCCATGTCGGGGCTCGCGCTCTGGCCTCTGTCGGCGAATTCGAAGGCGGCGTGCGCCTCGCCGGGGGCGAGGAGGCGCCCGAGCCACACGTAGCCGTCCTCGTCGGGGCCCGACCGGTCGGCAGGTATCGCGGGGCCGTTCGCTTCGTCGTGCGGGATGAAATTGTCCCGCCCCGCGTCCACCACGTACTCGGCCACCATACGGGCCACGCCGGGCGCCAGCCCCGCCGGAAGTTCTTCGACGTCCTCAAGGGCTGCGGCCACCGCGTAGGCGCTGCGGGCCTGCGCCATGGTGTGCGGCTTTCCCGGGCCCGCGGAGCGGGTGGCCGCGTCCACGATCCGGGCCAGTACGCGGGCGCCGTCGCCGCACACCTTCTCGTGCGCCAGGAGGTCCTTCGCGGCATCGAGGCGGGTGAGGTCATCGCCCGGGTCCAGGGCCTTGGTGGCGGCCGCGGGGTCGTCGGCGAGGGCGCGCGCCGAGGCGGGCAGCTGCCAACAGGGCTCCTCGCCGGAACCCGCGACGGTCAGCGGAATCGTCACCCCCGCCGCCAGGACGACGACGGCGACCGCCGAGGCGAGGAGCCGGTGCTCCCTCAGCCACTTGCCGATGTTCTCCCCGTTACCCATTCGCGCAGACTAGCGAGCGCGTCGCCGAGCGACCGGGCCGGGTGACCGGTGGGGCCGCACACCCTCACCGACCAGCCGACTTGCACACTGTTCAATACCTCAGTACGTTGATCCCCCACGACTTGAACTTAGTGCAATTGGATGCCTCATGCGGATACAGCTCCTCGGCCCGGTCGGGATCTCGACCGGGCGGACCGCGGTGCGGCTGCTCCGCTCCGCGAAGTCCCGGCACCTGCTGGCCCTCCTCGCCTGGCAGCCGAACGCGTACCTCTCGGACGAGCAGGCGATCGAGGAGATGTGGCGGGAGGGCCCGCCTGACCACCCGAGGGACGCGCTCTACACCCATGCGAGCAGGCTGCGCCGGGTGCTCCCCCGCGGCCCGGCCACGGAGGCGCCGGACGGCGGCTGCACCCTGGTCCGGCAGGACGGCGGCTACATCCTGGCGGTGGCCCCGGACGCCGTCGACCTGCACAGGTTCGGCAGGCTCGTCGACGCCGCACGTGCCGCATGCGGTGCGGCACGACGCGAGGAGGCGTTCCGGCTGCTCGAAGAGGCGCTCGCGACGGCCTCCGGCACACCGTTGGCGGACCTGCGTTCCCCCTGGGCCGAGCGGGCGCGGCGCTCGGTGGAGCTCAAAGTGCTGTCGGCCCGGCTCAGCCATGCCCGGCTGGCGCTGGAACTCGGCCGGCACACCGAGACGGTGCCGGTGCTCCACCAGCTCGCGCTGGACCACCCGCTCGACGAGGGCATCGCGGAGACCCTGATGCGCGCCCTGTACCTCAGCGGACGGCAGGCCGAGGCCCTCGCCTGCTTCCGCACCATCCGCGACGCGCTCGTCGACCAGCTGGGCCACGAGCCGGGACGCCCGCTGCAGTCCCTGCACGAGCACGTGCTGCGCCACGACCCCGCACTGGGCGGCCCGGCGCCCAGGGACTGAGCGGGGTCGGTGACAGGGCGGCGACAGACGTCCGGCAGACCGCACCGGCAGGCTGGGCGAGCGCCCGCGGGGGGCACCGGTGTGAGGCCACGCCGGAAGACGACACAAGGGGAAGCATGAACATCCGCAAGAAGGCAGCCGTGACGGTCGGCGCGACGGCGCTGGCGTTCGCCGGGGTCCTCGGGACCGCCGGCCAGTCCTTCGCCGGGTCCAACGGCCAGCAGCTCAAGTTCGCCGACGCCCGCGGCGACACCTACTCCATCCTCGTCGTCGGGAAGAACCAGAACGGCGTCGAGGTCAGCAAGTGCTTCTACACACCGAATCAGGTGACCTACATCAGCGGCTACTGGTGGAAGGGCAACATCGAGTACCTCGGCTGGTCGGGCGACAGCTGCACGGGCAGCACCCGCGGCCACTACACGGCGTACGTGCCGACGTCCCAGCCGAACTCCGACTGGTACACGATCACCAACGGCTGATCGCACCGGATCGCACCGGCACGGCGAAGGCCCCCGACATGTCCGTCGGGGGCCTTCGCCGTGCTCAGTGCCCGTCCGCGCCCTTCCAGGCCCGGCCGTGCCCTGCGCCGGTCCGTGCAGGTCCGTGCAGGTCCGTGCCTACAGGAACGAGTTGATCTCGATCGTCTCGGTACGGCCGGGGCCGACACCGATCGCGGAGATCGGGGCGCCGGACATCTCCTCCAGCGCCTTCACGTACGCCTGCGCGTTCTTCGGCAGGTCGGCGAAGGTCTTGGCCTTGGTGATGTCCTCGGACCAGCCCGGCAGGTACTCGTACACCGGCTTCGCGTGGTGGAAGTCGCTCTGCGAGTACGGCAGCTCCTCGACCCGGCGGCCGTCGATCTCGTACGCGACACAGACCGGGATCTGCTCCCAGCCGGTGAGCACGTCCAGCTTGGTGAGGAAGAAGTCGGTCAGGCCGTTGACCCGGGTCGCGTACCGCGCGATCACCGCGTCGAACCAGCCGCAACGGCGGTCACGGCCGGTGGTCACACCGCGCTCGCCGCCGATGCGGCGCAGGTCCTCGCCGTCCTGGTCGAACAGCTCGGTCGGGAACGGACCGGCGCCGACGCGGGTCGTGTACGCCTTGAGGATGCCGATGACGCGGCTGATCTTCGTCGGGCCCACGCCCGCGCCCGTGCAGGCGCCGCCCGCGGTCGGGTTCGACGAGGTCACGAAGGGGTACGTGCCGTGGTCGACGTCGAGGAGGGTGCCCTGGCCGCCCTCGAAGAGGACGACCTTGCCCTCGTCGATGGCGTTGTTGAGGATCAGGGTGGTGTCGGCGACGTACGGCTTGATCTGCTCCGCGTACTGGAGCATCTCTTCGACGATCTTGCCGGACTCGATCGCGCGGCGGTTGAAGACCTTGGCGAGGAGCTGGTTCTTGTTCTCCAGCGCCGCCTCGACCTTCTGCTCCAGGATCGACTCGTCGTACAGGTCCTGGACGCGGATGCCGACGCGGTTGATCTTGTCGGCGTACGTCGGGCCGATACCGCGACCGGTCGTGCCAATCTTGCGCTTGCCGAGGAACCGTTCCGTCACCTTGTCGAGCGTGACGTTGTACGGGGTGATGAGGTGAGCGTTACCGCTGATCAGGAGCTTGGACGTGTCCACGCCGCGGTCGTTCAGCCCGCTCAGCTCGGAGAGCAGGACCGCCGGGTCGACGACGACACCGTTGCCGATGACCGGGGTACACCCCGGTGAGAGGATCCCGGAAGGGAGAAGGTGCAGCGCGTACTTCTGGTCGCCGACGACGACCGTGTGGCCGGCGTTGTTGCCACCCTGGTAGCGCACTACATAATCAACAGATCCACCGAGGAGATCGGTGGCCTTTCCCTTGCCTTCGTCACCCCACTGAGCACCGAGCAGCACAAGTGCGGGCACAGGCGTACACCCCTTCCGGGCGGGGCATGTCCAAGGTCAGGGGGCCTGAGCCGCCAACCGGTGTGCCCCGGAATAGACGAAGCCCCTGGCGCAATAGCGCAAGGGGCTCTTGCACAAAGATGCTACCCGAGGAAGGACCGAGGTGTCGGCTCACGACCAGCTCCTGGTGGTCATCGACCCGGTCGCCCGCCGGATTGACGGCGAGTCCGTTCGGATCGTGAAGGATGTGTTGTGTGCCGGGGCGGAGGCGAAAATCTGTCTGCCCGACGGGCCCGAGGAATTTTCCCGGGCGCTGGCCCGAAGGGGTGCACGGCGGCTCGTCGTGGTCGGTGACGACCGCGCGCTGCTACGCGCCGTAGCCGTACTGCACCACGGGCGTGAGCTCGCCGACGAGGCCCTGTCGCTGGTCCCGGTCGGGGCCGGCCCGTCCGTGGGTCTCGCGCGGTCGCTGGGCGTGCCGACCGGGGCGGTGGTGACGGCGGCGCGTGCGGTGCTGGACGGGGTCGCGCACCACCGCGACCTGCTGGTCGACGACAGCGACGGGCTGGTGCTGGGCGGTCTGCGCATCCCGGCCGGCGCCACGGCGGTCTCCCCCGACCCGCACCCCGGATCGGTCTGGGACGCGTGCCGCTCCCTGGTCCGTACGCTCGTCCACCCGGCGCCGCCCGCCCCGGCGGCCCCCGTGCACCGGCTGCGGGTGGAGGTGGACGGGGTGCTGCTGAGCGATGTGGACGAGCCGGTCGAGGACGTACGGGTGCGGGCGGACGAGGGGGTCGCGGAGGTGACCGTGCTGCGCCGTGCGGACGCCGAGCCGGTCCGGGCGCGGGCGCGGACCGTGACCGTCTCGGGGCCCGACTTCCGCTACCGGGCGGACGACCTGGTCACCGGCCCGATCGGGCGCCGCACATGGACGCTGAGCCCCAAGGCCTGGTCGCTGACGCTGCCGGGGTAGCGTTCGCGCGACGAGAGACGCGGACGGGAAGGGCGGGACGGGCGGGATGGAAAGCACCGGCGCCACGAACGCGCTGACGCGTCCGCGTACGGCGCGCAGTCTCGACGGCTACCGGTCGGGCGCACGCGTCCGCGCCGTGGCGGGCGTGGCGCTGGCCGCCGTGTCCGGGCTCGTCGAGCTGACCGGGCTGCTCCCGCACAAGGTGACCGCGAGCGGGGCGGGCCTCGGCACCGCGCTGTTCGCCTCGGGCCTGGTGCTCCTGTGGCACTCCCGCCGGCTGCGCCGCACCCTCGCCGCCGGGCCGTGGCGGGCGGCCGCCTCGGTGTTCGTGACGCGCTCGGCTGCCGCGCCGGCGGTCGTGCTGAGCGACCCGGAGAGCGGCGAGCTGACGGTGCTGGCGGTGCACTCGGTGCGGCGGCGCTACCGGGTCGTGAACCGGGACGAGCTGTGGTGGGCCCGCGACCCGGACTCCGCCGGGTTCGTCATCGCGCCCGAGGGCGGCGGGGAGCTGATCTGGGCGAAGCCGGTGTGGACGGCGCGCAGCCGGGCCCGCCTCGCCGCGAAGGCCGAGTCCGTGGGACTGCTGGAGCGGACGGCTACGGCCCCGCGCGCCTGACGCGTCCCCCCGCGAGGCCCGTCCCGTACGCGGTCATCCCTTGCCGAAGACCTGCTCGCGGTGTTCCCGCCAGCGGTCCATCATCCCCCGCAGTTCCTTCTCCATGAACTCGAAGAACTCCAGCGTCTCCGCCAGTCGGCGGCCCGCGCTCGACTCCACGCCCAGGCTGTTCACGCCCTCCCGGAACGTGCCCTCCCAGCGCTTGATCACCTGATCGCGGTTGGTCAGCGCCTCGTACCACTGGTTGCCGTGCACCCGGTAGCGGTCGCGCCGGGAGCCCGGTTCGCGTTCCCGCGACACCATGTTGACCTGCGAGAGGTAGCGGATCGCGCCGGAGACGGCGGCCGGGCTGATCTGGAGCCTCTCGCCCAGCTCGGCCGAGGTCATGACACCGGCGTCGGAGACGAGGATCGCGGCGAAGACCCGGGCCGGCATCCGGGCCATGCCCGCCTCGACGAGTTGCGAGGCGAAGCGCTCGATGAACGCGGACACCGCCTCGTCGTCGCGCTCGGCCCGCTGGTACTCGGTCTGTTCAGTCACGCCCGGATCATCTCCCCTGCCATCTCCCCTGCTCACGGCCCTCGTTCCGAGTTTATACGCTTCCTTAACTTCACAACTTTGTGAAAGTAGCGTACGTTCTGAATCATGACGAAGGCAATCACCGTCGCCGGGCTGCACAAGTCGTTCGGGCGGACGCACGCGCTGGACGGCCTCGACCTCACCGTCGAGACCGGTGAGGTCCACGGCTTCCTCGGCCCCAACGGCGCCGGGAAGTCCACCACCATCCGGGTCCTGCTGGGCCTGCTCCGCGCCGATTCCGGCGCCGCCCAGCTCCTCGGCCGCGATCCCTGGAAGGACGCGGTCGAACTGCACCGCCGGGTCGCGTACGTCCCCGGCGACGTGACGCTCTGGCGCAACCTCTCCGGCGGCGAGGTCATCGACCTCTTCGGCCGGCTGCGCGGCGGGCGCCTCGACAAGGCCCGGCGGGCCGAGCTGATCGAGCGGTTCGAACTCGACCCCACCAAGAAGGGGCGTACGTACTCCAAGGGCAACCGCCAGAAGGTCGCGCTCGTCGCCGCCTTCGCCTCCGACGTCGACGTCCTCATCCTCGACGAGCCCACCAGCGGCCTCGACCCGCTGATGGAGGAGGTCTTCCAGAGCTGCGTCGCCGAGGCGGCGCGCGACCACGGCCGCACCGTCCTGCTCTCCAGCCACGTCCTGAGCGAGGTCGAGGCGCTCTGCGACCGCGTCAGCATCATCCGCAAGGGCAAGGCCGTGGAGAGCGGCTCGCTCGCCGACCTGCGCCATCTGACCCGTACGAGCGTGAGCGCCGAACTCGCGGCCGCGCCCAACGGACTCGCGCACCTCCCGGGCGTGTACGACCTCGACGTCCACGGCAGGCGGGTCAAGCTCCAGGTCGACACGGACAAACTGGACGCGGTGCTGCGCTCGCTGACCGAGTCGGGCGTACGGTCGCTGACCAGCACCCCGCCCACCCTGGAGGAGCTGTTCCTCCGTCACTACAGCGACGAGGGCGCGACGGCGGTGGCGCGATGACCGCCGTAGCCGTGGGCGCGGCCGTGGCCCCCGCCGGTACGCGGCCACTCGCCGGCACGGGCGTACTGCTCAGGCTCGCCCTGCGCCGCGACCGGATCATGCTGCCCCTGTGGGTCGTGGTCGTCGCCGGCATGGTCATGAGCGGCGTCGGATCGCTGGAGACCCTGTACGACACCGCCGCCAAGCGGGCGCACCTCGCCGAGTCGATGGCCGCGAACAGCTCGCTGCGGTCGCTGTACGGGCCGGTGTTCGACGACTCGATCGGCGGGCTCGTCGCCTGGCGGTTCGGCACGTTCGCATCTGTGCTGGCGGCGGTGATGAGCCTGATCATCGTCGTACGGCACACACGCGAGGAGGAGGAGACGGGCCGTCAGGAACTGCTGTCCTCCGCGATGGTCGGCCGCCGGGCGCCACTGACGGCGGCGCTGCTCGCCGCGCTGATCGCGAACGCGGCCGTCGCGCTGCTCATCACCGCCGGACTGGCCGGGCAGGGCTCCGGCGGCGCGCTCGCCCTCGGGCTCGCCATCGGCGGCACCGGCGCGCTGTTCGCCACGATGGCGGCGATCGTCGCCCAGCTCACGGAGAGCGCGCGGCTCGCCAAGGGCATGACGGCGGGTGTGCTGGGGCTCGCGTTCGTGCTGCGGGCGGCGGGTGACGCGGGGACGGCTGGGGGCACCTCCCAGGCCGAAGGCCTAGGGGGAGGATCGTCCGTACTGACCTGGCTGTCGCCGATCGGCTGGGCGGAGAACGTACGGGCCTTCGCGGACGAGCGCTGGTGGGTGCTGCTGCTGATCGTGGCGGCGATCGGCGCGCAGGCCGTCGTCGTGTACGCCCTGGCCGGGCGGCGCGATGTCGGCATGAGCTTCCTGCCGGCCCGGCCGGGCCCGGCGGAAGGCCGGATCGCCACGGCGGGCGGGCTCGCCTGGCGGCTGCAACGCGGCACGCTCCTCGGCTGGGCGGCAGCCTACGTGCTCGCCGGGATCGTGTTCGGCGGAATGGCGAACGGCGCGGCGGACCTGGTCGGCGACAACGAGCAGGCCAAGGAGATCTTCCAGCGCATGGGCGGCCAGTCGGGCCTGGCCGACGCGTTCCTCGCCACGATGGTCGGCATGTTCGGGATGATCGCCGCGCTGTACGCGGTCGGCGCCGTCCTGCGGATGCACAGCGAGGAGACCTCCCAGCGGGCCGAACCGGTCCTCGCGAACGCGGTCGGCCGGCTGCGCTGGGCCTCCGGCCACCTGATCATCGCCTTCGGCGGCGCGACCGTGCTCATGCTGCTCAGCGGCGTGGGCCTGGCGATCGGCCACGGCTCCGGCCTCGGCGCGGTCCTCGGCGCCACGCTCGTCCAGATCCCGGCGATCTGGACCCTCGCGGGCCTGGCCATGCTGCTGTACGGCGCCTTCCCGAAGGCGACGACGGCGGCCTGGGGCCTTGCGGGACTGTCCCTGGCCCTCGGCTGGATCGGCCCGGCGCTGGACCTGCCGCAGGCGGCACTGGACCTCTCCCCGTTCGGCCACCTCCCGAAGCTGCCGGGCCCGGAGATGAACTGGCCCCCGGTCCTGCTCCTGACGGCCCTGGCGGCGGCCCTGGTGACGGCGGGCCTGGCGGGCCTGCGCCGCCGCGACGTGACGACGTGACCCTCGGCCCCTGAACGCGGCGCCCGGACCCATGGCGGAGTCCGGGCGCCGCGTCGTGGGTGCCTGCGGCGGGCTTTTCTCCCCGCCCCGCCCTCCCCCAGAGCTTCGCCTGGGAGGTACCCCCATCCCGAAACTGGGGGCCAAGCCCCAGACCCCCGGTACAGCCTTCGGCCGTGTCCTCAATCTCCCCCTACGCCCTGGCGGGCATGGGGGGACCCCCAGACGGGCTGGGAGACCCAGCCCCTCCGGCGATTGAGGAGCGGGGTCCGGGGCAGCGCCCCGGCGGGGTCCGGGGGCGGAGCCCCCGCAGGCGCCCCCTAACACTCCACCAGCAGCCCCCGCACCCCCCGGATCACGAACCCCGGCTTCCACTCCGGCTCCGCCGCGAGCCGCATCTGCGGTGCCTCCCGCAGCAGCTCCCCGAAGGACGCCGTCAGTTCGATGCGGGCGAGCGGCGCGCCCAGGCAGTAGTGGATGCCCGCGCCGAAGGTGATGTGGGGGTTGTCGGGGCGGGACAGGTCCAGCGTGTCGGGGGCGGTGAAGCGGGCCGGGTCGCGGTTGGCGGAGCCGAAGAGGAGGGCCAGTTCGGCGCCGCGCGGGATGAGCGTGCCTGCGATCTCGATGTCGTCGAGTACCCAGCGCTCGAAGAGCTGGAGCGGGGTGTCGTACCGCATGAGTTCTTCCACAGCTGTGGACAGGAGCGAGTGGTCCGCGCGGAGGGCCGCCAGCTGCCCGGGGTGGCGGAAGAGCGTCCACCAGCCGTTCGCGGTGGTGTTGACGGTCGCCTCGTGTCCGGCGTTGAGCAGCAGCACGCAGGTGGAGACCATCTCCTGCTCGCTGAGCCGGTCCCCCTCGTCGTGGGCGGCGATCAGCGCGGAGACGAGGTCGTCGCCCGGGGCGCGGCGGCGGGCCGCGATCAGTTCGCGCAGGTACGCCGAGAACTCGACCGACGCCCGGACGGCCTTCGTCGCGGTCTCCTCGGACGGCTTCAGTTCGTACATCCCGCAGATGTCCGCCGACCAGGGCCGCAGCAGCGCCCGGTCGCTCTCGGGGATCCCCAGCATCTCCGCGATGACCGCGACGGGCAGCGGCTCGGCGACCTCCGCGAGCAGATCGCCACCGCCCGCCTTCCTCAGGTCCGCCACGAGCCGGGCGGCGATCCGCCGCACGGCCGGTACGAGCGCCTCGACGGTCCGGGGCGTGAACGCCTTGGTCACGAGGCGCCGGATGCGCGTGTGGTCCGGGGCTTCGAGATCGAGCAGCCCGTGGTCATTGAGCGTGTGGAACGGCTCGTGCGCGGGCGGCGGGGGCGTACGCCCGAACTCCTCGTGCGTGAAGCGGTGCCGGTACGTACGGCCCAGGCGGCGGTCCCGCAGCAGGGCCGCCACATCGGCGTAATGCGGCACGAGCCACTGCCCGGTCGGCTCGAACCAGTGCACCCGGCCGCGTGCGCGGAGCTCGGCGTACGCGGGGTAGGGATCGGCGACGAAGCCGGGCGACCAGGGGGCGAAGGGCGGCGCGTCCATGGAGGGACGCTAACCGCCACGGGCCCGCTCGGGTACCCACCGGACCCAGGGCCCTACCCCGGCGTCACCAGCCTCGCCTCGTACGCGAACACCGCCGCCTGCGTCCGGTCCCGCAGGCCGAGCTTCACCAGCACCCGGCTGACGTGCGTCTTGATCGTGGACTCGGCGACGACGAGATGCGCGGCGATCTCCGCGTTCGACAGACCCTGGGCGATCAGCACCAGGACCTCCGTCTCGCGCTCGGTCAGGTCACCGACCTGGGCGAGGGCCGGCGGGCGCGGGGCCGCCGACATGCGCGAGAACTCGGTGATCAGGCGGCGGGTGACGGTCGGGGCGAGGAGCGCCTCGCCCGCCGCGACCACCCGAACGCCGTCCGCGAGCTGCCGGGCCGAGGCGTCCTTGAGCAGGAAGCCGGACGCACCGGCGCGCAGGGCCTGGTAGACGTACTCGTCGAGGTCGAAGGTGGTCAGGACCAGCACCTTCGCTCCGGCGTCGGCCGCGACGATCTCCCGCGTGGCCTCGATGCCGTTGAGTTCGGGCATCCGGATGTCCATCAGGACCACGTCCGGGCGCAGGGCGGCGACCTGCGCGATCGCCTCGCGGCCGTTGACCGCTTCGCCGATCACCTCGATGTCGGGCATCGCGTTCAGCAGGACGGAGAAGCCCTCGCGGACCATCATCTGGTCGTCGACGATCAGTACCCGGATGGTGCGGTCGGTCATGACGTCTCGTCCTTCGGCAGGGGGAGGAAGGCCGCGACCTCGTAGCCGCCGTCCTCCGTCGAGTCGGCCGTCAGCTCGCCGTTCAGCATCGCCACGCGCTCGCGCATGCCGGTGATCCCGTGCCCGGCGCCCGGCGACGCCTTGACCAGGCCGCGCGCCGGGCCGTTGACGATCCGCAGGCCGAGACCGCCGAGGACGTACGAGACCTCGACCTTCGCGGACGCGCCGGGCGCGTGCCGCAGCACGTTGCTCAGCGCCTCCTGGATGATCCGGTACGCCGACAGCTCCACGCCCTGCGGCAGTTCGCGCACCGCTCCGGTGACCGTCGCCTCGGCGTCGAGACCGGTCTCACGGACATTGGCCAGCAGCCGGTCGAGGTCGGCGAGCGTCGGCTGCGGCGCGTCCGGGGCCTCGTAGTCCTCCGCGCGTACGACGCCGAGGACGCGGCGCAGTTCGGTCAGCGCGGCCACCGCGTTCTCGCGGATCGTGGCGAAGGCCTGTTCCAGCTCGGGCGGCGGGTTCTCGACCCGGTAGGGGGCCGCCTCCGCCTGGATCGCGACGACCGACATGTGGTGGGCGACCACGTCGTGCAACTCGCGGGCGATGGTGGTGCGCTCCTCCAGCAGCGTGCGGCGGTCACGCTCGACGGCGGTGACGCTCTGCTGGACGGCGACCTCCTCCTTCGCCTCGCGGCGCACGTTCAGGACGGTGACGAGGAGCAGGCTGAGCGCCGAGAGGAAGAGCAGCGGCGCGGTGTTCGAGCCGTACGTGCCGTCGAGGAACACCCCGGCGAACATTCCGAACCCGGCCGTCAGCACCCACATCCAGGCGGCGGTGCGCGGCCGGGTCCTGAGCGCGACGAGGGTCAGGACCGCCAGGTGGCCGACGAAGGAGGGCGGCGACCAGGGCCAGTCGCCCCCGTCGCTGACGAGGAAGCCGACGAAGGGGGTGGACACGAGCGACAGCCAGAACGCCGCGACCGGCCTCACCAGGGTCAGCAGTACCGCGCCGGCCGGGATGAGGCCGTGGAGCGCCCATCCGATGGACGAGCCCTCGCCGGAGGCGTAGCCGACGAGCAGCGTCAGCAGGGCCAGCGCCACGATCACGGCGTGCGGCGTCCAGGCCGCACGGGCGCGTATCCGCGCGGGCAGCCGGCCCACGAGCGGACCGTCCGTCCGCATGGGCGGCAGCAGCCGGTACGTCAGCGGATCGTGGAAGAGGTCCTGACGCAGGCCACTGAGCGCGCCCGCCGCCAGCCTGAACTCGGGGCTGCGGGTCTTCGTCGTCTCGTTCACGTCAGCCAAGGTACGGGCCGGGGCGGACGCGGTCGTCCCCATGGATATGGATCCTGCCGCGTCCGCCTCAGGTACTACCCGCGGAAGGCCGCGGCGTGCTCCACCGCCCACTGCGCGAACGTACGCGCCGGGCGGCCCGTCACCCGTGCCACGGTGTCGACGACCGTACGGCCCTCGGGCGGGGTGTTCCCGTACACGTCGAGGAGGAAGTCGATCACGTCCTGCGGCATCCCGGCCGCGCGCCACTTCCCGACCGCCTCCTCGGCGGTGAGCTCCACCAGGTCGACGGCCTTGCCCCGGGCGGCCGCGAGCGCGCTCACCTTGTCCCGGAGGGTCAGCACCTCGGGGCCGGTGATCAGGTACGACTCGCCCGCGTGGCCGTCCTCGGTGAGGGCCACCGCGCCGACCGCGCCGATGTCCGCCTCGTGGACCATGGCGCTCAGCCGGTCCGTGAACGGCTCGCGCACGGCGTCCTCGGTGCGGATGGACTCGGCCCACTCCAGCGCGTTCGCCATGAACTCGACCGGCATCAGCACCGTCCAGGCCAGGTCGCTCGCCTCCACCGCGTCCTGGAGCGGCGTACGGTCGCCGCCGTGCAGGACGGTGACCCGCCGTACGCCCGCCTTGCGGGCCAGCTCGACGATCCGGGGACCGGTCTCCAGCGGGGCCATGTACTCCCCGCCGAAGGTGATCAGATGGAGGGCGGTGACGCCGTGCAGGGCCGGGGCCAGGCTGTCGGGGTCGGTGAGGTCGCCCCGGACGACCTCGACGCCCGCCGGGAGGGCGGCCTTCGCGGGGGCGCGGGTGAGGGCGCGTACGCCGACGCCGCGCGCGAGCAGCTCGGCGACGACCTGGCGGCCGACGGTTCCGGTGGCTCCGGTGACAAGGACCTTCTGGCTGGTGTTCGTCATGGTGGTGACCGTAGGGAGCGTTGCGGTCAGGTTCTGTCCGCGAAGCTTTTCGTGGTCCCGGGGCTTCCAGGGTTGCCCGGTTTTCGTCCGGCGCTTGCCCGGCGCTCGTCCCGGCGCTTGCCCGGCGCTCGTCCAGCGCTCGTCCAGCGCTCGTCCGGCGCCGGCGTCACCAGGCGAGCTGAGCGATCTCCTCCGCCACCACCGCGCACGCGTCCGCCACCGGATCGATCAGCGGGAAGTGGCCGACGTCCTCCAGGAGCGTGAAGCCGACCGTCTCGCCCGCCTTCGCCGCCGCGTCGACGTACGCCTCGGCCACGGCCTGCGGCACGACGGTGTCGTCACGTCCCTGGACGACGGCCGTCGCGATGCCGGTGGGCAGCAGCACCGCCGGGTCCGCGTACGGCGCCCGCTCCTTCAACCCCTCAGCCCCGTCGAGGAGTTCGAGCACGGCGTCGCCGCACACCGACAGCTCGGCCGCCCGGCCGAGGTCCGCGATCGGGGCGAGTGCCACGACACCGCGCAGCTGCGGCGGTGAGGACAGCCGCCAGGGGGATTCCTTGGGCAGCACGTGCCGGGCGGCGGCCCACAGCGCGAGATGCCCGCCCGCCGAGTGGCCGGTGACGACCGTGCGGCGCGGGTCGGCCGCCGGAAGTGCCGTACGGGCCAGCTCCGGCAGCGCGTCCAGCGCGGCGGCGATGTCGTCGAACGTATCCGGCCAGCGCCCGGCCGCCGTTCCCTCGCCGCCTCGGCGGTACTCGACGTTGGCGACGGCGAAACCGTGCCGCGCCAGGAAGTCCGCGAACGGCGTCACATGCTGCCGGTCGTACGGCGCCCGCCACGCCCCGCCGTGCAGCACCACCACGAGCGGCACCAGACCCTGATCGCGCTGATCGCCACGGCCGTCGCGCGGCGCGTAGAAGTCGATGACCTGGTCGGGGTGTGTGCCGTACGCGGCCGAGGCATCCGGTGCGACGGCCGGATGCGACAGGGCGGAGGCTTCCTCGGCAGCGTCGCGAGCGGCGGCGGCGGAGTCCGGCATGCTGCTCCAACCTTTCGGTGAGGGGGCCGAATTGGCCTGACCTGCGGGGACGGTACCAGGCCCCGGCCGACGCGATCGGCCGGCCGGGGCCTGTCCTCCGGATCGGGCCCCCGGCCCTCCGCGATCAGCCGAACACGCCGTCCGTGACGTCGGCGAGGACCCTCGCCGCGCGCTCGGTGTCCGCGAAACCGACGTACAGCGGAGTGAACCCGAATCGCAGCACGTCGGGGCGGCGCAGATCGCCGACCACTCCGCGCGCGATCAGGGCCTCCATGACGGCGGGCGCCCGCTCGCACGACAGGGCGACCTGGCTGCCGCGTTCGGCGTGCGCGCGCGGCGTCAGCGAGGCGACCCTCCCCTGGGGGACGTACGCCTCGACGCACTCCAGGAAGAAGTCGGTGAGGGCGAGCGACTTGGCCCGTACCGCCTCGACCGAGACCCCCTCCCAGACGTCGAGCGCCGCCTCCAGCGCCAGCATCGAGAGGATGTCCGGCGTGCCGACCCGGCCCCGCACCGCCCCGTCCGCCGCCGCGAAACCGGGCGTCATGGCGAAGGGGTCGGCATGCGAGTTCCAGCCGGGCAGGGGCGAGTCGAAGGCGGCCTGGTGACGCTCGGCGACGTACAGGTACGCCGGTGAACCCGGGCCTCCGTTCAGGTACTTGTAGGTGCAGCCGATCGCGAGGTCCACGCCGTGCGCGTCGAGGCCGACCGGCAGCGCGCCCGCGCTGTGGCACAGGTCCCAGACGGCCAGCGCGCCCGCCTCGTGCACGGCCGCCGTGAGCGCCGGCAGATCGTGCAGCCGGCCGGTGCGGTAGTCGACGTGGTTGACGAGCGCGACGGCGGTACGGGGGCCGAGCGCGGCGGGCAGCTCCGCCGGGGTGACGGGCACGATGCGGCGGCCGGTGAGCCGGGCGGCGGACTCGGCAATGTACCCGTCCGTGGGAAAGGTCGACGCGTCGACGACGATCTCGTCCCGGTCATCGTCCGCCATCCGGACGGCCGCGACGAGCGCCTTGAAGACGTTCACGCTCGTCGAGTCGCCGACCACGATCTGCCCGGGGGCCGCGCCGACCAGCGGCGCGATCCGCTCGCCGATGCGCTCGGGCGCGGTCCACCAGCCGCTCTCGTCCCAGGAGCGGATGCGCAGCTCGCCCCACTCGCGGGTGATCACATCGGCCATGCGGGCGGGGACGTGGCGGGGCAGGGCGCCCAGCGAGTTCCCGTCCAGATAGACCGTGCCCTCGTCGAGCGCGAACAGTTCGCGCTGCTTGACCAGTTCGTCTGCGGCGTCCAGCGCCGCGGCCTTCTGCGCGAGCGACTCAGACATGGCTGCGCGCCGTCCACAGCTCGGGGAAGACGTTCTTCGTCGCCCGCTTCTCCAGCCAGGCGACGCCCGCCGAACCGCCCGTGCCCGTCTTGGAGCCCATGGCGCGGCGGGTGGCCACGAGATGATCGTTGCGCCAGCGCCACACCAGCTCGCCGACGTCGGTCAACGCCTCCCCGAGGCGTACGAGTTCGGCGTGCTGGTCCTCGTCCGCGTACACGGCCGCCCACACCTGCTCGACCTCGGGCGACGGCTCGTAGCGCTGCGCGAGATCGCGGTCGAGGACGGACCGCGGAACGGGAAGGCCACGGCGCGCGAGGAGCCGCAGGACCTCGTCGTACAGGCTCGGCTCCTGAAGCGCCTTCTCCAGCTCGGCGTGGACGCGGGGCGCGCCCCGGTGCGGGACGAGCATCGACGCCGACTTCTCGCCGAGCAGGAACTCCATGCGCCGGTACATCGCCGACTGGAAGCCGGAGCCCTCGCCCAGCGCGGCGCGGTAGGAGTTGAACTGCACGGGGGTGAGCTGGGCCAGCGGCCTCCAGGAGGCGTTCAGCGCCTCCAGCTCACGTACGGAACGCTTCAGCGCGTCCCTGGCGACCGTCAGGTCGTCGCTGCGCAGCGCGCGGGACGCGGTCTCCCACTCGTGGACGATGACGGTGAACCACAGCTCCATGACCTGGGTGGTGACCAGGAAGACCATCTCTCCGGGGTCTTCGGAGAGCGGGTGCTGGAGGTGGGTGAGGACATCCGCCTGGACGTAGTCCTCGTACGGGGTCGTGCCGGCGAAGTCGAGGTTCGGGGTGTCCGAACCGGCTCCGGAGGCATCGGGATACTGCGACATCGCTGTCTCCTGACACAAGTGTCCGGGTAGCGGTCCGCCCCTTCCATCGTCGGTTACGGAGCTCCGGTCCCCTGCGGGCATCATAAGCGGAACCTCCGCCCCCACCGCCAGAGGCGGACGCCCGGGAAGGGGCGCCCGCCTCGGTCGGACGACTGTCCAGGTCAGCGATGGGCCCGGGGCGCCGAGGATGCCGGTCAGCCGCAGATGCCGGTCAGCCAAGCACCCAGGTCAGCCGCAGATGCCGGTCAGCCCAGGGTCTCCGCGGCCGTCTCGGACGAGTCGCGCAGGAACGTCGAGCAGCGCTCGTACTCCTCCTTCTCGCCGATCGCCTGCGCGGCGCGGGCGAGGGCGTGCAGGGCGCGCAGGAAGCCGCGGTTCGGCTCGTGCTCCCAGGGCACCGGGCCGTGGCCCTTCCAGCCGTTGCGGCGCAGCGCGTCGAGGCCGCGGTGGTAGCCGGTACGGGCGTAGGCGTACGACTCGACGACGCGGCCGGCCGCGAACGCGTCGTCGGCGAGCTGGGCCCAGGCCAGCGAGGAGGTCGGGTACTTCGCGGCGACGTCGGCGGGCGCCGTGCCGTTCGCGAGCAGCTCCCGCGGCTCCGGTTCGTCGGGCAGGTGAGTGGGGGCGGGTCCCCCCAGCAGGTTTTCGTGGATGGCCATGGGCCCCAGTCTCACAGGTCGACGGGTGGTCCGTGGAGCCGGTCGGTCACAGCATCCGGATCTTCAACCGGATCGGCCGTCCTTGGGCCTTTCCCGCCGCGCGGACCCCTCCCGGGGCTCGTCCCGGGGTTCCTCCCGCGGCTCTTCCCGCCGCACGGGCTCCTCCTGGGACACCGGCTCTTCCAGAGGCGGCGCCCCGACCCCGCAGTGCACCTTGCACTCGGGGTGGGCGCACGTCTCCGGCGGCCGCCGGACCGTCGCCCACGCGATCGCCGCGCCCAGCACCAGGACGCCCGCGCACATCGGCATCGCCCGCGCGAAGCTCGCCGCGAACTCCTCGGGGATCCGGTACGTCTCCGGCCCCATCCCGGCCAGCAGCGGCAGCGCGGCCACCGCGAGCAGTCCCGCCGCACGGGCCGCCGCGTTGTTGATGCCGCTGGCGATGCCCGCCCGCGCGGTGTCCACGGAGGCCAGGACCGTCGCGGTCAGCGGCGCGACCAGGATCACCATGCCGAGGCCGAGGACCACCATCGCGGGGAGTACGTCGACGACGTACGAGGCGTCCGGGCCGACGCGCAGCATCAGCAGCATCCCGGCCGCGCACAGCAGCGGGCCGACGGTCAGCGGGATGCGCGGGCCGATGCGCTCCCCGAGCTCGCCCGAGCGCGCGGAGAGGAGCAGCATCAGCACGGTGGTGGGGAGCAGGGCCGTGCCCGCCGCGAGGGCCGAATAGCCGGAGACGACCTGGAGTTGCAGCGCCGCGAGGAAGAAGAACCCGCTGAACGCGGCGTAGACGCACACGGTCACCAGATTGACGGCCGTGAACTGCCGGGACGCGAAGATCGACGGCGGCAGCATCGGGTTGGCGCGCCGCCGCTCGACGACCACGAAGGCGGCGCCGACGACGACGCCGGCGAGCCCGGCCCACAGCGCCGTGTCGATCAGCGCGTACGTCACGAGCGCCAGGCTCAGCGCTCCGAGCACCGCGCCCAGCACGTCGAACCGGCCGTGCGCCGAGGGGTCGCGTGACTCGGGGACGTGCCGCAGTGACACGGGGACGCACAGTGCGGCCAGCGGCACATTGAGCAGGAACACCCACCGCCATCCCGGCCCGTCGACGAGCCAGCCCCCGACGAACGGCCCCACGGCCGCGCCGACCCCGCCGAACCCGGACCACAGCCCCACGGCCTTCGCCCGGTCGTCCGGATGGAAGCTGGCCTGGATCAGCGCCAGCGAGCCGGGGGTGAGGAGCGCCCCGCCGACGCCTTGCAGGGCCCGCGCGATGATCAGCACTGGCGCGTTGGGCGCGAGACCGCACGCCAGCGAGGCCAGTGCGAACCACACGATGCCGATGACGAACACCCGCCGCCGCCCGTAGCGGTCCCCGAGCGCCCCGCCGAGCAGGATCAGCCCGGCGAGCGTGAGCATGTACGCGTTGACGGTCCACTGGAGCGCGGCGAGATCGGCGTCGAGATCGTCCCCGATATGCGGAAGCGCCACATTGACGACGGTCGAGTCGAGCATCGCCATGCTGGACCCGAGGACGGTCGCCAGCACCACCCATCGGCCGGTGGCGGACGCCAGCCTGATCTCCATACCGCGATCATCCCCGCTCCCCGCCCTCAGGGCCACGGCAGGACCGCGACCGGGGCCGGGGCCCGGCGCCCAGGGCACAGGCCCATGGACCGGGGCCGAGGGCCATCGGCGGAGCCGGACCGGGCCCAGGGCGCCGGGGTCCGGGGGCCGACGGGCCCGGCACCGAGGATCGTGGTGCCGGGCCCGTCGTACGGTACGAAACGCGGTTACTTCAGCTTCGTGCCCGCGGAGCGCAGCGCGGCGCACGCCTCGGTCACGCGCTTGGCCATGCTCGCCTCGGCGAGCTTGCCCCAGGTGCGCGGGTCGTAGGTCTTCTTCGAGCCGACCTCGCCGTCGACCTTCAGCACACCGTCGTAGTTCTTGAACATGTGGTCCGCGACGGGGCGGGTGAAGGCGTACTGCGTGTCGGTGTCGAGGTTCATCTTCACGACGCCGTTCTCCAGCGCGGTGGCGATCTCCTCGGCCGTCGATCCGGAGCCGCCGTGGAAGACGAAGTCGAACGGGTCGGCCTTGCCGAACTTCGCGGCGACGCCGGCCTGGAGGTCCTTGAGCAGCTCGGGGCGCAGGACCACGTTGCCCGGCTTGTAGACACCGTGGACGTTGCCGAACGATGCGGCCAGCAGGTAGCGGCCCTTCTCGCCCAGGCCGAGGGCCTCGGCGGTGCGGATCGCGTCCTCGACGGTGGTGTAGAGCTCGTCGTTGATCTCGTGCGAGACGCCGTCCTCCTCGCCGCCGGTCGGGGTGATCTCGACCTCAAGGATGATCTTGGCGGCGGCGGCCTGGGCCAGCAGCTCCTGGCCGATGGCCAGGTTGTCGGCGAGCGTCTCGGCGGAGCCGTCCCACATGTGGGACTGGAACAGCGGGTCCTGGCCCTTGGCGACGCGCTCGGCGGAGACCGCGATCAGCGGACGGACGTAGCCGTCCAGCTTGTCCTTGGGGCAGTGGTCCGTGTGGAGCGCGATGGTGACGTCGTACTTGGCGGCGACGATGTGCGCGAACTCGGCGAGCGCGACCGCGCCGGTCACCATGTCCTTGCTGTACTGGCCGCCCAGGAACTCCGCACCACCCGTGGAGATCTGGATGATGCCGTCGCTCTCGGCCTCCGCGAAGCCGCGCAGCGCAGCGTGCAGGGTCTGGGACGAGGTGACGTTGATGGCCGGGTAGGCGAACTTGCCTGCCTTCGCCCGGTCGAGCATCTCGTTGTAGACCTCGGGGGTTGCGATGGGCATCTGTCCGCTCCTTGGGATGTGCGGGGGTGTGCGTAACTTTGGCCCTGACCTGGGGGCGACGTCATCGTCGCACTCATCTTTCCAGAACCACACGCCACGTCTATGCGTACGGGGTGGACCGTTTCACGTGAAACGGTCCACCCCTCAGCAAAATCGCAGGTCAGGCGAGGTCGAGGTCCGAAAGCTGGTATCCGGTCAGGTACGTCAGCCCGGCCTCGGCGATCGCCCCCGCGGCACCCCGGTCCACGATCGTGGCCACGGCGACGACCTCGCCGCCCGCCTCGCGGACCGCCTCGACCGCGGTGAGCGGCGAGCCACCCGTCGTCGAGGTGTCCTCGACGACCAGGCAGCGCCGGCCCTTGACGTCGGTGCCCTCGATACGGCGCTGCATACCGTGCGCCTTCTGGGCCTTTCGTACGACGAAGGCGTCCAGGCGCTCGCCGCGCGCGGCGGAGGCGTGCAGCATCGAGGTCGCCACGGGGTCGGCACCGAGCGTCAGCCCGCCGACACAGTCGAAGTCCAGGTCCTTGGTCAGATCGAGCATGACCTGGCCGACCAGCGGCGCGGCCTCTCCGTCCAGCGTGATCCGGCGCAGGTCGATGTAGTAGTCGGCCTCACGACCCGAGGAGAGGGTCACCTTGCCGTGCACCACGGCCTTGTCCTTGATCTGCTGGAGCAGCTCAGCACGTACGTCACTCATGGTCCTGAGCTTAGGCCCTGTCCAGCCGGCGCCACGTCCACGTCGCGGCGACCTCCAGCGGATCGATGGGGGTGACCAGGCGGGGGTGGGTGTTGAGGCCGTTCGGCGGGCCGGACTGGGGCTCGACGCAGATGGCCTCTTCCTGCTCGTCGTAGATGACGACCCATTCCTCACGGCTCTTCACCGTGAGCTCCAGCCGGTCCGGCCAGGTAAGCGTGACGTCGACGCCGTCGGGCATCCCGAAGCAGTCGTCCCAGGGGCCGTGCATGAGGTCGATCCCGCGGCCGGTGGGGATGTGGTCGGGCCCACGCTCCTCCTGCCAATCGGGGGTGAAGTCGATCAGCGCCTCCTTCTCGCCGGGGAAGGCATGGCGCAGGAACCAGGGGTGCCAGCCGGCCTGCGCGGGGAACGACACGTCGTACGTCTCGATGCCGAGCTGGAGCGTCAGCGAGTCCTCGGTCAGCTCGAACGTCTGGGTGACGAGGCCCCGGTACGGCCAGGGTTCGCCGAGCTCATAGGTGAACGCGGCCTCGGCGGGACCCGTGCGGGCGGTGCGCCATGAGGTGTCGCGGCCGGTGCCGTGGATGGCGTGCGGCGGGGAGTTGAGGGGCAGCTGGTGTGCCACGCCGCCGTTGCTGAACCGCCCGCCCGCCGTCCGGCCGCACCAGGGCACCATCGGGAAGCAGCCGTACCGCTCCCCCTGGCGCAGCAGTTCGGTGCCCGCGATCCGCAGGCTCGTGATCCGGCAGCCGCCCGCCGGGTCGACGGTCAACTCGACGTCACCGGCGGCGAGCCGGACGCATTCTTCGCTACTCACACCCCGACAGTACTGGCGTCCTACTTACGGCGCCTCAGCGCGCGGCTCACGACGACGGCGGAGGCGATCGCGATCGCGGCGGCCGGGGCGATCCAGCGCAGTGTGCCGCCGGCGGTGGTGGCCTGGGGCGGGGGCACGGGCGCGTACCGTCCGCGCGGCGGGGCGTGGTCGACCTCCTCCGCGCTCCGCCCGATCATGGTCCGACGCGCGTGTGCGGCCTCGGCGGGGGGCTCGTCGTCGACGAGGGGGTCGAGGGCGGAGGGCGGCACGTCCACGTCGAACACGGAGACGACTACTTCGTCTTCGTCGGCTTCTTCGTACGCCTCTTCCGGCTCTTCCGGCTCTTCCGTCGCCGCCTCGTTCGCCAGCGACGACGCGAAGCGGCTCAGCAGCCGGGTCGCCGCCTGCGTCACCGCGTCCGGATCGGCCTCCGCGAGCCGGCCCTCCGCGTGCGCGGTCCCCGTGAAGCCGACGGTCGTCCCCTCCTCCACCGGGGTGAGCCGGATCGTCAACGCGAGCTTCGCGGCCCCGCTACCGCGGGCCTCCGTCCCCTCCCCCTCGACGGCGAAGTCGCCCCCGTCCTGCTCGGCGATCCGCAGCGCGCCCCGGTAGGTGATCGTGTGACCTCCCACCCTGACCTTCAACCGCCCTACGAGCGGCCCTGCCTCCGCGTCGGCGTCCTGCTGCAGCCCTGGAACGCAGCGCGCGAGGCGTGCGGGGTCGCTGAGCGTCTGCCGAAGAGCCTCGGCGGGAACGGGAACGAACACCTCATGCTCCATGAGAGCCGAGCCTACTCAGCCCGGGCGGCCGTGGCCCCCCTCGCGCGCGTAACTCCACCGGTTCGCGGCCCGACGCCTGCGGCGGCCCTTCCCGACAACTGGGGCTCCGCCCCAGACCCCCGTACGGCCTCCGGCCGTGTCCTCAATCTCCCCCTACGCCCTGGCGGGCGTGGGGGGACCCCCAGACGGGCTGAATTTTCCAACCGCTGCGGCGATTGAGGAGCGGGGGCTGGGGCGGAGCCCCAGTTCGGGAAGGGGCGGGCAGGGGAACAAGCCCGCCGCAGGCGCCCACCCCCGCACCCCACCCCACCCCTCAGTGCGCGTACCTCGGGTGCAGCAGCGTCGACGGCGGCACGCCCGGGGAGCGTTCCGTGGCGGCGCTGTGGGCGGGCGGGCCCAGCGGCGGCGGGGTCGCGGTGGCGGAGGCGAGGAGGAAGCCGCGGCCCGGGGCCGACCGCGCGCGGTAGGGGTGGGTCGCCAGGCCCGCCGCGCGCATCGTGGCGTCCACCGTCCAGTACGCGTCCGGGCCCACGTGGACCGCCAGGCGCCCGCCGTCCGCGAGGACCCCGGCCGTGAGGCCGTAGAACTCCTGGGAGTACAGCTTCGCGTCCCCGGCCGCCTGCCCCGGATCGGGCAGATCCGAGATCACCACGTCGTAATCCACCCTCCCCGCAGCCCGCAGCCGACGGAACGCGTCCCCGTACACCACCCGCAACCGCCGGTCCCGGTACACCTGCCCGTTCAGCGCCGTCAGCGCCGGGTCCGTACGGGCGAGGCGCACCACGCCCGGGTCCCGTTCGACGAGGGTCACCGAGCGCACCCCGGGGTAGCGCAGCACCTCGCGGGCCGCGAGCCCGTCGCCCCCGCCGAGGATCAGCACGCGGGCGTGCGGGCCGCCGCGCATCGCGGGGTGCACCAGGGCACCCTGGTAGCGGCACTCACCGCGCCCGCTCACCCGCAGCCGGCCGTCCAGGAAGAGATGGAGCGGCCCGCTCCGGGCCCCGGTCAGGACGACCTCCTGCACCCCGGTCCGCACCGCGACCCGCACCGGGTCGCCGTACACCGCCCGCCGCGCCGCCGACTCGAAGTCGCCGACCAGCGCGGTCGCGGTGGCCAGCACCGCCAGGACCGTCACATTGGCGGCGAGCAGCCACCACCGCGCCCGCACCGTGAGGTCCCGCCGGAACAGCCACAGCACCAGCGCCCCGCCCGCCACCGCGTTCACCGCGCCCGTCAGCAGCGCCCCGGTGAGCTGCCCGAGCCATGGCAGCAGCAGGAAGGGGAACGCGAGCCCGCCGACGAGCGCGCCGACGTAGTCGGCCGCGAAGAGATCGGCGACGGTGCCCGCCGCGTCGTCGGCCTTGTCACCGCGCCGTGACGCCCGCTGGATCAGGGTCATCAGCAGCGGGATCTCGGCGCCGATGAGCACCCCGATCGCGAGCGAGAAGCCCACCAGCGCGTACCGCGCCTCGCCGAGCCAGGCGAACGCCGCGTACAGCACCAGCGCCGAGCAGCCGCCGAGCAGCGCGAGTGCCGCCTCGACCGCGCCGAAGCCGACGGCCGCGTGGCACCGCATCCGTTTGGCGAGCAGCGAGCCGAGCCCCATCGCGAAGACCATGACGGACAGCACCACGGAGGCCTGGGTGACCGAATCACCGATCAAGTACGAGGCGAGGGCGACGAGTTCGAGCTCGTAGACCAGCCCGCAGGCCGCGCAGACGAACACCACGAGGAGGACGAGGAAGCGGCCCGCGCCCGGACGGACGGTCAACGCTGGTGCAGGGACAGGCGGGTCGATCATGCCGTAACGCTACGTCACGCATCCGTCGCATCACGTCACCCACACGGATGCAACTGCCCTAAAATGCCATGCGGATGCATGGAATCAGCGTCCGGCGGGCACGCGCGCGCTCACCCGTGTGCGGGTCACGACGAGCTGCCCCTCCTGCGGGTACGCGTGCCACGTCCGCCACCGCACCTGACCCTCGTGGCGCTGCGCCACCATCGCCGTGAACGCGTGGGGCGAGCCCGGGAACGTACCTGCGAGCCCGTTCGGATGGTCCGCGACCAGCGCCAGCAGCTCCTGTGCGCGCCCCGCGAACGAGCCCTTCGACAGCGTCTCGACGCGCGCCGCGAATTCGTACTCCCACTCGCCGACCCGTTTGGCCACGCCCAGCGGCAGCGGTGTGCTGCTGCCGGGCAGGCAGGCGACGGTCTCGGAGCAGGTGCCGTGCTCCTCGTCGAGCAGCACCTGGTGGGAGGCGCCGAGGAGTCGCAACTGCAGTTTGGCTCCCGCGAGTTCGAGATCGAGGACGGCCAGGGCGGGCAGCGGTTCCCGACCCAGCGCCCAGGCCAGATCGGCCGCGCGGGTATCCGTATAGGAGGTTTTCAGGGTCGTGAGCATGGGTCGGCTCCGCAAACACGCGTAACGGGTTGACGGGCGGTCCGGGGCGCCCCGGAAGAAGCACAGAGGAGATGGGGACCGCCTGCTCGGTTCCATAGGAGGTCCGAGGGCTGGAGGTACTCAACAGCGAGGGAATCACGAAGTGCGCGCCGCTCACAGGGGTTTTACCCAACTTGCCGGGGTTTCCATCCCCTAGGGGGCCTTACGGTTCAACTGTTCAACGGAAACCCATCCCAAGTGCGCGCAAGACCCCCGGATACCTGCACATCACGTCAACACGAAGACGTCCGGCGGGAGTTCGACCCGCACGGACGTCTTCACGCGGAACGGACCGGCTGCCCCGTGTCAGCCGCCTCCGCCGCCGCGTCAGCTGCCGCCACCGCCGCAGCCTCCGCCGCCTCCGCCGCCGCCACCCCCGCAGGACGACGACCCGCCGCCGCACGACGACCCCCCGCCGTCGCCGCCACCGGCCCACCAGCTGCCGCCGTCACCGCCGCCGCGCGAGCGGCTGCGCCGCGCTCCCCGCGTGGCCAGCATGATGATCACTACGAACGTGAAGAGCGCGATGATCAGCAGTGCCTCCATCGTCCTCACCATCCCCCGTCGATCCGAGTACTTCGTTCTGATTGCTTCGTTCTGATTGCCTGTGTGTGGGGGATCCCCCTGACCCCGGAGACCCAAAGCAGAATTGAGCAAGTCCAGAGGTTCTCGCCCGAAACCCCACCCCACGAGGAGCCCCGATGAACACGAGGCCACTGCTGAACCGCCGCCTGGACGGTCTCGGGACGACGATCTTCGCGGAGATGTCGGCCCTGGCCACGGCGACGGGATCGATCAATCTGGGGCAGGGCTTCCCAGACACGGACGGCCCTGCCGAGATCGCCGAGGCGGCCGCGCGGGCGATCCACGACGGCCGGGGCAACCAGTACCCGCCGGGCCCCGGCGTCCCCGAGCTGCGTACCGCCATCGCCGAGCACCAGCAGCGCTTCTACGGCCTCACCCACGATCCGGACACCGAGGTCCTGGTGACGGCCGGCGCGACGGAGGCCATCGCCGCCGCGCTCCTCGCCCTGCTGGAGCCCGGCGACGAGGTCATCGCCCTCGAGCCGTTCTTCGACTCCTATGCCGCCTGCATCGCGATGGCGGGCGCCACCCGCGTCCCGCTGACGCTGCGCGCCCCGTCCTTCCGCCCGGATCTCGACCGGCTGCGCGACCTGATCACCCCGCGCACCCGGCTGCTCCTGCTGAACACCCCGCACAACCCCACCGGCATGGTGCTCACCCCCGGGGAGCTGAGCGCCATCGCGGCCCTGGCCGTCGAGCACGACCTGCTGGTCGTCACCGACGAGGTCTACGAGCACCTCGTCTTCCACGGCGCGCACCACCCGATCGCCGCCCTGCCCGGCATGCGCGAGCGCACGGTCTCCATCTCGTCGGCCGGGAAGACGTTCTCCTTCACGGGCTGGAAGGTCGGCTGGGCTACCGGCACCCGGGATCTCGTGACCGCCGTCCGGACCGCCAAGCAGTACCTCACGTACGTCAGCGCGGGCCCGTTCCAGTACGCGATCGCCGAGGCACTCCGCCTGCCGGACGCGTACTTCGACGGCTTCCGCGCCGACCTCCAGCGCAAGCGCGACCTCCTCGGCGACGGCCTGCGCGCGGCCGGGTTCGAGGTCTACCAGCCCCAGGGCACGTACTTCATCACCACCGACATCACCCCCTTCGGCGAGAAGGACGCCTACGCCTTCTGTCGCGCCCTCCCCGAACGCTGCGGCGTCGTCGCCATCCCCAACTCCGTCTTCTACGACGACCCCGACGCCGGCCGCAGCCAGGTCCGCTTCACCTTCTGCAAGAAGGACGACGTCCTCCACGAGGCAGTCAGCCGCCTTCGCAGCCTCTCGTCCTGAACGCCAGGCGGCACACCCGGCCGAGGACGTACGGCGCCGGAACTCACCCGTTGTCCCGGCTCCTCGCCGGTGCCGGTCTCCCCGGCACCGGCGGCCCTGGGCGATGCCGTCATCGGTCAGCGGCGCCGCTTGCGGCCGCTCCCGCCGGCGCGGCGCGCCCGCTTGTGGGCGCGGCCGGGACGGGCGGCGGGAACGCGCAGCACCTCGGCAGCCAACCGCCCGAGCTCCTCCATACCCGCCCGGTCAGGGTGCGCGGAGTCCGACGCGGCGGCGATCGCGTCCCTGATCTCCGGGCCCTGGGCGCGCAGCGCCTCCTCGGCGCCGCCCGAGCCGCCCGCCAGCTCCACGAGCTGGAGCAGGTTCTCGGCGAGCACCAGCAGATGCTCGGTGTCGGTCATGTCTTCCGGAGACAGCAGTTCATGGTGCGCCAACGTGTTCAGTGCCAGCGGCGCGAGCTGGGGATCGCGGCGCAGCATGCGCAGCAGCCGGTCGCCCTCGCCGTCCGGCAGCGCCGCCAACAGCACGCCGAGCATCGCCTGCGCACGCGTGCGGAAAGCCGTGACTCTTACCGCGTCGGTCAGTTGCCGCAGTGCCGCCTCTCGCTCGCCGCGCGCCGCGATCCAGCCGGCCAACTCCGCCCGGGCGGCATCCGGCGGGTACTCCTCGGCCAGCACGCCCAGCAGCCCGGCCGCCGACGCCTGGGCCAGTTCACCGATCAGGGGTGCGTCGCGGCCGACGGCCAGCAGTCGCTGCCGTACGGCCCGGGTGCCGAGCTCGGTGAGACGGATGAGCTCGACCGGCCCGGCGGTCAGCTCCTCACGCCGCCGGTCGGCCCGCTCCCGCGCCACCGGGTCCGGGGTCCGGCCCTCGACGCCCAGCAGCTGCGCGACCGCCGGCGGCATGTCTGCGAGCAGCTCGGGTCCGGCGGCGGAGAGGTCGGCATCGAGGAACACCGGGTCGGCCATCCCTCGCTCTCGCTCGATCGCGCCCAGGCCGTCCAGCAGGTCGAGCACCGTGCGCAGGTCCCGGTCGGCGTGCTCGAACCACATCCGGTGCTGGAGATCCGACCCGCCGTCGAGCTGGAAGGAGGTCCGATAGGCCAGGTGCACCGTGTCGCGCAGCCGCGGCCAGGGCATCGGGTAAGGCAGGCTGTAGAGCGTGTTCAGCACATCTCCCAGCACGTCCTCGTAGACGTCGAAGAGCATCGACTCGACGTGCCAGCCGCTGCGCGCCCCGAGCAGGTGCTGCCTCAGCTCGAAGCACGATTCGAAGGCGCACAGCCACAGCCTGAGCGGGTCGGCCAGCACCGGCCGCGCTTTGGCCACCGCGTACAGACGCCCCTTGACCACCCGGACCAGCCGCGCCTTCTTCGCCCATTCCGTCAGCAGTCCCAGGCGCGGCAGGTCTGCCGAGGAGCGCACCCCGTCGGTCTTGTCCCCGGTGCCGAGTGCGTCAACCAGGTCTCGGGCATCGGCCATCCGCAGCCGTCCCGTCGCCGTCACGGGGCGGCCGTCCTGTCCCGCCCACTCGGTGAGTCCACGCAACTGCACCACCGTCTTCGACGCCTCTGCCCGTCGGCGCAGTTCGTCGTCCTCGGGCAGTGCGACGGGCAGCTGCGGCTCGGCACGGGCTGAGCCGGACAGCGCGCGGCCGGTCAGCCGCCGTTCCATGATCGCTTCGAGGGCCCGCTCGTCGTAGGCGGCTTCTCCGCGCCGCGCCCGGTCCGCGAAGCGCTGCATCGCCGCCCCGTCCCGGACGTCCACGCCCTGCTCGGCGGCCGTCATCGCCCAGAACTTCGCCAGACCCCAGCGAGTGCGGTCCGCCATCGCCGCCGGGTGCTGCTCCGCGGCCCTGTCGACCGCGGCGAGGGATTCCTGGAGGGCGGGGCCGCGCGGGTCCGCCAACTGTGCGGCATGCAGATAGCGCAGCAGCGTGCGCAGTGTGCCCGGGGCGTCGGAGCGTTCCTCCCCAGGGAGCTCGGTGACGTTCTGGGGCAGCCACGTGACCAGGAGCTCCTCCACGTGGCGCGGCTCCCACAGACCCAGTCGGCCGTCGGCGGTCGCTCCGTGCCGGTAGTCCAGAATCGCCTCGGCCGTGAACCCGTCCACCGGCTGCCCCTGTTCCCCGGCCCACCGGACCAGGCGGTCGAGGAGCAGCCCACGCGCCGCCTCGAACTCCTCCTCGGCCTCGGGCTCGAACCTCATCCGCATGTGACCCCGTCCCACCTGTCCGCAGCAGTCCTTGCGGTGGCACGCTACCCGCCCCGTCGCGGCCGGGAACCTGGCCGGGAATCAGCGGGCGTCCGCCTCCGGCTCCGGACGCGGGAGTTCGTCGAGGTCGAGGGTGAAGGTGCGGCCGTCGGCCAGCGGGATGGGGAGCTTGCCCGTGCCGTACTTGTGGGTGTGCGCCGCGATGTAACCGGTGCCGGTCGGCTGGGTGTGGAGGACGACTTCCTGGGCGTAGGGGTCCACCACCAGGTAGACCGGGATGCCGTAGCGGCCGTACTTCGCGGTGCAGTCGTCGTAGTCCTTGCGCGCGGAGGAGGTGGAGACCACCTCGGAGATCAGCAGGACGTCCTCGAAGCTGTAGCGCTTGCCCTCGCGGCGGGCGTCCTCTCGGAGGATCGCAAGGTCGGGAGCGGAGTTCTCGTCGGCGGGGAAGTCGATGTAGACGTCCGAGGTGACCTTCGCGTGACGACCGAGGGCGAGAGAGTCGATCTGCATCGACCTGATGGTGCTGGAGCGCTCTTCGCTCTGCGGAGTCATGATCACCTTTCCGTCGGCTCCGAACAGGACGGTGTAACCCTTGGGAAACTCGGTGAGCATGATCGCGTCGACGCTCATGGACGGCTCCTTCCCGTGTGTGGGCAGAATACGGCGACAGTGCCCTGCTATCGAGCCGCAGCTGTCCCACCGCCGTCGCTGGACATCCCCCTGGTGCGGCTCGTCGCGCGGCACGCAAATGGGTGTACGAACAAGGCGTCGGCTGGGCCACCGCGTCCGCGCCACTGATCTCCGCCGTCCGTACCGCGAAGCAGTACCTGACGTTCGTCAGCTCCGGCCCGTTCCAGTACGCCATCGCCGAAGCCCTCCGCCTCCCGGACAGCTATTTCACTGACTTCCGCGACGACCTGCGCCGTAAGCGGGACATCCTCACGGAGGGCCTGACGGAAGCGGGCTTCGAGGTCTTCCGGCCGGAAGGGACGTTCTTCATCACCACCGACATCGCCGCCCTGGGCGAGAAGGACGGGCTCGCCTTCTGCCGGGAGCTGCCCGGGGTGCGGTACTCCTAGTCCTGGGTCGCGTCGTGGCCGGAGTCGGAGTCCTGCTTCCCGTCCTTGCTGACCTGGGTGGGCGGGTAGGTGTTGACGGACGTGCCGTGCTTGCCCAGCTCCGCCGGCGTCATCTGCCCGTCCCCGTCGGTCCAGCGGCCCGTCTGGGTCTCCGGGTCGATGCCCGCGTACCGCCACGGGGAAGGGGTGCCGTTGTTGAGCGGAGCCATGCGACGCATACCCCACGGCGCCGGGGCCGGCTGAGTGAAGGTGCTCTGCAAGGTGTGTCTCCTTGGTCGTGGTGAACACTGCACTTACGACCCGCCCCGGTAGGCACTCGACCTGTCCAGGGTTTGAAGTGGATTCTTCCACCGGGGCGGGAGCTGTGGGCCCCCTGCCGAGGGCTCTGACCGAAACTGGGAAAGCCTCGATTCGGCTACGTCCGGCAGGGGCTGAACCATGGGCTCGCCTGTTGGACGTGCTCCGGCCTCAGCCACGCCATCGCCCCGCACAGCCGTCCCGGCGCCTTCATCGCTGCATCACCGCCGTGGCAGTGGAGAAGCCCACGGACGCGGCGGTCATGAACACCATGAGCGGGCCCGTGAACCGCGCCACGAGGTCGTACGTGCGCCCGGAAGCCTCGGGTCCGTCGATGCTGACGCCCACGTGGACCTGACGCTTCAGCAGCAACTCGCACCATGTGACATCGACCAGCGCGTCGTTGGTCTGCACAGAGTGCTTCACGTCCTTGAACCGGACCATGAGCGCGGCCAGGTGCTCGCGCCCCGCCGCGAGCGGCCCCCGCCGTGCCACACGACCTCGAACTCCGGTTTTCTCGTGGCCCACTCGTTGACGGGGCAGGCAACTAGCTTGGGCACCTCCACCGGCGTGAGGTGCTCTGTCTTGCGTAACAGCAGGTAGCAGTAGGTGCAGTCCATAAGCAGGCACTGTGTCGTCGGCTGCATGATCACCGAACCGGGTATGCGGGCGAGCCGGATATGCATCGTGCTCCTTCGGTGCTGGGCGTCAGGCGGGGGCGATGTTGTCGGCTGCCGTGGTCCGGGTGCAGCAAGGGGTGCTGCTCATAGCCGGCGTGATCGACGGGGTTCACGTCTCCTCCGGCTCGGGAAGGTCGGCACGACGCATGAACTTCTCCCAACCGCCCGCGGCGCGTATCCGCAGGGCCCGGCTAGGGGCACCGGGCAGCGGCTCCGGGACGGTGTACTTGCGTCGGCCGGCACCAGGGGTTCGGCGAGGAAGGGAGGGGGTGATCATGGCTGTTCTCCGCTCCGGCTCGGGACGCAGCGGGCCGCAGGCACGCCGGAGAAAAGCCCTGCGGACCGCTGCGAGGGGGAGACACTGTCCGAAGCCGTCCTGCTCCGGGGTGCGTTGACCACCCTGGCGGCCCGGGAATCCTGAGGCCACTGCGGGGTCCTATAGGGCCGTCCTATATTTCGGGGATGGAGCCGGAGCCGAACGTGTGGGCACACCCTCAACTGCGGGCCGCCGTGGCGGCGGAGGACTGGCCGGCGCTGTTGAAGACGTGGCGAAGGCTGACGCGCAGCAGCCAGAGCAAGCTCGGCGCCCTCGTGGGCCTGGCGCAGCCGGACGTCTCCGCGATCGAGAACCGGCGGCGCGAGGTGACGTCCGTCGAGGTACGACAGCGGATCATTCTCGGCCTTGGTGTCCCTCTTGAACTGCTGGGCGTCCGGCACGAGGAGCTTCCCCTCCCCTCGCTCGTACTGCCCGGTGTGGTGTCGGGGACGGACGCGGAGAGGCTGATCGCCGTGAAGAAGGGCGGCCTGCGCTTGGATGCCGCCTCTTTGGACGCGATGGACGCCTTACTGGCCGTGCATCGCCGGGCGGAGGACACCGTGGGCTCACGCACGATCGCTCCCCTCGTGACTGCACAGTTCGAGGAGGTGGCCTCCCTCTACGACCAGGCCCGGGGACCCCTGGCAGACCGCGTGGTCAAGCTGCTGGCCGAGTACGCGCAGTTTCTCGCCTGGATGGCACGGGATCAGGACAACGCCCCGGTGGCGCTGGGATGGTTCGACCGGTCCTATGACTGGGCGCTGGAATCCGGGTACGGCGACATGGCAGCCACCACCATGAGCATGAAGGCGCACCTGGCCTGGTCTCAGGGCAAGGGGCGGCGCTGCGTCCGGCTGGGTGAGGCGGCGGCGTCAACTGCGGGAGCGAGCGAGGCAACGAGGGCCATGGCAGTCCAGATGGCGGGGCGCGGGCACGCGCTCGAAGGCGATGCCGATGACGCGTACCGCAGGCTGGACGAGGCACAGCAAATCATCGCGGCCACCTCGGACGCCCCACCCTGGCTGTACTTCTACGGCGAGTCGTGGTTCGCCGCGCAGCGCGGTATGGCCGACCTGCATCTCAAGGAATGGTCGAGCGCGGCCGAGAAGCTGGTGACAGGACTGGCCGGCTTCGCTCCGACTTTCCGCAGGGACCGGGCCTGGTACGGGTCCTGCCTGGCCCACGCATACGCAGGCGCCGGGGAGACGGAGGCCGCGCTGGCTACCTCTCTGAGCGTGATCACCGACGCCTCCGAGATCGGCCGCCCTCACGCTTGGGAGGAGCTGCACAGAGTGGCGGGGATGCTGATGCGTCGCAGGGCCGCGGAAGGCCGGGCCCTGTTCGACGCTCTGGCAGCGCTTGACTGATCCCAGAAGTGCGTTCTCCTCGCACCTCTGCAAGCAGAACGCCGTGGTGGAAGAAGCGACCAGCCGACTGTCCAAGCTCCGGAAGATCTGAATCCGGCAGGGCCCCGGCCCGGTAGCGTGCCCGGTGATTTCGTATGCCGTTCCGTCATAGGAGTGTGAGTGACCCACCCTTCCGACTCCGAGGCGACCGAGGTCATCGCGCGCGTCCCGGGCCCGGTGGAGACCACCAGGCCCCTGCCTCGCGTCGAGGAGCCCACAGGGCCCGCGCCGTACGGGCCGGAGGACCACGCCGCCGCTCCCGCCCGGCGCGGCCTCCTGTCCAAGGTGCTCATCGGCGTCGCCATCCTCACCTGCGCCGGAGCCGGGCTCGGGATCGGGGCCGTACGCAGCGGCGACCCCGGCCGGCACGGGACGGTGGGCAACGGCGCGCCCGCCGAGGCCCCGGCCGACGAGGCGCCCGCGCCCTCTGCCTCCCCCAGCGCGGAGAAGCCCCCTGTCGCCGGCGACAAGCCGTACGTGATGGTCAACGAGCTCACCGGCAAGGCCGCCGACATCCAGGGCGGCAGCTCCGAGGACGGCACCCTGCTGATCGCGTACGAGCGCCACGGTGGAGAAAACCAGCAGTGGCTGTTCAGCGACATGGGCGATGGGTACGTGAACATCGCGTCCGTGGGCTCGGGCAAGTGCCTGCAGGTCGACGGGCAGCCCGCTCCGGGCCGGAACGTGACACAACAGCCGTGTGCCGATACGGACAGCCAGTTGTGGAACGTCGCGGCCGACGGCAGCAGCTACACCGTCACCGCCAAGGGCTCGCAGCTCCTCCTGGTCAACAGCTCCGACGCGTACGAGGGCAACGAGCTGCTGCAGTTGGGCCTGCCGGACCCGGGCGGTCCCCAGACATGGACGCTGCAGCCGGTCGAGTGACGAGGCAGACGAGATAGTTGCCCGTGCCGACCAAAAGCCCGGCCAGGGTCCGCGATCATGATCATCGCCGCCCCTGGCCGGGCCGTGGTCGGGCGGATACGCCTCAGGCGTCGTCGGCGGGCTTCTCGTCCTCACCGGCGGCGGGCTCGAGACCGAACTGCTCGACCAGCCACTTGTCGAACTCGATCGACGCGCGCACCCAGCTGACGGTCGACGACACGAAGTGCTCCAGGCTGACGCCGGTGCCGATGAGCATCTGCGCCTCACCGATCAGGCGGAGGCTGGCGGAGCCGTCCTCGTCCTCGTGCAGGTGGGTGTAGACCTTGGGCCACAGCGTGCGACGGTTCCAGTCGTCGATGGTGTCCAGGATCTTCGCCCGGTCGTCGGCCGGGTGGGGGCGGTCGTAGAACGTCCGCACCGAGAAGACCTGCTGGTCGTCCTCGCCGCGGAACATGAAGTACGTACGGAACTCCTCCCACGGCGCCGCGAGGTCACCCTCGTCGTCGACGACGTACTTCAGTTCCATCTGGTCGAGAAGCTGCTTGACCAGGTCCTGGTCAGGGACGACGGGGCCCGCGGGTCCCGTCGCCTGCGGCTGGGGCTGGCCCCCGAAATTCGGAATCGAGGACGGGTCGATGCTCACGGGGTGATTCCCTTCGTACGGATACGGCCATCCTCCCCCATCCCGGGCGGGGGCTGGCAACCCCCACCGGGCGGAAGATCACGTCGTGTCTGCGCACGGGCGCGATACGGCTCCGGTTCTACCGAACCGGACCCACGATCAGGCCCTCCCCGGCACGGTCGACGCGGACCGTGTCGCCGTCCTTGATCTCTCCGGAGAGGATCTCCTTGGCGAGCCGGTCGCCGATCGCGGTCTGGACGAGGCGGCGCAGCGGGCGGGCACCGTAGGCGGGGTCGTTGCCCTCCTCGGCGAGCCACTCCAGCGCGGCCGGGGTGACGTCCAGGGTGAGGCGCCGCTCGGCGAGCCGCTTGGCGAGGCGGTCGATCTGGAGCTCGGCGATGCGCGCCAGCTCGTCCTTCGACAGGGCCGAGAAGACGACCAGGTCGTCGAGCCGGTTGAGGAACTCCGGCTTGAAGGAGGCCCGGACGACCTCCAGCACCTGCTGCTTCTTCTCCTCCTCGCTGGTCAGCGGCTCGACGAGGTACTGACTGCCGAGGTTGGAGGTCAGGATCAGGATGGTGTTGCGCAAGTCCACCGTCCGGCCCTGGCCGTCGGTGAGCCGTCCGTCATCGAGGACCTGCAGCAGGATGTCGAAGACCTCGGGGTGGGCCTTCTCCACCTCGTCGAGCAGGACGACGCTGTACGGGCGGCGGCGGACGGCCTCGGTGAGCTGGCCGCCCTCCTCGTAGCCCACGTACCCGGGCGGCGCGCCGACCAGCCGGGCCACGCTGTGCTTCTCGCCGTACTCCGACATGTCGATGCGGACCATCGCCCGCTCGTCGTCGAAGAGGAAGTCGGCCAGTGCCTTCGCCAGCTCGGTCTTGCCGACACCCGTCGGGCCCAGGAAGAGGAAGGAGCCCGTGGGGCGGTCGGGGTCCGCGATCCCGGCCCGCGAGCGGCGTACCGCGTCCGACACGGCCCGTACGGCCTCGCCCTGGCCGATCAGCCGCCGGCCCAGCTCCTCCTCCATGCGCAGCAGCTTCTGGGTCTCGCCCTCCAGCAGACGGCCCGCCGGGATCCCGGTCCAGGAAGCGACCACGTCCGCGATGTCGTCGGGGCCGACCTCCTCCTTGACCATGGTGTCCTTCGCGGCCTCCTGCTCGGCCTCCGACGCGGCCTCCAGCTCCCGCTCCAGCGCGGGGATCTCCCCGTACAGCAGCTTGGAGGCGGTGTCGAAGTCGCCGTCGCGCTGGGCGCGCTCGGCCTGGCCGCGCAGGTCGTCGAGTTTCTCCTTCAGCTCACCGACCCGGTTGAGGCCCTGCTTCTCCTTCTCCCAGCGGGCGGTGAGGCCGCGCAGCTCCTCCTCCTTGTCGGCGAGGTCGCGGCGCAGCTTCTCCAGGCGCTGCTTGCTGGCCTCGTCGGTCTCCTTGGAGAGCGCGAGCTCCTCCATCTTCAGCCGGTCGACGGCACGCTGGAGCTCGTCGATCTCGACGGGTGAGGAGTCGATCTCCATCCGCAGCCGGGAGGCCGACTCGTCGACGAGGTCGATGGCCTTGTCGGGCAGGAACCGGGAGGTGATGTACCGGTCGGACAGCGTCGCGGCCGCGACCAGCGCGCTGTCGGCGATCTGCACCTTGTGGTGGGCCTCGTAGCGGCCCTTGAGGCCGCGCAGGATCGCGATCGTGTCCTCGACCGTCGGCTCGGCCACCAGCACCTGCTGGAAGCGCCGCTCCAGAGCGGGGTCCTTCTCGATCCGCTCGCGGTACTCGTCGAGGGTCGTCGCGCCGACCATGCGCAGCTCGCCGCGCGCGAGCATCGGCTTGAGCATGTTGCCCGCGTCCATCGCGGAGTCACCGCCGGCGCCCGCGCCGACGACCGTGTGCAGCTCGTCGATGAACGTGATGATCTGCCCCTCGCTCTCCTTGATCTCGGAGAGGACGGTCTTCAGCCGCTCCTCGAACTCGCCCCGGTACTTCGCACCGGCAACCATCGCGCCCAGGTCGAGTGCCACCAGCCGCTTGTTGCGCAGCGACTCGGGCACGTCGCCCTTGACGATCCGCTGCGCGAGGCCCTCGACGACGGCGGTCTTGCCGACGCCGGGCTCACCGATCAGCACGGGGTTGTTCTTGGTACGGCGCGAAAGCACCTGCACGACGCGGCGGATCTCATGGTCGCGCCCGATGACGGGGTCGAGCTTCCCGTCCCTGGCCGCGGCCGTGAGATCCGTACCGAACTTCTCCAGGGCCTTGTACTGGCCCTCGGGGTCGGGTGTGGTCACCCGGCGCCCTCCTCTTGCCTTCTCGAACGCGGCCACCAGCTTCTTGTCCGTGGCCCCCTGCGCCGCCAGCGCCTCGCCGGCCCGGCCGCCCTTGGCGGCGATGCCGATCAGCAGGTGCTCGGTGGAGAGGTAGTCGTCGCCGAGCTCCTTCGCGCGCCGCGAGGCGTCCGCGATGACGGCGAGCAGGTCCCGGTCGGCCTGCGGCGGCGCCACGGTGGACCCGGTCACGCTGGGCAGGGCGGCGAGCAGCCGCTCGGCGGCCGACCGCACGGCGGCCTGGTCCGCGTCGACGGCGGCCAGCAGGTCGATGATGTTCTCGTTGTCCCGCCCCTCGAGCAGCGCCAGCAGCAGGTGCGCGGGGGTCAGGTCGGCGTGCCCTTCGGACACGGCCCGGGTGGTGGCGGCGTTGAGCGCGTCCCGGCTCCTGTTGGTCAGCTCGGCGTCCACGTGCGGTTCCTCCTCCTCCGATCGGTGTCGACTCGATGTGACTCATACAACGTACACAAAGTTGAGTCTATTTCGCTCAAGGTGGTCGAAGGTGGCCACCGCCGGTAGGTTCGCGCCCATGGCCATCGACCCTCGCAATCCCGACGCCTCGTACCTCGCCTTCTGGCGCGAGTACCACATGTGCACCCTGACCACCCCGCGCCCGGACGGCAGTCCGCACGTCGTCGCGGTGGGTGTCACGTACGACCCGGAGGGCGGCGAGCGGGGCATCGCCCGCGTCATCACGAACAAGCACAGCCACAAGGTCGCCAACGTCCTGGCCGCCGGCCCGGAGGGGGCACGGGTCGCGGTCTGCCAGGTGGACAAGGGCCGCTGGGCGACCCTGGAGGGCCGCGCCACGGTCCGCACCGAGCCGGACGTGGTCGCGGACGCGGTCTCCCGCTACGCCGCCCGCTACGGCCGCACCCCGACCCCGAACCCGGACCGCGTGGTCATCGAAATCACCCTGACCCGCGCGATGGGCCGAGCGTAGCCCGGACGTCGGCGGGGGGCCGGGACGCCGGCCCCGAAACGGGACGCCGGGCCCCCGGGGCCGGGCAGTGGTGGGGGTCCGGGGGCGTCAGCCCCCGGAAACAAAACGTGGCACAGCGGCGCCATCGTGGTTCAGGTCCACGATGGCGCCGCTGTGTGGGGGAAGCGCCTGAGCGATCTTGAACGACGGGGGAACCGCTCAGGCACTGCGGGGGGTGGCGGAGGTGGCTTGCGGCTCGACCAACTGGTGGTCGCGCTGGTCGAGATTGACGAAGATCATGCCGTACCTGATGGCACAGCGAACGGGCTGTGGCGCTCCGCGGGGTCGCCGGAGGCAACGGTAGGCGCGGATCTCCTCGTCCTCGCCACGGTTGATGACCACCGGTTCGCCGAAGAGGGTGACCATCAACGAATCGCCACGATGCGGCACCGCCGTGACGAGGTCGATGAAGTGCCACCCGGAGCGGTACGCGGTCGCCATCTCGCGGCGGAAGCGGGGATCCTCGGGAACCGTCATGCCTCCGCGGACCCCCAACCCGGGTCGGCGACCTCGGCGGGCGCGACGCCCCAGCCCGGGTCGGCCGCCTTGGCCCGTACGACACCCCAGCCGGGGTCCTGGACGCCCCAGCCCGGGTCGGCCGCCGCGGCAACCTGCCGGGCAGTGCTCAGACCCCACCCGGGATCCTCGGCCGATGCCGCCACTCCCACCGCGGCAGCAGCGATGAGCGCGGCACCAACAACGGTGCTTATGAGCTTCTTGGCCATGACCGAGCAACCTCACTTGAAAGTGATTCCTACGGCTCCCCCGCAGCCACGACGATGGCTCACTCTCCACGTTTCCACCACTGACCCAATGCATCATGTTCCTGTATTGCAAAAGCCTGGGGGTGTATAGATGCGGTCAGAACAGGACAACAAGGGGCACCCTCATACACATGCTGACCTGTGCGAGGCAGGTTCTCGGTTGTACTCGAGCGCCCTGCGCACCGGCCGAATAGCCCGCGGAGAGGTGGTCGGCGCACCCTGCCTGATCGACCTGGACCTGCTGCGTCCCGATCCCGACGACATCCAGTGGCTCCGTCCGGTCCCGCCTTCCGCCGCGCTGGCCCAGCTGCTGCTGCCGATCGAGAACGAAATCCAGGAGCGTAGACGCCTCACCGTCGAACTTGCGGACGCATTCGAGCCATTCATGACCATCAGCGCCCAGGACCCCTCGACGACCCACGCGATCACCGTCCTCGAGGGGCTCGCCCGCATCAACGCGAGCCTCGACCGCGTCGTCGCCGAGTGCACGTCGGAGCTGCTGACCGTCCAGCCCGGCAGCGGCCGCAGCGCGACCACCTTCGGCGAGGCGCTCCGCCGGGTCAGACCGCTCCTCGGCCGGGGCATCCGGATGCGCACCCTCTACCAGCACACCGCCCGCCATCAGCCGATCACCCTGGCGTATCTGGAGCGCATAGGGCCCGAGGTCGAGGTGCGCACGCTGGAGGAGATCATCGACCGGCTGATCATCGTGGACCGCAAGGTCGCCTTCGTGCCGGCCAGCCGGGACCGCCAGGTCGCGCTGGAGCTGCACCACCCGGGCCTGGTGGAGTATCTCGTCGGCGTCTTCGACCAGTTCTGGATGCAGGCCATCCCGCTCGACGACCCGGTGACGTACGAGCCCACGGTGACCGGCGTCAGCGGAGTCCAGCGCTCCATCGCCAAGCTGCTCGTCGAGGGCCACGTCGACGAGGCGATCGCCCGCCGGCTCGGCATGAACGTCCGCACCTGCCGGGCGCACATCGCCAAGCTCGCCTCCGCGCTCGGCAGCGGTTCGCGGGCGCAACTGGGTTATCTCATCGCCCAGTCCGGGATCCTGGAGCAGGACGGCTGAGGCCCGCCCCCGCCCGTACGCACGCACGCACGGACGCACGGACGCCCGCGAGCCTCTCCGTGCGCACGCAGGCCCCTCCGCCGAAGCGAAGGGGCCTGCGAGGCCTTGCGGGGCCTTACGGATCCTTACGGGGCCTGCTGCGGGCCTCAGGAGGCGCCGTGAGCGCCTCTGAGGGCGCCGTGAGCCTCCGGGGGACCGGGTGGGGACCGATGGAGCTACTCGGGACGCTTGGGCCGCCACACGACCAGCGCGCTCGCCTGCTGCACGTCCTGATACGGCACCAGATCGCGCCGGTACGACGCGTGCACCTGCGCCTCGCGCTGCTGCATCGCCGCCGCAGCGCCCTCGACGGCCTGCGACAGCTCGGCGACCCGCTGCTGGAGCGCCGCGACCTGGTTCTCCAGCTCGATGATGCGCTTGATGCCGGCCAGGTTGATGCCCTCGTCCTGCGACAACGCCTGCACCTGGCGGAGCAGTTCGATGTCGCGGGCCGAATAGCGCCTGCCCCGCCCGGCCGTACGGTCGGGAGAGACGAGGCCGAGGCGGTCGTACTGCCGCAGCGTCTGCGGGTGCAGTCCGGACAGCTGCGCCGCCACCGAGATGACGTACACAGGAGTCTCGTCGGTCAGCTGATACGGATTACGGCGCCGGCCGTCCATCGCGTCACGCTCCCTTCGCAGCCTGGAACAGTTCTGCCCGCGGATCCTCGTCGGCAGTCGCCTCGCGGTACGCCTCCAGGGCCTCCCGCGCCTCGGCTCCCAGGTCCTTGGGCACCGCGACCTCCACGGTGACCAGCAGATCGCCGCGGGTGCCGTCCTTGCGGACCGCGCCCTTGCCCCGGGCGCGCATCGTACGGCCGTTGGGAGTGCCGGCCGGCAGCTTCAGCGTGACCGGGGGCCCGCCGAGCGTCGGCACCTTCACCTCGCCGCCGAGCGCCGCCTCCGCGAAGGAGACCGGCACGGTGACGGTGAGGTTGTCGCCCTTGCGGCCGAAGACCGGGTGGGCGTCGACGTGGACGACGACGTACAGATCGCCGGCCGGGCCGCCGCGCTCGCCCGGAGCACCCTTGCCGCGCAGCCGGATCCGCTGGCTGTCGCTCACTCCCGCGGGGATGCGGACCTGCATGGTCCGCGACGACTTGGCACGACCGCTGCCGTGGCAGACCTCGCAGGGGTCCTGGGCGATGAGCCCGCGGCCCTTGCAGTCCACGCAGGGGTCGGTCAGCGAGAACGATCCGCTGCCGCCGCGCGAGACCTGGCCGGTGCCGACGCAGGTCGGGCACACGCGCGGTGTGCCGTTCTTGTCGCCGGTGCCCGAACAGGCCTTGCAGGGCTGCTGGCTGGACATCCGCAGGGGCACGGTCGCCCCGTCGACGGCCTCGGTGAAGCTGAGCGTCACCTCGGACTCGATGTCCTGGCCGCGGCGCGGCTGCGTCCGCGCACCCGGCCCGGCGCCCCGGTTGAACAGTCCGCCGAAGACATCGCCGAGACCGCCGCCGAAGCCGCCGGCGCCGCCGCCTCCGGCCTGGGTGCCGCCGAAGAGGTCACCCAGGTCGAAGTTGAACGAGCCGCCGGCGCCGGGACCACCGGCCCGGAAGCCGCCGTTGCCGAAGAGGGCGCGCGCCTCGTCGTACTCCTTGCGCCGCTTCGCGTCGCCGAGCACGTCGTTGGCCTCGGAGATCTCCTTGAAGCGCTCCTCGGCGTTGGCGTCGCCCTTGTTGGCGTCCGGGTGGAACTCGCGGGCGAGCTTCCGGTACGCCTTCTTGATCTCGGCCTCGGTGGCGTCCTTGGGGACGCCGAGAACCTTGTAGTAGTCCTTCTCCACGAAGTCCTTCGTGCTCATCGACGTCCCTCCTCCCAGGTACTGCCGGCCCTGCCGCTGTTACTGCTCACTGTCCTTCTTGTCGGCGGACTCCTCGGAGTCCTCCGACTTGGGCGTCGCACCCGGCTGGGGCTCGGCCACCGCGACCCGCGCGGGACGGATGGTCCGCTCACCGATCCGGTAGCCCGGCTGCAGGATCGCGACGCAGGTCGTCTCCGTGACGTCCGGCGCGTACGAGTGCATCAGGGCCTCGTGGATCGTCGGGTCGAAGGGCTCGCCCTCCTTGCCGAACTGCTGGAGGCCCATCTTCGCCGCCGTGGTCTCCAGCGACTCGGCCACCGACTTGAAGCCGCCCACCAGCTCGCCGTGCTCGCGGGCACGGCCGATGTCGTCGAGGACGGGCAGGAGCTCGGTCAGGAGCTGCGCGACAGCGATCTCCTTGACCGTGACCCGGTCCCGCTCGACCCGCCGGCGGTAGTTCTGGTACTCGGCCTGGAGCCGCTGGAGGTCCGTCGTGCGCTCGTTGAGCGCGGTACGGAGCTGGTCCAGCTGCGCCGTCAGACCCGCGGTCGGGTCTTCCGTCTTCGCTGCGTCCCCGGCGGGGGCCGCCCCCTCCTCCGTGGAGGGGGAGGCGGCCTGCGCCGCGTCTTCGGGAGTGGCGCCGGAGGGGACGTCAGACTTCTCCTCGAAGCCCGGGGTCTCCTCCGTCATCAGGCAGCGCCGCCCTTCGGCTTCTCGTCGTCGACGATCTCGGCGTCGACGACGTCGTCGTCGGCCTTGGCCTCGCCCTGCGGGGCGTCGGCGCCGCCCGCGGCCTGGCCGGCCTGCGCGTCGGCGTACATGGCCTGGCCGAGCTTCTGAGAGACGGCCGCGAGCTTCTCGGTGGCCGTGCGGATCTCCGCGGTGCTGTCGGCGTCGCCGGCCTCGCCGGCCTTGAGCTTCTCCTTCAGCTCGGTGACAGCGGTCTCGACCTCGGTCTTGACGTCACCGGGGACCTTGTCCTCGTTGTCCTTGAGGAACTTCTCGGTCTGGTAGACGAGCTGCTCGGCCTGGTTGCGGGTCTCGGCGGCCTCGCGGCGGCGGTGGTCCTCCTCCGCGTACTGCTCGGCCTCCTGGCGCATCCGGTCGACCTCGTCCTTGCCGAGCGAGGAGCCGCCGGTGACGGTCATCTTCTGCTCCTTGCCCGTGCCCAGGTCCTTCGCGGTCACGTGCATGATGCCGTTGGCGTCGATGTCGAAGGAGACCTCGATCTGCGGGACGCCGCGCGGGGCCGGCGGAAGGCCGGTCAGCTCGAACATGCCGAGCTTCTTGTTGTACGCCGCGATCTCGCGCTCGCCCTGGTAGACCTGGATCTGCACGGACGGCTGGTTGTCCTCGGCCGTCGTGAAGATCTCCGAGCGCTTCGTCGGGATCGTCGTGTTGCGCTCGATGAGCTTGGTCATGATGCCGCCCTTGGTCTCGATACCGAGGGACAGCGGGGTCACGTCGAGGAGCAGGACGTCCTTGACCTCACCCTTGAGGACACCGGCCTGGAGCGTGGCGCCGATGGCGACGACCTCGTCCGGGTTCACACCCTTGTTGGCCTCCTTGCCGCCGGTCAGCTCCTTGACGAGCTCGGCGACGGCCGGCATACGGGTCGAGCCACCCACGAGAACGACGTGGTCGATCTCGGAGAGCTGGATGCCCGCGTCCTTGATGACGTTGTGGAACGGCGTCTTGCAGCGCTCCAGCAGGTCGGCGGTCAGCTGCTGGAACTGGGCGCGCGTGAGCTTCTCGTCCAGGTGCAGCGGGCCCTCGGCGGACGCCGTGATGTAGGGCAGGTTGATCGTCGTCTCGGTCGAGGACGACAGCTCGATCTTCGCCTTCTCCGCGGCCTCACGGAGACGCTGGAGAGCCATCTTGTCCTTGGACAGGTCGACGCCGTGCCCGTTCTGGAACTGCTTCACCAGGTAGTCGACGACGCGCTGGTCCCAGTCGTCACCACCGAGGTGGTTGTCACCGTTGGTGGCCTTCACCTCGACGACGCCGTCGCCGATCTCCAGCAGCGAGACGTCGAAGGTGCCGCCACCGAGGTCGAAGACGAGGATCGTCTGGTCGTCCTTGTCCAGGCCGTAGGCCAGGGCGGCCGCGGTCGGCTCGTTGACGATGCGCAGGACGTTCAGACCCGCGATCTCGCCGGCCTCCTTGGTGGCCTGCCGCTCGGAGTCGTTGAAGTACGCCGGGACGGTGATGACCGCGTCGGTGACCTTCTCGCCCAGGTAGGACTCGGCGTCCCGCTTGAGCTTCTGCAGGATGAACGCGCTCATCTGCTGCGGGTTGAAGTTCTTCCCGTCGAGCTCGATCTTCCAGTCGGTGCCCATGTGACGCTTCACGGACCGGATGGTCCGGTCGACGTTGGTGACCGCCTGACGCTTCGCGACCTCGCCGACGAGCACCTCACCGTTCTTGGCGAAGGCGACGACGGACGGCGTGGTCCTGGCGCCCTCGGCGTTGGTGATGACGGTGGGCTCGCCGCCCTCCAGAACGCTGACGACGGAGTTAGTCGTGCCCAGGTCGATGCCGACCGCACGTGCCATTTCAATTCCTCCAGAGAACTTGAGTGGAACTCGCTCAAGGATGCACCACCGGCCCCATCGAGTCAACAGACCTGAGCCCGATCGACTCAACTATGGTGCGCCCCGGCGCGGCCTCCACACTTCCGGCCCTCCACCGTGCCATGGTTCAGATAAAGCGCACGAAAAGACACAAAGCCACAGAAACACAAGGCGCACACGCGCACACAAGGCATACGCGCGCACACGGAACTTGCACGGCACGGCACGGAACGCACGGAACGGTCGGGTGACTTCATGCGAGCCAAGCGCCTTCTCGATCTCACCCTCGGCTCGGCGCTGTTGATCCTCACCGCACCCCTGGTGACGGTGGCGGCGCTCGCGGCGGCGCTCCGTCGCACCCCCGGCGGCGCCTTCGTACGCGAGACACGGACCGGACTGCACGGCGCCCCGATCACCGTCCGCTCGCTGCGCACCCGCCGGCTGCGGCTCGACCTGCTCTCCCGGCTGCCCCATGTCGTACGGGGTGAGCTGTCCCTCGTCGGCCCGGCGGCGCTCAGGCCCGGCGATCCGCGCGCCCGCAGGCGCTGGCGCCAGAGCGTGAAGCCCGGCCTGACCGGCCTCGCCCAGCTCCGGCGCCATTCGGTACTGCCGTGGGACGAGCCCGAGCTGCTCGATCAGCACTATGTGGAGCACCATGGGATCGGGCTGGACCTGAAGGTGCTGCTCGGCACCCTCCCGGCCTTGCTGCACGCGCCCGCCGAGGGCGGCCCGGCTGAGGGTGGCCTGAGCGACGCAGATCACCGCCTGCGCGGCTACAGTGCGGCGAAATAAGTGGGTAGTCTCAGCACGGACTGAATAAGTTACCGCTTAGTAAGTGCTGGATCTTCCCACCTCGCAGGCCCGAGGAGCCCCAATGCAACTCGCCGCGATCATCGTGTCGCTGGTCATCACGGTGGTGGCCGTCGCGCTGTTCGGCCGTGCCATCGCGCAGATCTACCGCTTCGTGCGGCTCGGCCAGCCGGTGCCCGCGGGCACCCGGACCGGCGATCCCACGCAGCGCACCATCACGCTGGTCAAGGAGTTCCTCGGCCACACCCGCATGAACCGCTGGGGCGTCGTCGGCGTGGCGCACTGGTTCGTGGCGGTGGGCTTCTTCTCGCTGCTGCTCACGATCGTCAACGCCTTCGGCCAGCTCTTCCAGGCCGACTGGCTGATCCCGATCATCGGCGACTGGCTGCCGTACGAGATCTTCACCGAGTTCCTCGGTCTGATGACGGTCCTCGGCATCCTGACCCTGATCGTGATCCGGCAGCTGAGCAGGCCGGGCAAGGCGGGCCGCAAGTCCCGCTTCGCGGGCTCCAAGACGGGCCAGGCGTACTTCGTCGAGGCCGTCATCCTCATCGTCGGCGTCTGCATCATGACGCTGCGTGCCCTGGAGGGCGCCCAGCACCACGTCACCAGCTGGGAGCCGGGCTTCTTCGCCTCGTACCCGCTGATCGCGCTGCTCGACGGCACGAGCCTGAGCACGCTCCAGCACCTCACCTACTTCTTCGCGGCGCTCAAGATCGTCACGTCCTTCACCTGGATGATCACGGTCTCGCTGAACACCAACATGGGTGTGGCCTGGCACCGCTTCCTGGGCTTCCCGAACATCTGGTTCAAGCGCAACGCCGACGGCTCCACCGCCCTCGGCGCGCTCCAGCCGATGACGTCCGGCGGCAAGGCGATCGACTTCGAGGACCCGGGCGAGGACGACGTCTACGGCGTCTCCCAGGTCGAGCAGTTCAGCTGGAAGGGCATCCTCGACTTCTCGACGTGTACGGAGTGCGGCCGCTGCCAGTCGCAGTGCCCCGCCTGGAACACCGGCAAGCCGCTCTCCCCCAAGCTCCTGATCATGTCGCTGCGCGACCACGCGCACGCCAAGGCCCCGTACCTGCTGGCCGGGGGCGGCAAGACGATGGAGGGCGAGGAGAAGGCGTCCGCCGAGGCCCTCGCCGACGTCCCGGCGGCCGCGCTGGCGGAGGCCGAGCGCCCGCTGATCGGCACCGTCGAGGAGAACGGCGTCATCGACCCGGACGTGCTGTGGTCCTGCACCACCTGCGGTGCGTGCGTGGAGCAGTGCCCGGTCGACATCGAGCACATCGACCACATCGTCGACATGCGCCGCTACCAGGTGATGATCGAGTCCAGCTTCCCCAGCGAGGCGGGCACGATGCTCAAGAACCTGGAGAAGAAGGGCAACCCCTGGGGCCTGGCCAAGAAGCAGCGCGTCGAGTGGACCAAGGAGGTCGACTTCGAGGTCCCGATCGTCGGCAAGGACGTCGAGGACCTCTCCGAGGTCGACTACCTGTACTGGGTCGGATGCGCGGGTGCCCTGGAGGACCGGGCCAAGAAGACCACCAAGGCCTTCGCGGAGCTGCTGCACATGGCGGGCGTCAAGTTCGCGATCATGGGCGGCGACGAGAAGTGCACCGGTGACTCGCCGCGCCGCCTCGGCAACGAGCCGCTGTTCCAGCAGCTGGGCCAGGAGAACGTGGCCATGCTGAACATGGCCTTCGGCGAGGACGACGAGGACGAGAGCACCAAGAAGCCCAAGTCCTCGAAGAAGATCGTCGCGACCTGCCCGCACTGCTTCAACACGATCGCGAACGAGTACCCGCAGCTGGGCGGCGAGTACGAGGTCATCCACCACACGCAGCTGCTCCAGCACCTCATCGACGAGGGCAAGCTCGTCCCGGTGACCCCGGTCGACGGCCTGATCACGTACCACGACCCCTGCTACCTGGGCCGCCACAACAAGGTCTACACGCCCCCGCGCGAGATCATGTCGGCCGTCCCGGGCCTGCGCCAGCAGGAGATGCACCGCCACAAGGAGCGCGGCTTCTGCTGCGGCGCCGGTGGTGCGCGCATGTGGATGGAGGAGCGCATCGGCAAGCGCATCAACACCGAGCGCGTGGACGAGGCGCTGTCGCTCAACCCCGACATCGTCTCGACGGCCTGCCCCTTCTGCCTCGTCATGCTGACCGACTCGGTCAACGGCAAGAAGAACGACGGCCAGGCCAAGGAGTCGCTCCAGGTCGTGGACGTGGCGCAGCTGCTGCTCGACTCCGTCAAGACGCCGGTGGACCCGGGAGCGGGTGACTCGGAGACCGAGCCGGCTCCGGAACCGGAACCCGTGAAGTAGTCGTCCTTCTGAATCGATGAGCGGCCGGACCTGCCTCGGGGGCAGGACCGGCCGCTTTCGTATGCGTACGCGTGCCTGTACGCGTATGTGCACGCTGCTGAGCCACTGACCTGACCTGACCTGACCTGGGGAAAACCCCCCGGGGTTCCCCTAGGGGATGTCACAGCTCGGCCGCAAAGGCCCCTGGTTACCGGGCTCGTGGCCGCCTGACAACGCGCGACCGGGTACGTTCGATTGCGTGGCTGGATTCAGGATCGGACGCGGCCGGGACAACAACCGCACCCCGCAGCAACAACAACGACCGCAGCAGTACGGCGGCGCCCCTGCCGCGCCCCCGTACCCGCAGCAGCAGTGGCCCCAGGCACAAGGGCCGGGACCGGGGCACGGGCATGGCCCGGGGCCGGGCGGCCACGGCGAGCCGGAGTACTTCGGCGACCCGTACCAGCAGCAGCCGGACCCGTACGGCTACGGCGCCCCGGGCCCTGCCCCCAGCGGTCACGGCGGGCACGGCGGCCACGGCGGGCACGGCGACCCGTATGCGAACACCCCCGGTCACACCACGGCGTTCAGCATCGGCGAGGACCCCTACGGCAACGGCGCCACCTACCGCGCCGGCGCCTCGACCGCCGCGCCCGCGGGCCCTCGGCTGACCTGGAAGGCCCTGCTGAGCGGCATCGTGCTGCGTCCGGGCCCGACGTTCCTCCAGATGCGCGACTACCCGGTCTGGGGCCCGGCCCTGTCCGTGTCGTTCCTCTACGGCCTGCTCGCGCTCTTCGGCTTCGACCAGACCCGCGAGGAGGCGATCAACGCACCGTTCTCCCAGGTGATCGTCTCCGTGCTCATCACCGGTACGGCCTTCGTCATCGGCGGGCTCATCCTCGGCGCGGTCACCCACACCCTGGCCCGCCAGCTCGGCGGCGACGGCGCGTGGCAGCCGACGGTCGGCCTCTCCATGCTGATCATGTCCATCACGGACGCCCCCCGGCTGCTCTTCGCCCTCTTCCTGGGCGGCGAGAACTCGCTGGTCCAGGTCGTGGGCTGGCTGACGTGGCTGGCGGCGGGCGCGCTGTTCACCGCGATGGTGAGCAGGTCGCACGACCTGCCGTGGCCGAAGGCGCTGGGCGCGTCGGCGATCCAGCTGATCGCGCTGCTGTCGATCATCAAGCTCGGCACGATCTGATCCGTACCTGATCCGTACGACGCGTGTGAGAGAGGCCCCGCCGGTATTCCGGCCGGGGCCTCTCTCATCTCTCACGCCTCATCTCTCACGCCTCATCCCTCACGCCTCATCCCTCACGCCTCATCCCTCACGCTTCATCCCTCACGCCTCATCCGTCGATCATCAACGCCACTCGACGCGCGTCAGAATCCGCTGGCTGTTGTTGCTGCGCCTCGGGTCCTCGGTGGTGCTCTTGACCCGCGCCAGCGCCTCGACCGTCGACGCCCGGTCCGGAGCGGTCACGTTCACCCGGAACCGCTGCACCTCGCCCGCCGCCAGCGTGCCGATCTCCCAGTCCACGTAGTTCAGCTGCGGGTTCAGCCCCGCCTCGCCGCCGCCACTGGGCTGCGGACTGACCGAGACCACCGAGATCACCCGCCTGTTCCCCCGCAGATCCAACGCGGCCACCACACCCTGCGCCGCCGCCGGACCCTTGTTCTTCACCGTCACCGTGTACGTGTACCGCTCCCCGGGCTCGACCTGCTTCGGCGCGTCCACCTTGATCTGCAGATCGGCCGTGTTCTCGGCCGGCGCCGTGACGCCCGTACCGGTGAGCGCCGCCGACTTCGTACCGGCATTCGACGCCACCGACAGCGTCGCCGTACGGAGTCCGGTGGCGGTGGGGGCGAAGGCGACCGTGACCGTGCAGGTGCCGGTCGGCGCCAGCACCGCTCCGCCGCAGTTGTTGCCGGTGATGGTGTAGTCGGCCGGGTTCGCACCGGCCAGGGTCACACCGGAGACGCTCACCGTGGTGGCGCCGGTGTTGGTCAGCGTGAACGTCTGCCCCGGCCCCGTCGTCCCCACCTTCTGATCGCCGAAGTTGTGACTCGACGGGCTGAGCGAGGCGGCGGGGACGCCCACCGGGAGCTCGTAGCTCACGGCATACGCCAGGGCGGCGAACGGATTCCCCCTGGGGAGCTGGCCGAAGCGCGCCGTGGCCGAGGTGGCGCCCGCGCCCCACACGCTCGTACCCAGAGCGACGTTGTCGGTGAAAGCCTGGGTGGTTCCGGTCGTCCCGTTGCTGTCGACCGTGAACACGACACCCGTCGGCACGATGTCGCCCCGGGCACCGACCCGGGCACTCGTGGCGCTGCTGGGGGTCAGTGGCGTGGCCGACGCCATCGAGACCTGACCGCCGACGGGGACCTCGACCGGATCGCCGACGAGGGCGACCTGCTTGTTCTCCGTACCGCCGGGGGTGGTGTAGATGGCGGCGAACCGCCACCGCACGTCTTCCCCGCCCTGGGCCGAGCCGGTGAACGTCGTGGAGGCCGAAGACCCGACGAGTCCTGGCGCGAAGTCGGACAGCACAGCCTTGACGACCGTCCGCCCGGCGATGACGTCGGAGGTGAGGGCGGCGGCGGGGATCGCCACGGTGGTGGTCCCGTTGCTGAACGAGTAGGTGGTGGCCGCCGTCGTCGAGGAGAAGAACACCACGCCGTCGACCAGGGTGCTGGTGGCCGGCGGCGCCGGAGCCAGCGCGTCCCCGCCGCCGGCCGGGGCCCCGGCGAACGCGAACCCGTCACCCGGCGTCTGTACGGTCTTGATCAGCACCTTGGGAACAGCGGAAGCGGCGGCTGCGGAAGCCGCGTCGGCATGGACGGCGCCACCCGGGAGCGCCACCAGCACGAGCCCGGCGGCCATCGCGGCCACGGCCCGCACAAGAAATCTGACTGTCATAGGGCCAGAAGAACCGCAATCCGGCCCCTCGCCCCTCTGACGACACGCCACCGCCTGCGTAATCAGCCGAACGGCGGCTCGGTCTGCCTCGTCATGAGCTGCGCCCGCCGCCCCAGGAGGGCCGACGGGCGCAGTCACGTCTCAAGGCCTCTCAGGCGCCTCTCAGACGCCTCAGACCCGCCTCAGGCGTCCAGCACCTGACCCTCTCGACGTACCACAGGCGGTTCGACCGACCAGGGGAAGTTAATCCAGTCATCCGTCCGCTTCCACACGTACTCGCACTTCACGAGGCTGTGGGACTTCTCGTAGATCACGGCGGACCGCACCTCGGCGACGGCATCGAGGCAGAAGTCGTGCACGAGCTTGAGCGTCTTGCCGGTGTCGGCGACGTCGTCCGCGATCAGGACCTTCTTGTTCGAGAAATCGATCGCGTTCGGCACGGGGGCCAACATCACGGGCATTTCGAGGGTCTGACCCACTCCTGTGTAGAACTCGACATTCACGAGGTGGATGTTCTTGCAGTCCAGCGCGTACGCCAGCCCGCCCGCGACGAAGACCCCGCCGCGCGCGATGGACAGCACGATGTCGGGCTCGTACCCGTCATCGGCGATGGTCTGGGCGAGTTCGCGGATGGCTCCGCCGAACTTCTCGTACGTCAGGTTCTCGCGCACTGCCTCACTCATGACGTACCGGTCCTCACACCTGCGTCCGATGGAAATTCATAAACGACCGGGAAGCCGTCGGCCCCCGCTGCCCCTGATACCGGGACCCGTACCGCTCACTCCCGTACGCGTGCTCCGCCGGCGAACTCAACCGGAACATGCACAGCTGCCCGATCTTCATCCCCGGCCACAGCTTGATCGGCAGGGTGGCCAGGTTCGACAGCTCCAGCGTGACATGCCCCGAGAACCCGGGGTCGATGAACCCGGCCGTCGAATGCGTCACCAGCCCGAGCCGCCCGAGGGAGCTCTTCCCCTCCAGCCGGGACGCGAGGTCGTCCGGCAGGCTGATCACTTCGTACGTCGACGCCAGCACGAACTCGCCGGGGTGCAGGATGAACGCCTCATCGCCCTCCGGCTCGACCAGCCGCGTCAGATCCGCCTGCTCGACGGCGGGGTCGATGTGCGGATAGCGGTGGTTCTCGAACACCCGGAAATAGCGGTCGAGCCGCACGTCGATGCTCGAGGGCTGCACCATCGAATCGTCGTACGGGTCGATACGCACCCGTCCCGCGTCGATCTCGGCCCGGATGTCCTTGTCTGAGAGAAGCACGCCCCGAGGATACGCAGAGCGCGCGGGCCCGCCCCAATCGGACGGGGTCCCGCGCGCTCCGCAGGCCCTCAGTGCTGCTGCAACTCCACAGGCACGGCATGCCTCAACCGCGCACACCGCGGACACCGAATAAGCCGCCCGGGCCCGATCCGGCCGGTACCGAGCTGCTGCATCGGGAACGTCGAGGTAGCGAAGACATGCCCCTCGGCACAGCGGACGACGGTGCGATCCGTCGCGTCCATGGAGTCCATCGGGTCCATCAAGTCCATCAAGTCCCTTCCCCAACAAGCGTGGACGAGATAGCCACATTAGGGGATGAACAGGACACCACCGCACCCGGCACTCCGCCCGCAACGGTACGCCTCAACCCCTCCACGCCGCAGCCACATCGCCTACCCCGCCCCCGAATCGGCCGCCGGTCCTCGACCGGGCCCGGACAGCACGAAGGCCCTCCGGGGCGATACACCGGGGGGCCTCGATGGGGTACAGTGTGCGACGATGCGGTAGCGATCAGTCGGACCGTTTCGCGGGTGTAGTTTAATGGTAGAACATGAGCTTCCCAAGCTCAGAGCGCGGGTTCGATTCCCGTCACCCGCTCCACTGCAAAGCCCCAGGTCAGCGACCTGGGGCTTGTTTGTTGGCAGACGAGTGTCGCTGCCCGCATTCCCTTCAGTCCCGCAAGAGGGGGCACGCGGAGGGGACGAAACCCTGCGTTGTCTCGCCGACAGTCCCGCATGAAGTTTCTGACCTGTACCTACGCCGTCATTACCACCACTACAGCCCGGTGGAAGCTCTGAGCCAGGGGTTCCCTGTACCGGATTCACAGGGCCGACTCGCACTACTGGGGAATAATCAAGACATGGCAGCCACGCCCAGCGTCCCCGATCTCCGCCGCACCAGATTCGCCCGGCGGCTTCCTGTCGAGCTCTCGGAGCTCGTCGGCCCCGCCCACGGCCACGTCGACCTTCCGCTGCACCTCGCGTGGTCCGGCCTGTCCCGGTTCGATCTCGACCAGCCCCGGTTGCGGATGAGCTGCTACCGGATCGTCCTGGCCGAGGGACAGCATGACGACCTGGTCCACTACCTGAACCAGGAGCTTCTCACCGCCATGTGGCCCGTCTTGCGCACGCTGATCAGCCGGGACATCCGTGACGTGTGGGAGAAAGCCTTCAGCGAACTGAGCCCCGACGCCCAGGCTGCTGCATGAATCTCACGGAACTGCACCGGCGGCTCCTTGCTGATGTCCTCGCCGTGGGCGACGTCTACCCGCTCGTGCTCACGGGTGGCTACGCCGTCCAGGCGCACGGACTGGTCAACCGGCTCAGCAAGGACCTCGATGTCGCCACCGAGAACCCGGAGCCGATGGAGAAGATCGCCGCCACCGTGCGCGCCGGGCTGGAACAACGCGGCTGGCAGGTGCGGGGATTGGAAACCGACCCGCTTTCCGCGCGGCTGATCGTCACCGACACCGCCACCGGCGAGGAGTGCGAGGTCGACGTCCTCAAGGAAGCACTCTGGCGTCCGCCGGTGAAGACCGAGCATGGCCTGGTGCTCTCGCTGGAGGACGTGGTCGGCACAAAGGTCCGCGCGCTGGCGGACCGTGGCCTTGCGCGTGACCTGATCGACGTCCGAGCGGCAACCGATCGCTGGAGTCGCATCGAGCTCGAAGAGCTCGGCCGCTGCCACGCCCGTGACAGCTTCGACCTCTCCGACCTTCAGGTCCGGCTCGCCGGGGCGGACTGGATCGATGACACCGAATTCGCCGCGTACGGACTCGACGACCATCAGACCATCGAGCTGCGTCAGTGGGCTCAGGAGTGGGCCGATGACATCGCCGAGAGACTCCAGGAAGCTGAAGGCCCGTCCGACGACTGATCACCAGGCACCGAACACGGCGCGAAAGCACCGCATCCCCGAGGGAGCCGATCCTGCCCCAGCCGTGCCCTTCGGGGCGGTGAACAGCGGTCAACCCGGGTACCGCCGGGCCAACGAGAAGCGCGGCATCAGAGGCCGTTTCGCAGGTCAGGCATAGATGATCGAGCTGGGCGACGGTGATTCCCAAGCTCAGAGCGCGGGTTCGGTTCCCGTCACCCGCTCCGGACAGAAGGCCCAGGTCATAGACCCGGGCCTTTGTTGTCGTCTGGACCTGCCTAAGCGTCCCGTGCCACATCCTTGCCAGATTCTTGATCATCCACTGCGTCACACTTCTCACGGACGAGCCTGTCGAGACCGGCAGCGGCCTCGCGCTCACCCTCGACATCTGAGTGATGCTAGATCTGTGCGGCCCGCTCGGTCGACTGGCCATCCCGCACCATCGTGTCCCTCGGCGTAGCCCCGGAACGGGGCATGACCGTATGCCAGGTGTGACGAAGATCGTAGAAACGGAAGCTGTCGGGAAGACCCACCTTTCGAGCCGACAACGGAACGTAGGGACGCCCGGAATCATGACGGCAAGCAGTAGATCCAAGCGCGGGAAGAGTTCTCCACTTCATCAAGGCACACGCCGCGCACGGCGCGGCGCGCGCGGCCCGCCCCGACGGCCGCACGCCGAACGGCGAAAGGTTGACGGTGGAGCAGGCCCGATGTGGCTGGGGCGCCCCATGGCGGCTCCCGCCCAAGCCGCTACACCGACCTCCGGGTACCGTCGACAGGCCGTATCGACTCAGGGGGAGCGCATTGTGAGCAGAAGGCGGTACGTGGCCAGAGGCGTCCCGGGTGGCTATCGCATCTGGGACAACAAGGGTCGACGCTGGTGGGGCGACCACTACGAGCTCTGCCCAGATGATCTGCTGGCGGAGCTGAACGGCGCAGGTAACTACGAGAAGATCACCGCGCTACTCAAGCGGTACAGGGCACAGAAGCGCTAGCCGCGTGCCCCTTCCGTGCCACTACCAGCCTCGACAGGTCCGACGATGTCCCCGCAGAGCACAACGGTTTCGGCCTATATCGCCCAGGTTTCAAAAAATGCCCAACTCCTTCCCGATGAAGAGCGCTGCCGAAGCAGGAACCAGCAAGCAAATGCCGATGCCGCCAAGCACATATGGTGCCACTGGCGTCGCTTTCGGGAAGTGGCCATCGGGTCGACGCTTGCGCGCAATAGCGAAGCGCCGGATAAACAGAGCGGCACTCAACATGAGCAGGAACGCGCCGACAAATTCATCGCCATCAAGCCGCATTGAATAAGGAAAAGGACGAGGCCAGCGGCCCAGGGCTTTGTTCGGGTTGCCTGCCGTGCTACGCCGCCCGGGCGAGTGCGGCCCGTCGGTAGCGGCCGGGCGGCAGCCCCCGTTCGCGGGCGAAGGCGCGGGAGAAGGTGAACTCCGAGGTGTAGCCCACGGCTTCGCCGATGTCGGCGACCCGCTCGTCGGTCTCGCGGAGCAGCCGCGCTGCCAGGGAGATGCGTACCCGGGACAGGTACGCCAGCGGCGAGTCCCTGACCAGCGCCTTGAACTGGCGGGCGAAGGCCGGGCGGGACATCGATACGGCGCGCGCAAGGCTTTCCACCGTCCATGGCTGCTCCGGCTCCTCGTGGATCAACGACAGCGCGGTGCCGATGCGCGGATCGCGCAACGCCGTCAGCCAGGACCGTGGCGCGATCTGCGGATCGGAGCCGACGCGGTCGAGCCAGGCGCGGATCACCTGTACGAACAGCACGTCGGTCAGGCGGGCGGCCACCGCCCGCGCTCCGGGCCTGTCGCGCGTCGTCTCGGCGACGAGCAGCCGGATGATTCCCTGCAGTTCCGGGTCGGCGCTCATGCCCGGCACATGCATGAGCGGCGGCAGCGCGGACAGGACCGGGTGCTGCGAGGCGTCGCCGTCGTACGTGAACTTGCCGCAGACGATACGGACGGTGGGCCCGTCGCCCCCGAGGTCGACGATGCCGTCCCGGTCGGCCGGGTGCGCGGCCTCCAGTTCCGCGTACGGCACGGCGGGTGCGTCGGGGTCACCCGTCAGCTGGTGCGGCTCGCCGCGCGGCAGCAGGACGACATCGCCGGGGACCAGTTGGAGCGGCGGTTGGCCGGCGGTGCGCAGCCAGCAGGTGCCCTCGGCGATGAGGTGGAAGCCTGCCGTGCCACTCTGATCGAGGCCGCAGCCCCAGCCGGATCCGCGGGAGCGGAGCTGGGCGAGCAGCACGCCCTTGAAGCCGGTGGTGGCCAGTACGTCCGCGAGTACGTCCATGCACGCACCCTACCTCGCTGAAGCGTCTCGACGATGAGACGATTGCGCAAGTTTTTCGAGAGTTCCTGTCATTGGATTGGCCTCAGACCTTCCCTAGAGTCAAAGGCGTCAAGAGACGACGCACCAGACCCGAACGGGGAAACCACACCATGAAGAGCCTCTTCGCCGCCCACACCCTCGGCTCCCTCACCCTGAACAACCGCATCGCCATGGCCCCCATGACCCGCTCCCGCCGCCCCGACCACATCCCCGACCTCGACACCGCCGAGTACTACCGTCAGCGCGCCGGCGCCGGCCTGATCATCACCGAGGGCACTTTCGTCTCTGCCGAGGCCCAGGGTTACGCGGACGTGCCCGGACTCTGGACGGACGAGCAGGCGGCAGGCTGGGCTGCTGTCACCGAGGCGGTCCACGGCGCCGGCGGTCGCGTCTTCGCCCAGCTCTGGCACGTCGGCCGCGTCTCCCACCGCTCCCTCCAGCCGGGTGGAGCCGCGCCTGTCGGGCCCAGCACCCGGCGCGCCCAGGCTCAGGTCTGGATCGGCGACGACGGGTTCGCCGACACCGACACGCCCCGAGCCCTGCGCACGGACGAGATCCCGCGCCTGATCGCCGACTTCACCGACGCGGCCGACCGCGCCGCGCGGGCGGGCTTCGACGGTGTCGAGCTCCACGGCGCCCACGGTTTCCTCATCGAGCAGTTCCTCAACCCCCGCGTCAACGACCGCACCGACCAGTACGGCGGCTCCGTCGAGAACCGCGCCCGGCTCCTGCTGGAGACCCTCGACGCCCTCGCCGACCGCGTCGGCGCCCACCGCGTGGGCGTCCGCCTCTCGCCGTTCACCCTCGCCAACGACCTCCCGGCGGACGATGAGGCCGAGGAGATGTACGCGTACCTCGCCCCGGAACTCGCCCGGCGCGGGCTCGCCTATGTCCACCTCAGCGACCTCCGCCTCAGCGGCGGCCCGGACATCGCGGAGGACTTCCTCAAGACCTTCCGGTACGCGTACGACGGCACCATCCTCCTCGCCGGCGGCCTGGACCGGACGCGGGCGGAGTACCTCCTGACCGCTGACCTCATCGACATCGCAGTCTTCGGCCGGCCCTTCATCGCCAACCCCGACCTCCCGGAGCGCCTGCGCGACGGCCTCCCGCTGGCCACCCCCGACCCGGCCACCTTCTACGGCGGCGGAGCCAAGGGCTACACCGACTACCCGCGCCACTGAGCCCCGGGGAGCATGCGCGACCCTGATCCACGCGCTGTCTTTCCGGAGCCCCTGGGGCTGCCCATCGGCCACCCGGGTCATTGTCCCGGGCCGTTCGGGGGGCGTGGGGCATCGCTTCGGCGTGCCTCCCACACCGGCGGGGCACCGGTTGTTCCCGGGTGTGGGTGCGCAGGCCGTCCATGCCGGAAGACGACAGCGGTGCAGGATCTCGGGCGTGCCCCGCGCGGAGACAGGAGAAGCGGATGCTCAAGGGATCAGCTCGTGCGGCGCTGTCGGCGACGGTGGCGGCAGCGGCGACGGGGGCGGTCGGCCTGGTCGGGGTGGTCCCGGCCGCCGCCGCGGGCGGGCGGCTCGCCGTGGTGGTGGACTGCCGCGGCAATCCCGTAGCCCTGCAGCCTGCCGTCGACAGCGCCGCCCCGGGGGCGACGCTCCTGGTGACCGGGACCTGCACCGGCCCCTTCACCATCGGCAAGGACCTGTCCCTGATCGGGCTCGGAGCCGCTGTCCTCGACGGCAACGACGCCGGGTCCACCGTGACCGTGACCGGAGCCGTCCGGGTGCGGCTGGACAAGCTGACCATCGCCAACGGCGCTGCCGGCGGCATCCTCAACAACGGCGGCACGGTGACGCTGACCGGCTCCACGGTGCGCGACAACCGCCCGAACAACTGCGGCGGGCGCGTTCCCGTCCCCGGCTGCGGCGGCTGACTTCCCCCTGTCCCGCAACAGGACCGGGCCCGGAAGCCACATGATGAAGCTCCGCCACGCCGCCCGCACCGGGCAGGGCGCGGCCGGCCATGTCCGCTGGTACTGACGGTGCGGGACGCTCCTTCGACGTGGCCCTCACGCGGCGGTAGAGCGTGCTCCAGGAGTTCGGCCGCCCTCCCGGGCCGCATCACCACGCTTCCCTAACCGACGGAGCCCGTACGGCCCCGGGCCCGGGCCCGGTCGCGGAACCAGGCGGTCGTTCCCACCAGCACCGCCACGCCCACCCCGTACAGGGGCAGCCACAGGGTCGTCGTGGCCGCCAGGCACTCGGCGACGGCCTGACGGGACTGCGCCTCCTGGGCGAACGCCAGGGCCGCGCCGTCACCGCCGGCCAGGTTCCCCAGCTCGGCCTCCGTATGGAGGGCCTCGTACCTGCCCAGCAGCTCGCAGTCGCCGCGCGTGCCCGGCATCGGGAACAGCCAGGCCTGGCGCTGCAGCAGGGGGGCGAGCGCGACGGCCACGCACAGGCCGACGACCAGGGCGTACGCGACCAGGCCGCGCATGTACGGCGAGCGGATGTCCGGCGACCACACCGCCCGTCGCTGGAAGGCGAGCATCACCGCGAGGAGTGTCACCCCGATGAACGTGGCGAACCACTGCCACGAGCCCTGGGCGAGCGCGAACGTCAGCACCGCGGCGAGTCCGATGCCGATGACCCCGGGAGCGGGCAGGGCATCGCCCTCGCCTGCTACGGCGGGTGCCGGTCTCGGGGTCACTCGGGGGCTGGGATCACTCACGGACCCTCCTGCGGGGGGAGTCATCAGCATCCCCCCGCGGAGCACCGCGGCCCTGGGTGCCATGCCGTACGGGCCGGGGGTCCCGCCCGGATGGCGGCGAGTGGGGAGGGACCACAGCCCGGCGTGCCAGTCCCGCCGCGGCTCGCCTCTGTCGAATACGCTGCGAAGACGTCCGGTCCGGCGTCCTTGACCACGTGTACGAGCCCTCCGCGCCGGTCCGGACGGCACAGCTGCCGGATGCGGGAAGGGGTGTGGCATGAAGTCCCCGGACGTGCACCTACGGGAGATCACCGACGACAACCGGGAGGCCGTCCGTGCCCTCCGCGTCCGACGTGACCAGAAGCAGTTCGTCGCGTCGGTGTCCAAGTCGCTCAAGCAGGCGGCCAAGACGCCGGAGGCCAATCCCTGGTACCGCGCCGTATACCGTGGCGACGAGCCGGTCGGCTTCGTGATGCTGGCGTGGAAACCGTCGGCCGGGCCTTTCAAGGGGAGGCACTTCATCTGGCGCCTCCTCGTCGACAAGCGGTACCAGAGGCGAGGCATCGGCCGAGAGGCGCTCACGCAGATCGCCGCCCTGGTGCGCGCGGACGGCGCCACCGAGCTGCTGACCAGCTACGAGCCCGGTGACGGCGAACCGTGGCCCTTCTACCGGAAGTTCGGGTTCGAGCCCACCGGGGAGATCGACGACGGCGAGATCGTTCTGCGGCTCACCTTCCCCGCCGGGTGAGCTCGCACGTTCCGCCGGTCGGCCGTGGAGCCGACCCGGTCAGCCGTGAAGGCGACGCCGGTCAGCCGTGAAGGCGACGCCGGTCAGCCGTGGATCCGACGGCGCCGCCAGTACGCCACCGTGGCCACGGCCAGCAGCGGACCCCACAGCAGCAGGGGCGCGTAGCTGGCGGTCATGACCCACCGGGCGAGGCCTGTCGGGGTGAGTTCGCCGCCCATGTTGTCGGGGGCGTTCCAGTGGAATGCCCCCGAGACCGATATCAGCGTGACCAGCACGGCGCCCGTGGCGGCGGGGATGACGGCGGCCAGGGGCGGGATGCGGCGGCCGCCGAGCCACGGCACCCAGTGGGGCAGGACCTCTCCCCAGCGCTGGACGAGGCCGAGGGCGAGCAGGCCGACCAGCTCGGCGAAGACGCTGAGCCCGATCATGTAGAAGGAGTACGGGCCCGGGTAGTTGCTGACGTGCAGCAGATCGCCTTCCTTGAACCCCGAGGGCACTCCGAAGGCGATGGCGGTGCGCCACAGCCCGGTCGGCACGAGCGTGAGGGCGGCGCCCCTGGCGGCCCAGCGGGCGGTGCGCGAGACACCGGGCACGGTGGCGAGCGCGGGGAGCGGGGTGGCGGCCGTTACGGGTGTGGTCGTAGCCATCGTCCAAGTCCTGTCCGGGAGGCGGTTGGTGGTGTTCCAAGGCTCCTTCCGCGCACCCTTCGGGGACCATTGGCCGAACGGCGGACCGTGGGGCCGGGGCGGCGGCCGGACTCTGCCGAACGGGGGATGCCGCGGCGGCCGGGGCGCTCGTAGGGTCGCGCCCATGACCGTGCTTCCGCGATACCTCTACGCCCCGGTGCTGGCGGGCGCCGCCGCGCTGTCCATCGCCGGTTCGCTCGCCCGTGTACCCGCCGAGTGGTCCCTGGCGGGGCTGGCATTGCTGCTGCCGCTGCTGGCGCTGGTGGCGCGCTGGTCGCCGGCCCGGTCCGGGAGCTCCGCGGGAGTCCTGGGGATCGTGGCGGTGGCGCTGTGGCCGGCCCCGCTGATGCGGGACCAGGGAGGGTCGTGGCTGGAGGCCTGCGGGGCGGCGGCGTTCTGGGCGCTGCCCGCCCTGGGGGCGGTCGCCGTCGGAGGCCACCTGCGCCGGCAGGCGGCCCGGACCCGGCGGGCCGTCCGGGACGCCCGGCGCGACCAGCAGCTGGAACTGGCGCGGGATCTCCACGACTTCGTCGCGCACGACGTGAGCGCCATCGTGGTGCAGGCGCAGGCGGCCCGGTTCGTCGCCGGTACGGATCCGCGTCAGGCCGTACGCGCCCTGGAGCGCATCGAGGCGGCGGGGCTGAGCGCGCTCGACTCGATGGACCGGACGGTGCACGCCCTGCGGGAAGCGGGCGGCGGCCTTGCGGCTCCCGCCCCCGGGCTCGGCGCACTGGCGGAGCTCGTGGGCCGGTTCGAGGGCGGGGTCCTGGAGGCCGAGGAGGAGGCGCTCGGCGCCCTGTCCCGGGAGGCGGACACCGCCGCGTACCGGGTGGCGGTGGAGGCACTGACGAACGTACGACGGCACGCACCCGGTGCGCACACCGTGCGGGTCGCTTTGCGCCGGAGCCCGGCCGGGATCGAGCTGGCCGTGGCCAACACCGCGCCCCCGCGCGGCCCGCGGAACCGTCTCGCCCGGCGCCGGCACACGGGCGGCACGGGGCTCACGGGGCTGCGGGAGCGGGTGGAGGCCGCGGGAGGCACGCTCGGCGCGGGCCCCGCCGACGGGGGCGGCTGGCGGGTTTCGGCGGTCTTCCCTGCGGACGGGACCACCCAAGGGTGATCATGATGCCGTGACCACGAGCATCCTGATAGCCGACGACCAAGAGGACATCCGCAGCGGATTCCGGCTGATCCTCGACTCGCAGCCGGACATGACGGTGGTGGGGGAGGCCGCGGACGGGGAGAGCGCGGTGGCGCTGGCCCGGGAACTGCGCCCGGACGTCGTGCTGACCGACATCCGCATGCCCCGCCTGGACGGGCTGGAGGTGACCCGGCTGCTGTCCCCGCAGAGCCGGGTCGTGGTGGTGACCACCTTCGACCTGGACGAGTACGTACACACCGCGCTGCGGGCCGGTGCCTGCGGCTTCCTGCTGAAACGGTCCGGGCCGGCGCTGCTGATCGAGGGGGTCCGGGCGGCGATGGCCGGGGACACGCTGATCAGCCCGCAGATCACTGTGCGGCTGCTGAGCCGGCTGTCGGGTCCCGAGGTGAAGGCGTCCACGACGGCCGCGCAGGTCCTGACGGGGCGGGAGCTCGAGATCGTACGGCTGGTGGCGCGGGGGCACACGAACGCCGAGATCGGTGCGGAGCTGTTCATCAGCGCGGGGACGGCGAAGACCCATATCGCGAACGTGCAGGCCAAACTCGGGGCACGGAACCGTGTGGGGATCGCGGCGTGGGCCTGGGAACACGGCGTGGTGGGACCGGAGTAGGCCCGGCGTCGCCGCCCCGAGCGGATCAGCGCGTCGTCACCTGACGCTGCGCGGCAGGTGGAGTCGCGGCAGAGACGGCGGCGGAGGCGGCGGTCCTTCGGGCCGCGACGACGACGGCGACCGTCGCGGCGGCGGTGAGCAGGAGCGTCGCGGCGAGTGCCGCGAGGGTCGCGGTGTCCGGGTGGATCAGCGACTGGCCGCGGGCGGCCTGCCAGGTCACGATCGCGACCAGGACGGAGTAGCCGAGCGCGGCGCTGCCCACCAGCCGGGCACGGACCCGCTCGTCCCGCAGCCAGATGTGCCGGGCCGAGAGCGCTGCCAGCACGAAGGTGAGCAGGAGCAGGACCTGGATGCCGTGCAGGGCGAAGAAGTGCGGGACCCGGAAGTCGCCGCCGGTGACGCTCCAGTTGGTGAGGGGCATGCCGTGGCCGTCGGGGTCACCGATGCCGTGGCCCTGGTACATCGGGATGGCGGTGCCGTTGGCGTCGGTGACGGTACGGGGGTGGATCCCGCCGACCATCCAGTAGACCGGGATGAGCATGCCGGCGATCGCGAGTCCGAGTCCGGCGCTGATCGCCCGGTTCAGGTCCTTGCCGCCGGTGCGCTGGATCAGCACGACGACGGCGACGACCAGCTGCGCGATGACGATGACCATGACACCGAGGCTGAGGACCGGTACCAGGGCCAGGGTGATCGGGTCGCCCTGGTCGGCGTTGAAGTGGCTGAACGTGCCGCGCGCGGCCTGCAGAGTGATGGCGCCGACCTCGGCGGCCACGGCGAGCGCGAGGACGGTACCGCCCCACCGGGCCAGGCGTCTTCCTCGGTCCAGCCTGCTCAGCAGCCAGGCCAGCGTGGCGGCGTAGAGGGCGAAGGCGAAGGAGAACTTCAGCGGCTTGACCCATACCGACTCGCCCAGCAGGGTCCGGCCGTCCACGGCCGTTCCGACACCGCAGAGGACCATGAGGGCCGTCATCAGGGCGGCGCAGAGCATCAGCGGGCGGTGCCAGTCGCGCCAAGCGGTGCGCCAGGTGGAGCGTGTGGGATCGGGCAGCGTCATCGTGGGTCCCCCTGTGGCGATCAGCGTTTACTTCTGAGTGAAAGCTAGCTTGCGTTTATATATTCGTCAACGCACATCGCCCATCGAAATCCCCAGCACACAAGGAGATTTGCAAGGATACTTGCAATGACAATGGCGACGAATGCAATACGTTCACTCGCGACTTGCAATGAGATGAGGGTGAACGTAAGACTGTTCACCCGCGACGACAGGAGGCCACACCCATGCCCGGAGGCAGGCTGACCCACCAGGACCGCCGGCGAATCGCCGAGGGACTGGCCGCGGGGCTCACCCCCACCGAGATCGCGGGCCGGCTGGAGCGACCGCTGTCCACCATCACCCGGGAGGTGACGCGCAACGGCGGCCCCGACGGCTATCAGGCCGACCAGGCGCAACGCGCCACCCAGGAACGTGCTCGCCGGCGTAGACCAACTCCGGTCCCGGCCCCCGCCCCTGCCGGTGGCCCGGCATCGGAGCAGCCGCCCGGCGGCGACCCGGACCGTGAAGTCCGTGCGCTCGAAGAGCAGTTCACCGCGATCGTGATCGGCACGGGGCTCCCCCGTATGACCGCCCGCGTGCTGGCCTGCCTCTACCTCACCGACAGTGGCAGCCTGTCCGCCGCCGACCTGGTCCAACGGCTGCGGGTCAGCCCGGCCTCCGTCTCCAAGGCCATCGGCGAACTCGAACAGCAGGAGCTGATCCGCCGTGAGCGTGACCCGCGCCGACGGCGCGACCGCTACGTCATCGACGCGGACGCCTGGTTCCGCAGTTGGACGGCGAGTGCCCGCCAGAACACCGCACTCGCCGACTTCGCCCGTACGGGCGCCGAGACCCTCGGCGTCACCAGCCCCGCCGGCGCCCGGCTGCGGGACATCGGCGACTTCTTCGAGCACGTCGGGCGCGCCATGCTGCAAGCCGCCGAGCAGTGGCGCCAGGACCACTCCCCCGGCCGTGCCCAGCACCGCTAGCGGGGCGCGGTGTCGTCCGCCGGGAACGCGGCGCCGTGGCCGGGCACGATCAGGTCCGCGGCGGCGAGTACCCGGAGCCGGGAGGCCAGGTGCGTCTCGTGGTCCGGGGCGACCGGGTCCTCGACCGGGCCGTTGGGGCGCCACCACAGGTCACCCACGAAGGCCACGACACCCGAGTCCGTGCCCGCCAGCAGGGTGATGTCCTCGCGGCTGTGTCCCGGGGTGCGGATCAGCCTGAGCGACGGGGTCAGTTCGTAGCCCTCGGCGTCGCGGTCGGTCCACTGGTCGTTCCGGTAGATCGCCTTGTGGTCGTGGACGCGAGCCACGCCGAAGAGGCCGACGTTCATGGTGTTGTCCGGATGGTGGTGGCTGAGCACCACATCGGTGATGTCGTCGGGGCCGAGCCCCAGCTCCGCGAGCGGCCCGAGGATCCGCTCGCGGCCGGCCACCATGCCCGGGTCGACGATCACGTGGCGATCCCCGTCGCCGACGTAGGAGACGGTGGCGGCCACCCCCGGGCCGGTGGAGAGGGTGTAGCCCGTGGTCAGGATCGTGTACGTGGCGCTGCGGCCGAACGGTGCGTCTGTCATGGCCCCAAGTCTTCTGCGCAGGGCCCTCCTTCACGAGTGGCCGTGCTGCCACCGATCGCAGGAATCGTGCCTCGCGGAAATCGAGCCGCGTGCCACACTGCCCGCATGCCCCCCTTCGTGACCGTCGCCGCCTACGCCTCTCCCGGTGTCGGGATGCTCGGAGCGGGCATCGTCGCCGAGGTCTTCGACGCGCGCGGCCAGGACCTGCCCCGCTTCGACTTCGCCCTGTGCACCGAACGGCCCGGACGGATCCGCAGTGATGTCGGGCTGCCGCTCGTGGTCGAGCACGGACTGGACCGGCTGGCCTCGGCCGACCTGGTGATCGCCCTGCCCTGGGCGGACTTCCGCACCCCGCCGGGACCCGCCGTGCTCGATGCGCTGACCACCGCGCACGAGCGCGGCGCGCTGGTCGCGGGACACTGTGTCGGCGCCTTCGCGCTCGCCGCGGCCGGACTGCTCGACGGGCGGCGCGCCACCACGCACTGGCGGTTCGCGGGCCTGCTGGCCGAACGCCACCCGGACGTCACCGTCGAACCCGACGCCCTGTACATCGACGAAGGCCGGATCGCCACGGGCGCGGGGGCCGCCGCCGGCTTCGACCTGTGCCTGCACCTCCTGCGGCGGGAGTACGGCGCCGCCACGGCCAACGCCATCGCCCGGGACCTGGTCCTGCCGTCCCACCGCGACGGCGGACAGGCCCAGTACCTGGCCACCCCGGCCCCCGAGGACTGCGACGACGACCGGCTCGCCGATGTGCTCGCCTGGGCCCGTGAGCACCTCCACGAGTCGCTTCCCGTCGCGGAGCTGGCCCGCCGGGCCCTGATGAGCAGGCGCTCCTTCGCCCGCCGCTTCGCCGCCGCGACCGGCACCACCCCGCACGCCTGGCTGCTCGGCCTGCGGCTCAGCCGCGCCGAGGAACTCCTGGAGACCACGGACCTGCCCGTCGAGGAGATCGCCCGCCTGGTCGGCTTCGGGAGCGCGGCCGTCCTGCGCGCGCAGTTCGTACGGCGCCGGGGCGTACCGCCCCGCTCCTACCGCCGCTCCTTCACCCGCACGCCGTAGTCGGCACGCGATTGAGGGAGCGGCGGGCGACCGTCGCAACGCGCCGACGGCGGAGCCCCTACAGGCTGTCGAGCGGGACCGACGGATCGGCCAGCCGCTCCGGGTCCACCGTCCGGCCGGAGCGCACGAGTTCCTTGATGGCGTCGGTGACGTCCCAGACGTTGACGTTCATCCCGGCCAGCACGCGGCCCTCGCCGATCCAGAAGGCGATGTACTCCCCGCCGGACGGGTCGCCCCGGAACAGCACGCGGTCGTAGGCGCCGGGCGCGGCATAGCCGGTGTACTCCATGCCGAGCTCGTACTGGTCGGTGAAGAAGTACGGCATCCGGTCGTAGGACACGTCCTCGCCGAGCATCGCGCGGGCGGCGGTCCTGGGCTGGTTGAGGGCGTTGGCCCAGTGCTCGACCCGGATGCTGCGGCCGAGGACGGGGTGGGAGGCGTTGGCGACGTCACCGGCCGCGTAGATGTCCGGGTCGGAGGTGCGCAGCGTGTCGTCGGTGCGGATGCCGTTGTCCACCTCGAGCCCGGCGGCCTCGGCGATCGCGGAGTTCGGGGTGATGCCGATGCCGACGACGACCACGTCGGCGTCCAGGACGTCGCCGCCCGTGAGCCGGACTCCGGTGACCTTGCCGCCCTCGCCGGTGATCTCCGCGACCTCGGTGCCCAGGTGGAAGGTGACGCCGTGCCTGATGTGCAGGTCGCGGAAGAGGGCGGCCACGTCGTCGCCGAGGACGGCGCGCAGCGGCAGCGAGTCCATCTCGACCACGCTCACCGCACAGCCGTGCTCCCGGGCGGCGGCGGCCGTCTCCAGCCCGATCCACCCGGCCCCGATCACCACGACGCGGGACCCGGCGCGGAAGTCGGCGAGCAGCCGGTCGCTGTCCTCCAGCCGGCGCAGATAGCGCACCCCGTCGAGATCGGCGCCCGGCACCGGCAGACGGCGCGGCGTCGAGCCGGTGGTCAGCAGCAGCTTGGCGTAGCCGAGCGTCTCGCGGCCGTCGAGGGTGACGGTGTGCGCGGCGGGGTCGATCGAGGTGACGGTGTGCCCGAGGCGCAGCTCGATCCCGTGCTCGTCGTACCACGACGGCTTCTCCTGGACGTAGGCCTTGTCCCGGGGGTCCTTGCCGAGCAGGTACCCCTTGGACAGCGGCGGCCGCTCGTACGGGAGCTCGCTCTCGTCGCCGATCAGGACGATCCTGCCCGCGTGCCCCGCCGCACGCAGTTCCTCCGCCGCCTTGGCTCCGGCGAGAGACGCGCCGACGATCACGTACGGGGAGTCACTCCCGGCGCCGCCCGCCGCCGTGCCCGCTGAACTCGTACTCATGCCCAACTCCTCGTGAAGGTAAGGGAATCGGCCCCAGCCTTGCGGGAGAGGCGTCCGCATGTCGAGACCCGCCCGGACGTGTCGCGGCCAACTGCTGCGCATGCCGGGCCGGGGGGGCGGCCCGCCCTCGGCGAGGGCGGGCCACGTCCTGGTTACGGCGCGGGGGCGTAGCTGACGCTGTAGCCGGGGCAGCCGGGTGCGAGCTGGCGGAGGGCTTCGCGTTCGGTGGTGTCGGCGGTGAGTCCCCAGCGGAGCTTGGTGGCGATCCACTCCGAGGCGTAGCGACACCTCACGTCGAGGGACGGCGGCAGCCACTCGGCCGGGTCCTTGTCGGCCTTGCTGCGGTTCGAGGCGGCGGACACGGCGACGAGGGAGCGGTCTTCGTCGAGGTCGTTGGCGTATGCCTCGCGGCGCCCCGCGGTCCACTGGGACGCTCCGGAGTCCCAGGCCTCGGCGAGCGGCACCAGGTGGTCGACGTCCAGGGCGGAGGCGGAGGTCAGCCACTTGTTGTCGTAGTACGACCACCAGAGTCCGCCGGAGAGCTTGCAGCCGGGGAGGACCTCCGGACTCTCGGCCGCTTCGTGGAGCAGGACTTCCATTCTGGTGTTGCACCCGTCGGACGGGTTCTTGCCGGCGTTCCAGTGCTTGAAGCTGGTGCGCTGGTAGCCCTCCCGTACCTCGACGGCGACCGGGAGCGCCTCGACCGCGGCGGGCAGGAGGAGCGTCTCGACGGCGGGGGCGGGGGCGTGGGCATGGGCGGGGGCGGGCGACGCGAGCGGCAGGACCGCCAGCGCGGCCGCCGTGGCAGCGCGCATGAGGTTCTTGATCACGCACAGCAGCGTTGGCGGCCATTAACTCGTTCGAGATGATCGACTCGAACGAGTGCGCCAGATGGACGCCTCAGTTCACCCCGGAGACCGGGCAGGGGACCGGACGGTGTCCAGAAGGCCGGTGGGTCGCGCCCTCCCGCGCGACCGCGGCGCCCGGCCCCGGCCGCCGCTCCTCCCCCGTCGCCCTACCCCTACGCTTGACCGGGCCAGGTCATGAATTGACGAAGCGTTACGGATCGGAGCATGCGGTGGCGACGGGGGAAACAAGCGGCGGCGAGCTGATAGGGAAGGTGCTCGGAGGGCGTTACCGGGTGACCGCCATGCTCGGGCGCGGCGGCATGGGAGTGGTCGGCCGGGCGGTGGACGAACTGCTCAACCGAGAGGTCGCCGTCAAGGTCCTGCGGGCGTACACCGACGCCTCCGCGTCCGACCTCGCCGACCTGCGCACCCGGATGCAGCGCGAGGCGCAGGCCGCCGCCCGGATCCGGCACAGCGGTGTGGTCACCGTGCACGACGTGACCGAGGAGGAGGGCCTGCCGGTCATCGTCATGGAACTCGTCGAGGGGCCCTCGCTCGACGACGTACTGACGGAGCGCGGCGCGATCGAGCCGCACGAAGCCGCCGCCATCGGCGCCAAGCTGATGGACGCGCTCGACGCCGCGCACCGGGTCGGTGTGCTGCACCGGGACGTCAAGCCGGGAAACGTGCTTCTGGAGCACGGCGAGCGAAGCGAGATGGGGGTCCCCCCGGCCGGAGGCTGGGGGAGGGTCGTGCTCACCGACTTCGGCATCGCCACCATGGACTCCGGCGACGACGCGATGGCCAAGCTGACGCAGAGCGGCCAGCTCGTCGGCTCCCTCGACTATCTGCCGCCGGAGCGCGCGCAGGGCAGGGAGCCCGGCCCCGCGTCGGACATCTGGTCGCTCGGCATGACGCTGTACGCGGCGGTGGAGGGCACGTCGCCGTTCCGCCGTACGTCCGCGTGGTCCACGTTGTCGGCGATCGTCACCGAGCCCCTGCCGGAAGCCCGCCGGGCGGGGCCGCTCGCGCCGGTGCTGCAGGCGCTGATGGCGAAGGAGCCGGAGAGCCGGCCGACCGCCGACCAGGCGCGCGAGATGCTGGAGCGGGTGGCCACGGGCGGCACGGTGACACTCACGCCGCCGGGCCACGCACATGTGCCCACGCAGGCCACCATCCCGACGCCGCCGCCCGGGTTCGGTCCCGCGACGCCGTTCCAGGAGCCGTCCGCGCAGCCCCCGTACACCGGCTACCCGCCGCAGGGCCAGCCGTACGCCGGCTACCCGCAGCAGGGCCAGCCGCACACCGTTCCGCAGCACGGCGCGCCGGTCGCGGGCCCCGCCGGAGTCCCCGCTGGAGTCCCCGCCCCCGAAACGACCCGCACCGCACTCCGTCGCGCACAGCGCCGGACCCGGAGCCGCACCCTCATCGCGTCGTCGGCCGCCGCCGTGGTCCTCGCCGCCGGCGGCATCACCTACGCCCTGACCTCCCAGCAGGGCGGTACGACCCCGAACGCCTCGGGGGAGACGTCCCCCGGCTCCAGTCCCTCGGCGGGCAGCCACCAGCCGCACGGGAGCAACACCCCGTCGTCCGCCTCTCCTTCCGGCACGTCCTCGTCGCCGTCCGCCTCGCAGGAGACGGAGGAACGCGAGGACAAGGACACGGACAAGGACACGGAGCCGGAACCGGGTCCCACGCCGGCGCCCGGCGACGACGCCGACGAGCCGGCCACGGATCCGACCGCTCCCCCCAAGGCCACGCCCAGCGCCACGGTGAAGGAGCCGACTCCGGTGTCGACGGGCTGCACCGGCTGGGCCCGCCAGAACAACAGCGACGGCTACGCGTACCTGTCCCAGAACTCCCACCTCTACACCGGGCCGTACGCGGAGTGCTCCTATGTGACCGCGGTCAAGTCCGGTGTGAAGGTCTACTACCACTGCTACGTCACCAATGCCCATGGCAACAAGTGGATCTACGCCCGTATCCAGGGCACGGAGACCGAGGGCTGGGTGTTCGCCGACAAGACCAACAAGGGGAGCGGCACACTCGGCCGCTGCTAGCGGCTCTGGGTGTGCGGCGTTCAGGTGAGGCGGTGTGCGAACGATGAGGCAGGCAGCACGTACGGAGCGCCTGCTCGTCGCGCTCGCCGTACTCGTCGCGTGTCTGCTGCTGTTCCACGCCGCCGTACCCAATACGGCCGGACGCGCGGGCAGCCTTCTGGAGACGTTTCTGCCCTGGCTCGGTCTGGCCGTCCCGCTCCTGACGTGCGTGGCGTTGCTGCGCCGCTCGGTCGCCGCGCTGTCCGCCGTGCTGCTGCCCGCGGCGGCCTGGCTCGGTGTGTTCGGCGGCCTGCTGCTGCCGCCGTCCGGCGCGTCGTACGACATCACGGCACTGCAGCACAACGTCAGCGACGAGAACCCGGATCCGGCCGGCACCGCACGTGCCCTGCTGAGGGCGGACGCCGACCTCATCGCCCTCCAGGAGCTGACGCCCTCCCATGCGCGGGCCTTCGCCTCGGCGCTGGCGGCCGACTACCCCCACCACGCGGTCGTCGGCACGGTCGGACTGTGGTCGAAGCTGCCCCTCACCGGCGTACGGGCCGTGGACATCAGTCCGCCGAGCATGCCGGAGCGCACGAGGGAGGGCTGGAGCCGCGGGCTGAGGGCGACCGCCGGAACACCACGGGGCGATGTCGCCGTGTACGTGGCACATCTGCCCTCGGTCCGCCTCGGCCCGCGCACGGGGTTCGCCTCGGCGTGGCGGGACGAGAGTGCCGCTCTGCTCGGCCGGGCGATAGGCGCTGAGCCGCTGGAGCGGGTGATTCTGCTCGGGGACCTCAACAGCACGGTGGACGACCGCGGGCTTGACCCGGTCGGCTCGCGGATGGCCGCGCCGGACTCGGGCTTCGCGTTCAGTTGGCCGGCGGCGTTCCCGGTGGCCCGGATCGACCAGATCATGACCAGGGCCGCGACCGTCACCCACGTCTGGTCGCTTCCGGCGACGGGGAGCGACCACCTGCCCGTCGCCGGCCGGATCCGGCTCTGAACGAGCCGGATGGCCGGATCTGCCGGACCGGACCTAACGGTGCTCGGGGTTGGGGAAGTCGAAGCGGCAGCCGGCGTCCCACTCGGAGCGCTGGTTGCCGTGGGCCGGGATGCCGCCCGCCTGCTTGAGCAGGGCGGCCAGGTGCATCAGGTTCCAGGTCATGAAGGTGGTGTTGCGGTTGGTGAAGTCGTTCTCCGGCCCGCCGGACCCCGGGTCGAGATACGAGGGCCCGGGGCCGGCCTCACCGATCCAGCCCGCGTCCGCCTGTGGCGGGACGGTGTAGCCGAGATGCTGGAGGCTGTAGAGGACGTTCATCGCGCAGTGCTTCACACCGTCCTCGTTGCCCGTGATCAGACAGCCGCCGACGCGCCCGTAATACGCGTACTGGCCCCGGTCGTTGAGCAGCGACGAGCAGGCGTAGAGCCGCTCGATGACCTGCTTCATGACGGAGCTGTTGTCCCCCAGCCAGATCGGCCCGGCCAGCACGAGGATGTCGGCCGCCATCACACGCTCGTACAGCGCGGGCCACTCGTCGCGGTCCCAGCCGTGCTCGGTCATGTCCGGCCAGACGCCGGTCGCGATGTCGTGGTCGACGGCCCGTACGAGCTCGGTCGTGACGCCGTTCGACTCCATCACCTCACGGCTCCTGTCGATCAGGCCCTGGGTGTTGCTGACGTCGGGAGAGCGCTTGAGCGTGCAGTTGACGAACATCGCACGCAGGTCGTCGTAACGGGCGGGCGGGTGGACGGTCACGAGCGCTCCTGGATCCTGCCGCCGTGCCGTTCACGGCGGTGCGACGCCGTCCATCGTGCGGGCCGGGCGGCCGGCGCGGCCGCTTCGGCACGGCCCGCGCCCATGGAGCACTCCGACGGCCGAACGCCCACGGCCGGAAGCGGTGGACCGGCCCGCGCGCTCGGCCATCGGCGGCCGGTACCGCGGGGGTCGCGACCGGGCCGGGCGCGGTGACGTCGTCGGGCTGGTGCCTCCCGGCATGCTGAGGGGATGACACGTCGCCGTACCGAACCGGCAGAGGCAACCGCGCGGGACTACGCCGGCGCGATCTACGGCTCGCTCCTCGCCGCCTCGGTCATCGCCACAGCGGGAACGACGGGCTCCTTCCCCCGGGTCCAGCTCGTGGTCATGCTGCTCACCACCGGCCTGGTCTTCTGGATCACGCACGTCTACGTCCGCCTCGTGGGCGACCGGCTGGCCCATCAGGCGTTGTCGTGGGAGATCGTCCGCCACGAGGCACGCAAGGAATGGCCGCTCGTCCAGGCGGCGGTCCCACCGGCCGCCGCCGTGGCGGTGAGCCCCCTCCTGGGGCTCGGTGACAGCGACACCGTGTGGCTGGCCCTCGGCGTCGCCCTCGCCGAGCAGGTGATCTGGGGCACCGTGACGGTGGTGAAGGCCAGTGCCACCCGCCGTCTGATCGCCGTCACCGCTGCCGTCAACCTCGTTCTGGGGCTGGTCCTCGTCGCCGCGAAGGTCCTGGTCAAGCACTAGGGGGCGTCCCCCTAGGGCTTGATGTTCTGGTTGACGTGGAAGAGGTTGCCCGGGTCGTAGGCCCTCTTGACCTCGACGAGGCGGTCGTAGTTGGTCCTGTAGTTGGCCCGGATGCGGTCCTGGTCGTCCTCGGCCATGAAGTTGATGTAGCCGCCCTCCTCCGAGTGCGGTGCGGTCGCCTCGTAGTAGCCGCGCACCCAGGCGATGTTGGCCTCGTTGTCCGCGGGATCGGGCCACATGCCCGCGATGACCGTGGCGAACGCGGCGTCCCGGTACGCGAAGGCCGTCGCGTCCGGCGCCACCCGGTGGCAGGCGCCGTTGATGGGATAGATGTGGACGGTCGAGTTGACGACGGGTACATGCGGACCGTGCTCCAGGTGCGCCGCGATCGCCGCGTCGCTGAGCTCGGTCACGAAGTTGGCCTTCCAGTAGTGCTGCAGACCGGGCGGCACCAGCACGTCGAAGGCGCTGTTGAGCGCCGGATACGGCATGGGCCCGACGTGCTCGGCGACCACCGGGGCCAGGTCGCGGAACACCTGGACGGCACGCTCGCCCTCGTCGAGGGGGCCGGCCCAGCACGCCACGATCAGGGAGAAGGGCTGGCCGTGCCGGTCCTCCGGGATGAACGGCAGGGGCGGGGCGATCTGGAAGGCTGGGAACCCGCCCAGTTGCTCCGGGGCGTCGGCGATGATCTCGCGGAACCCGCGCAGTACGTCGCCGGCGTGCTCCAGCTCGAACAGGATCGGTCCGCCGTAGATGTGCTCGACCGGGCTGAGCCGGAACTCGAAGGAGGTCACCGCGCCGAAGTTGCCACTGCCGCCGCGCAGCGCCCAGAACAGGTCGTCGTGTTCCTCCTCGCTCGCGACGCGGAACTGCCCGTCCGCGGTCACGACATCGGCCGAGATCAGGTTGTCGCAGCTCAGCCCCAGCCCGCGGGCCAGGTATCCGATGCCGCCGCCGAGGGTGAGGCCCCCGACGCCGGTCGTGGAGATGATCCCGCCGGTGGTGGCGAGCCCGAAGGCATGCGTCGCCGCGTTGAAGTCGCCCCAGGTCGCTCCGCCTTCCGCGCGCGCCGTCCGCCGTCCGGGGTCGACGCGCACCCCTCGCATGCCGGACAGATCGGCGACGACGCCGTCGTCGCAGGTGCCGAAGCCGGGCACGCTGTGCGCGCCGCCGCGCACGGCCAGGTCAAGTCCGCCCTCGCGCGCGAAGTCGACCGCGGCCATGACGTCTCCGGCGTTGGCGCACCGTACGACGGCGGCCGGACGCCGGTCGATCATGGCGTTGTGAACCGTGCGTGCCTCGTCGTAGGCATCGCTGTCGGGGGTGATGACGTCCCCGCGCACGCGTTCCCGCAGCTTTTCCATCGAGGGATTGCCCATGGCCATCGCTCCTCGTGCGACATCGCTTGTCGCTTGGACGGGCCGGGCTCGCCACTTGGACAGGCCCACATTCCAGGCTACGCCGATGGGGGGAAGCCTCAACTCGACGGCCAGGCACGCCGGTGCGACGACGGGCGGCCCCGGCGCGCGCCGGGGCCGCCCTACGAGGGGCGGCGCGCGGCCAGGCGGTTCTCGAGGCCGTCGAAGAGGGCCTGGAGGCCGAACTCGAAGGTGTCCTCGGGCGCGGCGGCGTACTCGGCGGCGGCGGCCCCTTCGAGCCTGCTGCGCAGCCGCGGGAACTGCATCGCGACTTCGGTGGCCTGGCCCATGGCGTCCCGGAGCGCGTCCTCCGCGTTGCCGCCGTCACGGCTCAGCCGCCTGGTCAGTGAGGCCGTCGCGGCGTCGCCGGTCGCGTTGCCGAGGACGAACGTGAAGACGGTGGCCGCTGCCTGGTCCGCTTCCGCGCCGACGAATCCGGCCGCCTCGTACACGGCGAGGTTGTGGTCGTCGTGGCGCGCCTTGCCGACGCCGTAGAAGAGGTGCGAGGCGAACGCCTGCACGAACCAGGGGTGCCTGGTGAACATGGCGTGCAGGTCGGTGGCCATGGAGGTGGCCGCCGTGCGCCAGTCGACCGTGTCGAGATCGGGCAGTTTGATCTCGTCCCAGATCCGGTCGCCGGCGAGGGTGACGAGGTTGTCCTTGTTCTTGACGTGCCAATAGACGGCCGTGGCAGCCGAGTTCAGCAGCTGGCCGAGGCGGCGCATGTTGAGGCCTTCGAGGCCGTCGGCATCGAGCAGCTCGACGGCGGTGCGGACGATCTGTTCCCGGGTGAGTGTGTCGCGGGGCATGCCCCTCACCATAGGCCACACCAGAGCGACTTGCACAAAGTTCAAACCATCACTTGCACATCGTTCAAGTGATGGTCTAACGTCTTACTTGAACACAGTGCAAGTCGCTCGCCGGACCGATCAGGAGACCCCGATGAACACCTTCGCCGCCATCCTCCAGCTGCTCGTCGCCGCCGCCTTCCTGAGCATCCCGGTGGTGCGTGCCCGCTACGGGGCGAAGGCCAAGGCGGCCGCGGAGGCGGAACTGACGCGCCAGGGCGTGCCCGTCACCGTCCTCGCGGAGAACAACCTGCGGTTCGACGCCGGCGGCCACGAGACCGTGGTCCCCGTCTCGGTCTCCGCGGTCATGGTGGCCGTGGCCGGGCTCAACCTCGCCGGCAACGACTGGGGTCACCTGCTGACCTGGATCTTCTCGTCGATCGTGTTCCTCGGGAACGTCGCCATCCTCTACAGCAACCTCACCGCCGTGAAGGGCGTGGAGGCCGCCTTCAAGCGCAAGGGCGACCCGATGCTGCTGCGCATCAACGTCGCGGCCTTCCTCAAGGCGGCCGAGAACGCCTTCCCCTCCTGGACCTGGATCCTGCAGAACGTCCGCCACACCGTCGTGTTCGCCGGTTCGGCCCTCGCCCTGGTGGCCACGATCGTCGCCTGATCCGGCCGGAAAACCCCGCTCCCCCACCCACGCCCCGCCGCTCACACCTGCCGAGGAGACCCGATCATGCCTCTGTCCGTCGCCATCGCCATCGCCCTGCAGGTCCTGCTCGCCGTGACCTTCCTCATCATCCCGATCGCCGCCTGGATCCACGGAGGCGCCGCCCAGCTCGCCGCCGAGCGGGAGATGCACCGGCAGGGGCACCCGGCCGCGGTCCTGGAGCGGCACGGGATCCGGTTCAGGGAGAAGCCCTGGGAGCTCGCGCTCGCCCTGTCCATCTGCGCGATCCTGACAGCCCTCGGTTCGCTCAACCTCGCGGCGAGCGGCACCGGCCGCCTCCTGTCGTGGATCATCGAGCCGCTCGTCCTGGTCGTCGTCGGCTTCATCACCGCCGGCCAGGTGTTCGCCACCCAGTACACCGCCGCCGCCTTCAAGAGGTCCGACGACGACGCCGTCCGGAACATCGACGCCCGCGCCGTGATCGCCGCCGCGAACTCCGCCCTCCCGTCCTGGCTGCGCCCCGTGGTCCTGGTCCGCTTCCCGCTGGCGACGCTGGGCTCGGTCCTCGTCATCATCCTGCTGTCGACTCCGGCGGCCGGCGCGTACTTCGGCTGACACTCCGGCTGATACGTACACCGACAGCGCGGGGCGCGTACGTCCCCCACTCCGCAGAGCCCCGCAGAGAGCCCCAGGCCGACGGCCCGGGGCTTCCTTGCTGTCAGGAGTGCCCTGGGGCGGCTGTTACCGAATTGTCTTCATTCCGGATACAACGACCGCACCCCCGCCGCCGTCTATCAGACGGAATTCACACCATGCGCGGATAGGAGCCGACAGCAGTGGGGGACACACGCCGACGAGGAGTCGTCGCACTCGGGATCACCGCGCTGGTGGTTCCGCTCACCCTGACCATGGGGACCACGACCGCCCAGGCGGCTTCGTGCACCACGCAGACGGGGGCGTATCAGAAGCAGGTCGAGAAGTTCCTCGGCCGCCCGGTGGACGGGAAGCAGTCGGCCGCCGACTGCAAGGCGATCCAGGCCTTCCAGACGAAGCACTCCATCAGCCCGAACGCCGGGCTGGCGGGCCCCGTGACCTGGGGCGTCATGGATCTCATGAACAAGCAGAAGGCCGTCGGGAAGACCCCGGACAAGGCCGGAAAGTGCCCGGTGAACAAGGGCCGCATCGCCTGTGTCGACCTGACGCTCCAGCTCAGCTGGATCCAGGACGGCAAGAAGCTCGTGTACGGGCCGGTCCCGGTGCGCACCGGCCGTGACGGGTACGAGACCCGCACCGGTCTGAAGAAGGTCTACTGGCGCAACATCGACCACGTGTCCAGCCTGTACGACGTGCCGATGCCGTACAGCCAGTTCTTCGACGGCGGTCAGGCCCTCCACTCGGTCGGCATCAGCGTCTGGGCGCCGCCCGGCTCGCACGGCTGCGTGAACATGACCAGGACCGACGCCGCCAAGTACTGGAGCCTGCTCCGCAACGGCGACGAGGTGTTCGTCTACGGGCGCAAGCCCGGCACCTGATCCCGGTCCTGGTCCCGCCCCCGCCGGGAGCGCCACCGGTGCACGTACCAGAGCGCGCCCACGGCGACGGACGCCGAGATCAGGGCGATGCCGAGGACGGGCCAGGTGCTCCCGGCCAGGCGGATGTCCATGACCACGGTCAGCAGGATCAGGCCCAGGGGCACCAGGAGAGTGGCCACGGCTCGCAGGGCCCCGCCCAGCTGGGCGGGGTTCAGCCGGGACCGGCGGCGCGGCGTGACCGCCGTGCCGCCGAAGTAGAAGACCGTGGCGCGGGCCAGGAGCTGGGCGGTGGCCCGCTGGTACGAGACCGCCATGTAGGGGAGCCAGACCAGGGGCGCGACCATGCCCACCAGCAGGACCGCGACGAGCAGCGTCCACGCGCCGATCCGGCTCCACAGGCTCGGCGGGCCCTCCGGCCGCTCCGGGGTGACCAGCCCCAGCAGCCGTGCCATGCGCGTCGTGACGTCCCACAGCGCCGTCAGCCGGGTACCGCCCTTCTTCGCCGCCCGCGCCGGCTTCGCGGGGGTGCGGGTCAATGCCTCCCGGGCCTGGTCCGTGTCCCCGTACACACCCTGGACGACGAGCAGCTCGGCTGCCCGCTCCAGGTCCGTCGCGTCGCGCCCGTCCAGTGCGGCGAGTTCCAGGATCGTCCGGGCCTGGCGCAGTGCCGCCGCGCAGAACGCGACAGGGATGAAGACGAGGAAAGGCCCTCCGACGAACGCTCCCTCCGTGACGGTGGCGTGCATGCCCCGGGAGACCACCCGCGCGCGCAGGACGCCCGGATCGGCGTCCGGACGGTCCTCGCGCAGCCGCGCCACGCTCCGGCCCGCGGGCGGGCCCATGTGCCGGACGGCGAACCGGGCCAGCAGCTCGGGCAGGTGCCTGGGGTCGGCGAGTATGGACCTCAGGAGGGAACGGGGGAGTGAGACTTCCCGCTCGTTCACGGCGGGCTCCTTCCCTGCGGACTCCTCCCCTCTCCACCCTGCCGGACGTGCGAGGAGACGGCACGCCGGACGGACGGCGATCCCACGGACCGGCGACCGACGGACCGGCGACCGACGGACCGGCGCCCGACCGACCGGCCGTCAGCCGTCAGCCGTCAGCCGAGGAAGTGGAAGCCGGGCCGCGGGTGCATGAGGAACTCGTGGTGCGAGATGTTCCACGCGTACGCGCCCGCGAGGGCGAACGCCACGCGGTCGCCCGCCCGCAGCCCCGGCGCCGGGACGCGCCGGGCGAGCACGTCCTTCGGCGTGCACAGCTGGCCGGTCAGGGTGACCCGGTCCCGCCGGGCGGCCGGGCGCGGCCACGGATGCGGCCAGTCCTCGACCCGCAGGACCGAGCAGGGCTGGTCATGGCCCTTGGTCGCGGGGGTGCGCAGGTGGTGCGTGCCGCCCCGGACGACCGCGAACTCCTCGCCGTGGCTGTGCTTCACGTCCAACACCTCGGTGGCGTACCAGCCGCAGTACGCGCTCAGCGCCCGGCCCGGCTCGATGCGCAGGGTGAGGTCCGGGTGGGCGCCGGCGAGCCGGGCGAGGCCCTCGCCGTACGCGCTCCAGTCGAAGCGCCGCCGCGGGTCGGCGTAGTCGACGGTCATTCCCCCGCCGACGTTCACCTCGGCGAGGCGGACGCGGTGGCGGGCGGCCAGGCCGACGGCCCAGGTCACGACGGACTCGGCGACCGCGAGCTGTTCGGGGGCGGGCAGCCCGCTCGCCAGGTGGGCGTGGACTCCGAGCAGTTCCAGGTGCGGGTAGGTGCCGTCGGTGAGCAGGCGGACGGCCGTGTCCGCCTCGGACGGGTCGATGCCGAACGGGGTCGGGCGGCCGCCCATCGTCAGGGAGCTGCCCGCCAGCGAGGCGGCGGACAGGGGGAGGTTGAAGCGGAGCAGGACCCCTGTCCGCGCCCCGTCCGGCGCGCTGCGCGCGGCGAGGTCCGCCAGCATGTGGAGCTCGTACACGCTCTCGACGTGGAAGCGGGCGACGCCGAGCTCCAGCGCGGCCGTGATCTCCGCCGGGGTCTTGCCCGGACCGCCGAAGGCGAGCGGGCGGCCCGGCACCGCCTTGGCGACGTGGGCGAGCTCGCCGCCCGACGAGACCTCGTAGCCGTCGACGTACGGCCCGAGGGCGGCCAGGATCTCCGGCTCGGGGTTGGCCTTGGCGGCGTAGTACATCTCGACGCGGCCGGGCAGGGCGGCCCGTACGGCGGCGGCGTGGTCGCGCAGCGCGGCCAGGTCGTAGATGTACGCGGGCAGTTCGGCGCGGGCCAGGGCGAGGACGCGGTCCCGTACGGCGGCGGTCGTCATGGGGCGCTCCTGGTGGTCGGTACGGCGGCCGGGGCCAGCGGTGAGGGCAGAGGGACGTAACCGGCCTCGCGGTCGGCCTTGCGCTCCCAGCGGGTGAGCAGGTTCGCCTTGGCCGGCAGGGGTGCTCCGGCGAGCAGGGCGGCCAGCCGCGGCGGGCGGCCGTGGCGGTCGGCGTACTCCTGGAGGGTGGCGCGGACCCGGTCCCACAGGGCCGCCTCGGTCTCCGGGTGGAGGTCGGCGAGGGCGGCGAGCAGTTCGGCGACGTGGTTGACCAGCAGGCAGTAGACGACCCGGTCCCAGCCGCGCCGCGCGTCGTACGTCATGGCCCCGGCGACCTCGGGGGGCAGCGCGGCGAGGGCCTCCGCGTGGTGCCCGGGAAGGAGTTTGGTGCCCTCCATGTCCCGGAAGACGACCTGGGCGGGCATGCCGTCCTCGTCGACGCACACGAGCACGTTCTGCAGATGCGGCTCCAGGACGAGGCCGTGGTCGAAGTAGGCCGCCAGGACAGGCGGCAGGAGCAGCTTGAGGTACGCCTCCCACCAGTCGAGGGCGGCGGACGGACCGGCCCCGGCGACGAGCCGGGAGATGTGGGCGGGGCCGGTCGGGTACTCGTCGGCGACCGCCGCGGCGAGCAGCGGGGTGGTGCCGGGCATGAGGCGGGCGGACAGGCCCTCCCGCACGATCACGCCGAAGCCTTCGAGCAGGGCGCGGTCGGGGCGGTCGCCGGGGCCGGGCAGGGCGAGGCTGCGGTAGGCGGGCTCGCGCAGGACGACGCTGCCGGGGAAGCGGCGGGCCAGGCCGGTCAGGACGGGCTCCAGCAGCCGGGTGAGCGCGACGGCGCCGGACAGTTCGTAACTGGCGTTCTTGCGCAGGCAGTTGGTGATGCGGACGTTCAGGCTGAACTTGAGGAACGTCTCGCCGTCGTACAGGGTGCGCACGGACGCGGTGGCGGCGAAGGGCCTGCCGCCGGGCCCCAGGTCGAGGATGTCCCCCCGCGCCGACGCCGCGCGCAGCGCCGGGTGTTCGGCGAGCATCGCGTACTGCCACGGGTGCGCGGGCAGCAGCCGGTAGCCGTCCGGCACGTCGGGCCGCAGCCGGTCGAGCACGTCGGCGGCGCCGTCCACGGCCGTCTCCTGCGTGACCAGGTGCTCGCGGACGGCGAGGTGCCGCAGGGGGAAGGCGGCTCCGGTCTCGGGCGCGTACGACAGCCAGGAGGCGGTGTCGCCGGTGCGGGCCTTGGGGGTGGGGTGGAAGCGGTGGCCGAAGAGGAGGGACTGCTCGGATGCGAGGTAGCGGCCGCCGTCCGGGACGGACCGTGCGGCGCGAGTGGCTCTTGCGGCTCGTGCGGCGAGCGCGGCGGACACGGCCTGGTGGCTGGAGTCGATCTGGGCCAGGAACTCCTCGTTGCGTACGCCCGTACGGAGCGACAGCTCGTCCTGGACGTGCTCGGCGAGCCGCCGCCACCCGGTCCGCGCCCAGCCGCCGCCTCCGCTCCGCGCCCACACCGGTCCGGTGAACCGGTGCGCGCCGATCAGGGACGTACGGCGCAGGGCGACGCGCAGCGTCACGCCGCGGCGCGGAAGGGTCACCAGCAGGTGGCCGTCGGCGACGGCCGTCCGGCGCTCGGGGCCGGACACTTCGCGCAGCAGGCAGTTGAGGAGGGTGTGGGCCACGGCCTCGCCGGCGGTGGGCATCATCGCGGACCGTCCGTGGGGCGGTCGGTGGACAGGTCGGCACGCCGGTCGGCGGGCCGGTCGCCGGGCCGGTCCGCAGGACTGTCCGTACGCCGGTCCGTGGACCGGTCGGCACGCCCGGCCGTGGGCCGGTCCGCGGGCCCGCTCGTACCCCGGTCGACGGGCCGGTCCGCGGACCAGTCGGCACGCCCGCTCGTACCCCGGTCGACGGGCAGGTCCGTGGACCAGTCGGTACGCCGGTCGACGGGCCCGTCCGCGGGCCCGTCCGTACGACGCAGGTAGTTGGGGCCGGTCGTGTAGTGCTTGTTGATGTCGGCCGCGCCCGAACGCTCCTTGCTGAGCAGCGTCCCGGCGGTGACCATCGCCTTCACCGGCAGCTCCGCCGCGTCCAGGACCCGGTCGCGCAGGACCGCGCCGGGCTCCCCCGGCCCCGTGCCGAGGCGGGCGACGGCCTCGGCCAGCCGGTCGCGTACGAGCCCCAGCAGCGCCGCCAGCGGCGCGCGGCCGTGCCGGGCGAGCCCGAAGGCGGGGGCGCCCGCGCACAGATGGACCGTGATCGTGGCGAACAGGTCGGTGATCGGGCCGTCGTCCTCGGCGAAGATCCGGGCGTCGTCGAAGTCGGACGGGTCGGGGGCGTCGGCCCCCAGGGCCCGGCGCATGCGCGCGAGGTTGACGCGAGGGCCGTCGTTGTCCTTGAGCAGCAGCCGCAGGCCGTCCCCGTCCAGGACGAGGGAGATGTTCTGCTGGTGCGACTCCAGCGCGATGCCGTAGCCGAAGAGCGTGGTCTGCCAGTCGAAGAGCAGCGTGAGACAGGCGTCGAGGAGCGCGACCGGGTCACCGCCGTAGAAGCGGTCGGCGAGGTGGTCGATCAGCAGCCGCCCGCCACCGGGGCCTTCGGCGAGCAGCCCGGCCAGGGGCACGACGACGGCGTCGTCCAGACCGGCCGGGTAGCGGCGGCACAGCACGGCGAGGAGCTCGTGGCCGGCGTGGGCGTGGACCGTCTCGTCCGCGAGGAGCACGGTGTCGCGGAAGCGCGGCTCCCGGGCGATCACGGTCTCCAGCAGGCGCTGGCAGGCCGCGCCGTCGACGAGGGTGCCGGGCTTGATCGTCCGCCGGTTGCGCAGGCCCAGGGTGGCCGTCGCGAGTGGCAGCTTGAGGTGCAGGGCGGGGTCGGCGGCGAGTGCGACCGTGCGCATCGACAGCGTCGGTACGGCTTCGAGGTACGGGTGCTCGGCGACGACGACCCGGTCCTCGAGGCCCGTGGCCCGCAGCGCCTCCCTCAGCGGCGCGCCGGCCGTGAGCGGGTGGACGGGCAGGGCGAGGTGGCTGTGGAACAGCTCCGGCAGCCCGAGGATCGCGGGCGTGGGCCAGCGGCCCGGGAGCCGGCCGGTGCCTCCCGGCACGGTGAGCGCCTCCCTCGGCACGGCGATCCAGCGCAGCGCGAAGCGCGGATGGAACTCGGGGGCGTACGCCCGCAGCTGCTCCTCGCGGAAACCGGTGCGCCCCCGCGCGGTGGGGTACACGGGGTGGTCGAGCCGGGCGGCGAGGGCGTCGTGCGCGAGCCCGCCGACGAGCCCGGTCCAGTCGGCGGGGTCGTCGCCGTGGCGGGCGGTGAGACGGGCGGTGACCGCCTCCCGGGTGCGGGTGTGCAGCCTCATGGCCAGGAGCGTCTGGCGGCACTCCTCGGCGAAGGCCACGAACCCGTTGCGGTCCACTGGCGCGGCGAGCGCGCTCAGGGCGCCGAGGACCTCGCCGTACGAACCGAGCTCCCGCCCGTCCGACTCCCGTACGACCAGCGGCAGCCGGGCCGCGTACGCGCTCTGGAAGCCGTCGTCGGTGACGGGGAGAAGGAGGGCGTCGCCGCCATGGGGAGGCCCGGCGTCGGCGACGCCGGGCGGGCGCGCATCGCCAACGGAAAAACCGCCGTCGCCCCCGCCGGGCAGGCGCGGGGTGCCTTCCCGCCGCGAGCGGCCCGCCGCAACCTCACCGCCGTGGCGAGGGCCGCCGCCGGCCGCGCCCGGGAAGCCGTCCCGCCGCGAGCGGCCCGCCGCAACCTCACCGCCGTGGCGAGGGCCGCCGCCGGCCGCGCCCGAAAAGCCTTCCCGCCGCGTGCGGCCCGCCGCAACCTCACCGCCGTGGCGAGGTCCGCCGCCGGCCGCGCCCGGGAAGCCGTCCCGCCCCGGGCGACCCGCCGACGCTTCGGCGTCGTGGCGGGACCCGGGATCGGCCGCGTCCCGCGGGCGCGGGAAGCCGTCGGCGCGCCGGGCGGTCGCGGGGAGGGGCAGGCGCAGCCAGCGGCCGTCCGGCAGGTCCAGGGGCGTGCTGCGGGTGCGCAGGCCGAGGACGTCCTCGCGGAGCAGGGTGCTGAGTACGCGCAGCAGCAGCTGCGCCTCGTCGGCCGACGCCTTCACGGGACGATCTCCCAGCTCCGGGCGGCGAGGAAACCTGCCGCGACCCGGTCGACCGCCCCCTGGTCGGTGCCGGTGGCACGCAGCACGCCGAGGTAGTCGCGGTTGGTGTGGTGCAGCGCGTGGCGCTCGCCGGTATCCCTCAGGGGGCGGTACGTCAGCTTCACGCCGCCCACGGTCAGCTCGGCGGCCGCCGGTGCGGCCGTCAGCGTTCCCGCCCGCCCGGCGCACGGGTACTCGATCCGGGCGGCTCCGTCGGTGCGGGCGCCGAGGTCCCCGGGCAGCGGCTCGCCCAGATGCGTGCGCAGGATGTGCTCGAAGAGCGGGATGTCCAGCAGCTCGGCCAGCAGCAGATCGCACTGGTCGCCGATGGCGCGGTAGTTGACCTCTATGACGCGGGCGCGCCCCTCGTGCACCACGAACTCGGTGTGGCAGGCGCCGAAGCCGACGCCGAGGGCGTCGAGCTGCGCGAGGACCTGCGCGGTGACCGGCTCGGGGTGGGCCGGGACGAAGGTCATCCGCTGCTCGATGAAGTACGGCGGCGCGGACAGCTCGGTGCGGAAGCCGCCCAGGACGTGGCGGACGCGGCCGTCGCCGAGCGTCTCCAGCGTGAACAGCTCCCCGTCCAGGTACTCCTCGACGACCAGCGCCTCCCCCGGTCGTCGCGCCTGGATCTCCCGGCAGCGCCGTACGAGCTCCCCGGCGTCACCGGCCAGCACCACGTCCTCGCTGGCCACGCCCTCACGGGGCTTGACGACACAGGGGTACGGAACGTCGGGGCCGGTCAGCGCCGCGGCCGGGTCCCGCCCGGCGGGCAGCTCCCGCGACCACACGGTGTCGGCGCCGGTCGCGGCGAGATGGCGGCGCATGTGCGCCTTGTCCTTGGTGCGCAGGGCGGCCTGCCAGCTCTTGGCGGGGAGACCGAAGTAGTCGGCGGCCAGGGCGGCCTGGGTCTGCAGGTGGTCGCTGTTGGTGAAGACCGCGTCGGGCGCGTGGTGGGCCGCCATCCGGGTGATGACGGCGCGGAAGTCGCGTACGTCGCACGGAAGGACCTCGACGTCCCGGTCCGGGCAGGCGCGGCGGTGGGCGTCGGGCTGGTCGGTGAGCACGGTGACGTCGAGGCCGAGCCGGGCCGCGGCGGGGAGGAAGCCTTCGGTGACCGAGTCGGTGGGGTTGCGGGCGAGCAAGTACAACCGCATGGACCGCGGCCCCTTCCGATACGTCGTGCAACCACTCATCAGCCAGGGTCGGGCAACCTCGGCGTTCAACTGCCGTCCCAACCAAGGAGCATGATAGCTAAGGTAAGGCTTACCTATATCGCACCGCCACGCCCGAAGGAGTGCCGATGATCACGGCTCCGGCCACACCCCCGGCCCCGACGCCCGTGAGCGCGGCCTCTCTCCTCGCCCGCACCTATCGGCGTCTGACCGCCACGTGCGATGTGCTGAACGTACACATCGCCCCGGCCCGGCCCGAAGGCCACCCCGAGGTCCGTCCCGAGGCCGGCCCGGAAGGCCGTCGCGAAGGCCATCACGAACGGCGCCCCGAAGGCCACCTCGCAAGCCTGCCCGAAACCCCGTTCGACGGCGAGGAACTGACGACGAGCCAAGAGGCCCTGGACGCCTTCGTCGACGCCGAGGCCGCCCGTATCCGGGAAGCTCACGGACACCCGCCCCGCCCGGACGTCGCCGCGTCCCGCGCGCTGCACGACTACCTCTGGTCCGTCAGCCTGCTGATGAGCGGCCCCTGGTACCTGGAGCGACGCGTGCCGCGCATCCGCCCCCGCCAGATACGGGTCGACCTCGCGACGGGCGGCTACGGCCTCCACCCGGGCTCCGGCTTCGCCTGCCTGCCCGGCGACCCCGCCGCGGGCGCGCCCGGCGTCCGCGTCCTCGCCCACGAGGAGGCCCTGCGCGCCGAGTTGCGGGCCGCCGTCGCCGACCACATGGAGCCCCTGCTGACCGCGATCGGCCCGCGCGTCCGGCGCGGGCCGAGGGCTCTGTGGGGCATGGTCAGCGACGACCTGGTCTCCGGGATCTGGTACCTCGGGCGGGCGCTGGGCCAGGAGGAGCGTGGCGTACGGGCCGCGACCGAGCTGCTTCCGGGCGGCAGCGGGCCGTTCCCCGGGGGTGCCGGGTTCCGGCGGCTGACGGGCCGCGACGGGCGACCGCACCCGACCCGCACCCGTCTCGGCTGCTGCATGTACTACACCCTCGACGCGGCCCGCGCCTGCCTGACCTGCCCGAGGACCTGCGACGCGGAGCGTCTGCGCCGACTGGAGGACGACGACTGACGGTCGATGACTGGTGACTTCAGTGGCTGTCGGCGGCGGACGCGAGCACGCGGTCGAGGTCCAGGTCGCGGCCGCGCAGCCGGTAGCTGTCGCCCCTGAGCGTGATGATGTCGGCGTGGTGGGCGAGGCGGTCGATCATGGCGAAGGTGACCGGGCTGTCGCCGAATACGTCCGTCCAGCGGCCGAAGGGCTTGTCGCTGGTGACGACGAGCGAGGCGCGCTCGTAGCGGTGGGAGACGAGCCGGAAGAACAGATTGGCCGCCTCGGCCTCGAACGGCACGTACCCGACCTCGTCCACGACGAGCAGCGCGTACTCGTCCAGCCCGGCCAGCTCGTCGCTCAGCCGGCCCGCGGCGTCGGCCTCGGCCAGCCGGGCCACCCACTCGGCGGCCGTGGCGAACTGCACCCGGTGCCCCGCGCGGCAGGCCCGCATCCCCAGGGCGATGGCGAGGTGCGTCTTCCCGGTGCCGGGCGGGCCGAGGAAGACCGCGTTCCCCTTGGCGGCGACGAAGTCCAGCGTCCCGAGGCGGGCGATGGTCTCCCAGTCGACGGACCGCTGGTGGTCGTCGTCGAACTCCTCCAGCAGCTTGCGGGCGGGGAAACCGGCGGCGCGGACCCGGGCCTCGGCGCCGGAGACGTCGGCGGCCTCCCGCAGGGCCGGGGTGGTCCGGGGCTCGCCCGTGCTCTGTGCGGGGAAGATCTCGCGCGCCACGACGGTGTCGCCGGTCGCGTCCTGGACAAGGGCGGCCCATTCCACCGGGACCGGCGAGCCGGCCTGAATCCCCCGGCGCGGGCCGGGAGCGTCGGCAGCGTGCGCCTTGTGGTGGCCGTGGGTGTCCATGGGCCCCGACATGTAGGCGAGGATCCCCGCCGAGGCGATGAACGCCATGTGGATCACGGTCCCCCACAGCAGGGAGTGCTGGGAGGTGTGGTCCACGTCGACGAACATCTGGAGCAGGTGGACCGAGGAGATGCCCACGATGGCGGTGGCCAGCTTCACCTTCAGCACGTTGGAGTTGACGTGCGAGAGCCACTCGGGCTGGTCGCGGTGCCCCTGGAGGCCGATGCGCGAGACGAAGGTCTCGTAACCTCCGACGATCACCATGATCAGCAGATTGGCGATCATCACGACGTCGACGAGCTTGAGGACCGCGAGCATGACGTGGGTCTCGTCCACGTGGCCGCTGACGACGTGCAGCACCAGGTGCCACAGCTCGTTGAAGAACTTGTAGACGTACACGCCCTGCGCCGCCACCAGGCCGAAGTACAGCGGCGCCTGGAGCCAGCGGGTGGCGAACAGCGCGTAACCGAGCGAAGGAGCGGCGTAACTCCTGATGTCCGGCTTGGGTGAGGCAGACGTGGCATGACCCAGCAACGGGATCTCCAGCGGTGACGTAGCGGCTGACGGGCGCGGCGCGCGGACATGCCTTCAACGACCTGGAGAGGGACGGCGTCACGGACGGCTCGGCGGACGACGTCCGGGCAGCGTCAGGCACGGCTCGGCGGACGACGTCCTGGCAGCCTCAGGCACGGCTCGGCGGACCTCGTCACGCACGCGTCACGGACGGCTCGGCAGACGGCGTCGGCGGCAGCCCCGGGCGGCGGCCAGCAGCGCCTGGACGTGGTCCCCCACCTGGGCGGGGTCGCCCACGGTGGCCGGGAAGGGGAGGCGCACGTCGCTGTGGCTGACGGCGTGTTCGAGCCGGAGGGTCAGGCCGTGGCGGTCCAGGGCCAGGGGCCACACGCGGGTCACGCCGAACAGCAGCCGCTGGTCGACCAGGCGGGCGAGGAGTGCCAGGACGTCCCTGTGGCCGTCGACGAGATGGGTGAGCATGCCGGCTTCGTAGCCCGCCAGTACGTCGGGCCGGGCCAGGGCGAGTTCGTCGAGGCCGACGGTGACCGTGCCCGCCGCCGTTTCGAGTTCGGCGTGCGCGGGGTCCAGGCGCAGCTCGACGGTGTCCGGATCCACAATGCCCTCGGACTCCCGGCCGCTCCGCGTCAGCCACCCGGCGAGGGTCACCCGGGCGCGCACCCTGTCCCGTACGGCGACGGGCGCGACGTCGGTGAACTTCAGCAGCGAGGACAGGGAGCCGCGCGGCGCCAGGGCCACCTCGGCGGCCAGTCGGCAGTCGGCGGGCACGCGCAGCACGAGACGGCCGTCGGCGTCGACGGCATGCAGACCGCCGCCGACGAGGTCGCTGGTGTGCGTGTCGGTGACCACCGTCAGCGAATCCGCCGCGGCCAGTACCGTACGGATCCGCTCCGCGTTCGTCGGCTCTGCCGTGCGGTCGTCGTCCACAGCCATCCGAGGCTCCTCGTCAGTTAGGTTAGGCATGCCTAACCTTAGGGGCTATGGCTCCTCGATGACCAGCCCCCCGCCCCAGGGAAGGAGCGCGCCGCATGGCGACCCTCCGGGAGAGAGCGCAGTATCGGGGGTGAGGCGAGAGCGCCGGCCGGTGTGCGCCGGTCCCGGCGCTGGAGGTGATTCGCACGATGAAGCTGCCCACCCTCCGCCGTGACGACTCCGGCGCGGGCACCACCGCCCCGGGCGCGACGAGCGCGGCCGATGCGGGCCTGCTCCTGCTGCGACTGGCCGTGGGCCTGATCCTGGCCGGGCACGGCGCCCAGAAGCTGTTCGGCTGGTTCGGCGGGCCGGGCCTGGACGCGACGGGGAAGGCGTTCGCCCAACTGGGCTACGAACCCGGCACCTTCTTCGCCGCCCTGGCGGGCATCTCCGAATTCCTCGGCGGCCTGGGCCTGGCCATCGGCCTGCTCACCCCGCTCGCCTCGGCGGCCCTGATCGGGACCATGATCAACGCCATGGCGATCGCCCCCGACATCAGCCTGTGGTCCGAGGAGAGCGCCGCTTTCACCTACCCCATGCTCCTCGCCGTCGGCGCGCTCACCGTCGCCGCCGTGGGTCCGGGCCGCCTCTCGCTGGACCTGCCCTTCCCCTGGCGCGACGGCGGCTGGGGCCCGGCGGGCTTCGCGCTGATCGCGGGGGGCGTCGGGGCCGCCATCGTGCTGGCGCTGGCGGCGTGACCGCCGGCCGCTGATCACCTAGGGACGTCCCACAGCTCGGTGCTGTGCGCGCGCACCAGCACGCCGATGCGTTCCAGCACCTCCCCGGCCGGCAACGGCTCCAGGCGGCGCCCGTCCGCAGCCGTACGGCGACCCGGTCGTCCGCCGCTTCCCTGACACCGATCACCCGCCTGGTAGGGGACGAGCCGCGCGGCCCGGACGGGGCGCCCAGGGTGCCGTGCGTCATGACCGGCCGGTGCCTGCCGCCGTCGGGGCCGACTGGTCGGTCAAACGGGCCCGCGCGCGGCCCTCCCGGGTCATGGCCATGCTGATCGTCATCACGGGCCTGGCCTCGGCCCTGCTCGACAACGTCACCACCGTGCTGCTGATCGCGCCGGTGACCCTGCTCGTCTGCGAGCGGCTCGCGCTGCCGGTGGCACCCTTCCTGATCGCCGAGGTGCTGGCGTCCGACATCGGCGGGCATGGCGGCCCTCGTCGGCGACCCGCCGAACATCATCATCGCCAGCCGGGCGGGCCTCACCTTCAACGACTTCCTCGTCCACCTCGCACCGCTGTCCGCCCTGCTGATGCTGGTGCTGATCGCGCTGTGCCACCGGATGTTCCGGACGGCCCTCCGGTACGACGAGGACCGCGCGGCCGACGTGATGGAACTGGAGGAGCGCGAGGCCATCCACGACCCCGTGCTGCTGGCCCAGGGCCTGGTCGTCCTCACCCTCGTGATCGCCGGATTCGTCCTGCACCCGGTGCTGCACTACGAGCCCAGCATCGTCGCCCTCCTCGGCGCCGGTCTGCTGGTGGGCCTGTCCACCGCGCGGACCGGGGACGTGCTCGGCGGGGTCGAATGGCCCACCCTGGCCTTCTTCGGCGGGCTCTTCATCATGATCGGCGGGCTGATCGAGACCGGCGTGATCGGCCAGGTGTCCCAGGCCCTCGCAGGCGCCATCGGCGACAACGAGTTCGCGGGCAGCATGCTGATGCTCGGCACCTCCGCCGTGCTGTCCGGCGTCATCGACAACATCCCGTACCTCGCGACCATGGCGCCCATCACCAGCGAACTCGTCACGACGATGGACGGCTCCGGGGACCACGTCCTGTGGTGGGCCCTGGCCATCGGCGCGGACCTCGGCGGCAACGCCACCGCGATCGGCGCCAGCGCCAACGTCGTCGTCCTCGGCATCGCCGAGCGCAACCGCACCCCGATCTCCTTCTGGCAGTTCACCAAGTACGGGCTCGTCGTCACCGCCGTCACCGTGACGATCTCGGCCGCGTACATCTGGCTGCGCCACTTCGCGACGGCCTGACCCCGGCGGGGCGCGGGACAATGGAGGCGGAGGACACGCCTGCCGCCACGGAGAGGCGGGACATTCCGGTGCCGTACATAGCTGTCACCGCTCTGAGCCACGTCGGGCTGGTGCGCGAGCACAACGAGGACAGCCTCGTCGTCGGGCCGTGGACGCTGTGCGCCACGGTGACCGAGAACCCGCAGACGCTGCTGTTCCCCCTCGGCACGCCACTCGTCGTCGCGGTCGCCGACGGCCTCGGCGGGCAGCCCGCCGGTGAGGTCGCCAGTTCCCTCGTCGTCCGGCAGCTCGCCACGCTCGGTCCCTCACTGGACGGGGAGGAGACCGTGCGCGACGCGCTGACCCTGTGCAATCACGCCGTGTACGCGGCCGCCGACGGCGACCCGGAGCTGACCACCATGGGGACCACGGTCGCCGGGGCCGTCGTCCTGCCGGACGCGGTGCTCGCGTTCAACGTGGGCGACAGCAAGGTGTACGACGCGACGAAGGACGGGCTGCGCCAGGTGAGCGTGGACGACAGCCCGCCGCCGGCGCCGGGGCGGCGCACCACGTCGGCGGTGACGCAGACGATCGGCGGCGGCCTCACCTTCACCGGCATCACCCCCCACATCACGGCCTTCGCGCTCGCCCCGGGCGACCGCTACCTCCTGTGCACCGACGGGCTGACCGACCCGGTTCCGGACGAGGCGCTGGAGGAGCTGCTGCGGGTGCACGACGACGGCCGGGCCGCCTTCGAGCTGTGGAAGGCGGCGATCGAGGCGGGCGGTCCGGACAACATCACACTCGCGGTCCTGCGCATCAGCGAGTGATCACGCGACGCGGACGGCCACCGCCCGGCCGCCGACGAGCCCGTACGCCGCCCCTACTCCGCCGAACCCGTACGCCGCCCGGCCGCCGCTGCACCACGTACGCCGCCCGGCCGCCGCTGCACCCGTACGGCGTCAGCGGATGACGCGGTACCGCACGTGGGTGACCTCCCGCGCGTCGACCACCCGGTCCGGCTCCAGCTCCAGGTCCGTGTCGACGCCGTCGAACAGCCGGACGCCTCCGCCGAGTACGAGGGGCGCGAGGTGGATCTCCAGGTCGTCGACCAGCCCGGCGTTCAGGAACTGCCGGACGGTGTCCGCGCCGCCCGCGATCTGTACGTCCTTGTCCCCGGCCGCGGCTCCGGCCAGGGCGAGGGCGTGCTCGATGCCCTCGGTGACGAAGGTGAAGGTGGTGCCGCCCTGCCGGGCCCAGGGTTCGCGGGGCGTGTGGGTGACGACGAAGACGGGGGCGCGGAAGGGCGGCGGGTCGGGCCAGCCGGCCTCGCCCTCGTCGAACATCCGGCGCCCCATGACGTACGCCCCGGCGCGGGCGAAGTTCGCCTCGACGACCTCGCCGGAGACGTTGGTGGTACCGCCGCTCATGCCCAGCCGCTCGCGCCAGGCCCCCACGTCGTACATCCACCGGTGGATGCGCGTGCCGCCGTCGCCGAGCGGATTGCCGGGCCGGGCGTTCGGCCCGGCGACGAAGCCGTCCAGGGACACCCCGAGACTGGCGAACACCTTGGTCATGCCTCCAGGGTGCGGTGCCCGCCATCGGGCAGCATCCCGGCGCGCGGCACGCCGCTCGGGCCTGATCCGAAGGACAGGCCCTAACGGGTGAGTGCCAGGACGAGGACGAGGACGAGCAGGGCCACGGCGGCCACGGCCGAGCCGAGCTTGAGGAAATGCCTGATCCGCTGCGGCGAGGGATACGGGAACACCTCGTTCCCGGACCGCCCGGGAACGAGGTAGAAGACCCGGTCCGGATCGGCGGGCACCTCGACGCGGGCCAGCGGCAGATGCCGCAGGACCACCCGCCGCGCGACCTCTCCCTCCCGCCTGCCGAGCCGGGCCACGATGGCCTTGACGTGCGCCGGGTCCAGATCGGCGGGCAGCTTCTCGCCGTCGTCCAGGACGGCTTCGCGCCACCGGCCGGAGCTCTCCGCCCACTGCCGTACGAGGAACGGCGGGCGCTCCTCGGGCAGTCTCACCCGGTCCGTGTCGCCGCGGCGCTCGATGACCGCGCCCGTCCAGCTGGTCAGACGGCCGGTGCCCGCGCACACCTCGTGCCGGACCGTGCCCTTCCCTCCGCAGTCCTCGCAGTCGACGAACCCGTTCCCCCGGCAGTCGGCGCACTCCGTGCTCCCGCGCCCCGCGCACCCGGGGCACGCCGCCCGCGGCCTGCCGCACCGCACGCAGTCGACGCGCTCGTCGGCGCCGGGCGCGCTGCGGCCCGCGTACGGGTGGCCCCGCGGGTGGCCGGTGCCGTGGCACCGGACGCACGGGTCGGTGCCCCGGCAGGCCGCACACGGCCTGGTGGGTTCGCACGGGCGCCGCTTGCTGCCCCGGCACAGCTGGCAGCGCCATCTGCCGTTGCCGCATTCGCAGGTCTGCTCGCGCGCCGAGCCCGCGCGTACCAGCTCCAGCTTCTCCCCGCGGGCCGGGTCGGACGGCGGGGGGACACGGTGCCCCGCCAGGCTGGTGTACTCCGGGCGGCCGGAGAGGTCGACCCTGCCGGGTTCCTCCCGGTGCCCCTCGCTGCGCGTCTCCAGAGACCGGATGATCTCGCCGTCGAGGATCGAGTGCCAGGTGATCCGCGCGCTGCCGGGGGCGCCGAGGTCGAGCGGGGTGCCACGACCGGACAGATGGCGTTCGACTGCCTGGAGTATGTCGTCGCCGGGGAGCCTCCCGGGCACGGCCTCGGCCAAGGCGTTCTCCCTGTCGACGGTTCGCGGTACGCGATACGCGATACGCGATACGCGGTGTCGGCAGGATAAGAGGCCTCCCACGGGCCATCAAGCGCCTTTCACAGAGCGCCTGTTGGTCCGGGAAGCGGGGTCTGCGGGGCCGCCGGGGGCGGGAGTTCCGCGGTGGTGCGCGCCAGGAGTGCGCCCGAAGGACCGGCGGAAGACGTCGATGAAGGCGCTGCTGGACGCCCAGCCGCACCGGTGGGCGACGACCGTGACCGGGGTGTCCTCGGCCAGCAGGCGCAGGGCGTGGTGCAGGCGCAGCTGGGTGCGCCATTGCGGGAAGGTCATGCCGAGTTCGGCTCTGCACAGCCGGGTCAGCGTGCGGTCGCTGACGCCGGCCACCGCGCCGAGTTGCGCCAGCGTCCGGTTGTCGGCCGGGTTCTCGCGGAGGACGGCGCAGACGGCGACCAGGCGCGGGTCCTTGGCGGCGGGTACGTGCACGGGCTGCTCGGCCGAGTGCCGCAGCTGGTCGAGCAGGACGGCCCGCAGGCGGCGGCGTTCGGCGGTGAGGTCGGCGGGATGCTCCGTGTAGGCGATGATCAGCTCGCGCAGCAGCGGGCCGACGCCGATGACCGCGGGCCGGTCCAGGCCCAGCGGGTTGTCCCGCACCGGCAGTCCCACCAGGTGGAGGTCGGTGTCACCGTAGGCGCGATGCTCGTGGACCGTTCCGGCCGGGATCCAGATCGCCCGGGTGGCGGGCGCGATCCAGCTGCCCGCGTCGGTGGTGACCGACAGCATGCCGCGGCCCGCGTAGACGATCTGGTGCTCGTCGTGCCGGTGGGCGTCGATTCCGGTACCGGCGGGCAGGGGGCGAAGGCCTGTCGTAGCGTGCGGAGCGTGGCGGATTTCCGGCATCGGTTGGCACTTTAACGGAAGCGGGACAGCTCCTGCGGCGCCGATCATCGAGGGGTGACGGCAGACTCGATCCCCCCTCTCGCAGAGCTGAGGAAGCGTCGGAGCGCCAAATGGCGGACCTTCCCGGACGACGTCCTTCCGCTCCCGGTCGCGGAGATGGACTTCCCTCTGGCGGCCCCGGTCGCCAAGGCCCTTCACGAGGCCGTCGACCGGTCGGACACCGGCTACGCGGCACCGACCCGTGACCTCGCGGACGCGGTCAGCGGCTACGCCCGGCGCGCCTGGGACTGGACGGTCGACGCCGACGACGTGCGTACCGTGGCCGACGTCGGTATCGGCATCGTCGAGGTCCTGCGCCGCGTCGTCGCCCCCGGCGACCGCGTGGTGATCAGCCCGCCGGTGTACGAACCGTTCGCCTGGTGGATACGCGAGGTCGGGGCCCAGGTCGTCGAGGCACCGCTCGCCGGAGGGCCGCTCAGGTGGCGGCTCGACCTGGACGCCCTGGAACGCGCCTTCGCCGACCACCACGCCACGGCGTACGTCCTGTGCAACCCGCACAATCCCGTCGGCCTCGTGCACCCGCGCGAGGACCTCGTCGCGCTCGCCGAGCTGGCCGACACGTACGGCGTCCACATCCTCTCCGACGAGATCCACGCCCCGCTCGTGCTGCCGGGGTCCGCGTTCATGCCGTTCCTTTCGGTGTCGGACGAGGCGAGACGCTGGGGATTCTCCTTCCTGTCCGCCAGCAAGGGCTGGAACCTGGCCGGGCTGAAGGCGGCCACCGTGATCACCGCCGACCCGGCACCGAAGCGGTACGTCGACCGCCTGTCACCGCACTCGCTCTTCCGCACGGGGCACCTCGGGGTGATCGCCACGGTGGCCGCGTTCAACGAGGGCGACCAGTGGCTGGCCGATGTCGTCGACGTCCTCGACCGCAACCGGACACTGCTGGACGAGTCGCTGACGCGGCTGCTCCCCGGCGTCCACTGCGCACCACCGCAGGCGGGCTTCCTCGCCTGGATCGACTTCCGCGCCCTGGGGTGGGGCGACGACCCCGCGGCGCACATCCTGGCCACCGCCAGGGTCGCGCTGAACGCCGGACACCGGTACGGCTCCGCCGGCGCCGGGTTCGCGAGGCTGAACTTCGGCTGCTCGCCGCAGACCCTCACCGAGGCCCTCACCCGCATCGCGGCGGTCCGCCCGCTCAGCCGGTGAACCCGAGCACCGGGGCCCCGTCGACCGGCAGCTCCGTCGGCAGGCCCACCGCCCCCGCGGCCTCGGCCGTACCGAACCAGGGCGTACGCAGGCGCTCCCGGACGTCGCGCGCGCACCATGGAGGCATGGACCGCGACATCGGGGATATCGGGGACATCAGCGCGCCCGCGCGGCTGGCCGGGACCGGCGAGGGCATCAGCCCGCAGGAGCTGGCGCTCGCGGCCCGTAACCACGGCATGCCGCTGGAGGCGCTGCGGTACGACCTCACCCCGCCCGGTCTGCATTACGTCCTCGTCCACTACGACATCCCGTACGTGGCCGACGCGGGCGGCCGGCGGCTCACCGTCGGCGGCCTGGTGCGCAGGCCCCTCGCGCTCGATCTCGACTCGCTGCGGTCCTACGAGGCCGTCACGCTCCGCGTCACGATGGAGTGCGCGGGCAACGGCCGCGCCCTGCTCAGCCCCCGCCCGGTCAGCCAGCCCTGGCTGGTCGAGGCGGTCGGCACGGCGGAGTGGACCGGGGTGCCGCTGCGGGTGCTGCTCGCCGAGGCCGGGGTCGGGCCGGACGCCGTGGAGGCGGTGTTCACCGGGGCCGATCACGGCGTCGAGCGCGGTGTGGAGCAGGACTACCGGCGCAGCCTGCCGCTGTCGGTGGCCACCGGGGACGATCCGGACGTGCTGGTCGCGTACGAGATGAACGGCGCGCCGCTGCCGCCGCAGCACGGGTATCCGGTGCGGCTGGTCGTACCCGGCTGGTACGGGATGGCGCACGTGAAGTGGCTGCGGGACATCACGCTGACGGACACCCCGTTCACCGGGTTCCAGCAGTCGGTGGCGTACCGCTACCGCCTGACCGCCGAAGGACCGGGCGAGCCGGTGACCCGGATCGCCCCGCGCGCGCTGATGATCCCGCCCGGCTTCCCCGACTTCATGTCCCGGGCCCGCGTCGTGCGCCCCGGCCGGCTGGGCCTGGAGGGCCGGGCGTGGTCCGGTTACGCCCCGGTCGTCCGGGTGGAGGTCAGCGTGGACGACGGCCGGAAGTGGCACGACGCCGCGCTGGACGCGCCGGAGGACCGGCCCTGGGCCTGGCAGCACTGGCACACCGCGTGGACGGCCGCCCCGGGCAGCCATGTCCTCGTCGCCCGCGCCACCGACGCCGAGGGGCGTACACAGCCTGTGGAGCAGCCGTGGAACCGCGGTGGGTTCGGCAACAACCTCGTCCAGCGGATTCCCGTGCTGTGCCTCCCGGAGAGTTGACCAGTTGACCTTCAAGTGGCCTGAACTCCCACAATCGCCGCCATGGATCCCGTGAACGACGAGCGGCTGCTGAGCATCAGCGCCTTCGCACGGCGCGTCGGGCTCTCGCCCAGCGCCCTGCGCTTCTACGACGACTGCCAGGTGTTCCCGCCCGCGTACGTGGACGGGGTGACCGGCTACCGCTACTACGGCCCGGAGCAGGAGGAACGGGGCCGGCTGTTGCGCGGACTGCGGGAGGCCGGGCTCGGGCTCGGCGAGGTGGGCGTGGTGCTGGACGGGAGCCCGGACGAGGCGCGGGCCGTGCTGGAGCGGTACCGGGAGGCGGTACGGACCCGGGCAAAGGCCGCGGACGCGACCATCGCCGGGCTGCTGGAAGAGGCGGACCGGGTACGGGTGGGCGGGGCCGAGTTCGCCGGTGCCGTACGGCAGGTGGTGCCCGCGGCCGGGCGGGGCGGGGAGCACCCGGTGCTGGGGTGCGTCCTCGTGGAGATCGAGGACGGTGAGCTCCGGCTGGTGGCCACCGACCGGTACCGGCTGGCGATGCGCGTACTGCGGCCGCTCGCGGTGTCGGGGTCCGCGCGCCGGCTGCTGGTGGAGGCGGGGGCGATGGCCGGGATCGGGGCGTGGGCCGCGCGGTCCGCCGAGGTGACCATCGAGGGGGACACGGTGCACGGGGAGGACGGCAGCCGCGAACTGCCGTGCGTGGAGGGCGAGTTCCCCGCGTACCGCGACATGCTCGCGGCTCTCGCCCCACCCGCGCACCGGGTGATCGTGGACCGGCTCGCGCTGCGCGACGCCGTGGAAGGCCTCGACGGGCCGTTCGTCCTGGGCATCGGCGAGGACGAGATCGTCGCCGGGCCTGTCGCCGGGGCGGACGCTGGGGACGATGCCGAGGACGACGCCGGGGTCGCCGCCGGGGCCGATGCCGAGGACGACGCCGGGGTCGCCGCCGGGGCCGATGCCGAGGACGACGCCGGGGTCGCCGCCGGGGCCGATGCCGAGGACGACGCCGGGGC
>NZ_JBEPDM010000024.1:101341-110431 GCF_040300305.1 Streptomyces sp. NPDC000410
TCGCCGCCGGGGCCGCCACAGGGGCCGCCACAGGGGTCGCCGTCCTGCCCGCCCTGTGCCGCCCGGCGCCCGGGCTCCGTATCGGCTTCGACCCGGCCGTCCTGGCCCCCGCCCTCGACGCCGGGGTCGGCCCCGACGTCCTGCTGGAGATCTCCGGACCGGCCGAACCGGTCCTGGTGCGCTCCGCCGACCAGGGAAGTTTCACCACTCTGGTGATGCCGGTCGCCCTGGAGGAGGCGCGATGAACCCCGACAACCCCGTCGTCCAGCTGTGCGCGCAGGGCATGAGCGCCGAGGCCGAAGGGCGGGGCGCCGACGCGCGCGCCCTGTTCCTGCGCGCCTGGGAGGCCGCGACCGACGACTACGAGGCCTGCGTCGCCGCCCACTATCTGGCCCGGCACCAGCCCACCCCCGAGGAGACCCTCCGCTGGAACCGGAAGTGCCTGGCCCGCGCCGACCGGGTCGGTGACGAGCGCGTACGCGGCTTCTATCCGTCCCTGCACGGCTCCATCGGGCGCGCCCTGCTCGATCTCGGGGACGTGACCGAGGCCCGTACGCACTTCGAGGCGGCGGCCGGGCGGCTGGCCGACCTGCCACCCGGCCCGTACGCGGACTGGCTGCGGCTCTGCGTCGCCCGGGGCCTGCGGGCCACCGTCCCCCAGGCCGAGAATCCTGTACGTGATCTGCTCACCCGCCTCTGCGAGCGCGCCGATCTCGACGCGCTCGCCCTTCTCCTGCCCGCCGCGATGGGCGGCCTCGGCACGGCGGAGGACGAGGAGCGCCTGACCACCGTCCTGCGCATGCTGCACGCCGAGCGCCGCCTCCCGGCGCCCGAGCAGGCGGCTCTGAGCGAGCTGATCACCCTGCGCTCCCCGAGTTGCGAAGCGTCGGCGCATGGGGTTGGTTCGAAGTAGTCGAGGGTCCCCTTTGGGGGTGAACGACGTGCTGTTCACCGATCGGGTCGATGCGGGACAGCGCCTCGCCGAAGCGCTGCGGCACCTGCGGGAGGCGAACCCCGTCGTGCTCGGGCTGCCCCGGGGCGGCGTCCCGGTGGCCTTCCAGGTGGCGCGGGCGCTCGGGGCGCCGCTGGATGTGATCGTGGTGCGCAAGCTGGGGGTGCCGTACCACCGGGAGCTGGGGTTCGGCGCCATCGGCGAGGGCGGAGTACGGGTCATCAGCGACGACATCGTGCGGCGCGGCCATGTCTCACGGCAGGACGTCGAGACGGTCGAGCACGCCGAAGAGGCCGAACTCGCCCGGCAGGCACGGCGGTTCCGCGCCGACCGGCCGCGGGTGTCCATCGAGGGCCGGACCGTGATCGTGGTGGACGACGGGATCGCCACCGGCTCCACGGCGGCCGCCGCCTGCGAGGTCGTACGGGCCCAGGGCGCGGCCCGGGTGGTGCTGGCCGTGCCGGTCGCGCCGCCGGACGCGGTCGCGTGGCTGCGGACCGAGGCGGACGAGGTGGTGGCGCTGTCGACGCCGCGCGCGTTCTCCGCGGTGGGCGAGTGGTACCGGGACTTCTCGCAGACCCCCGACGAGGAGGTCGTGGCGCTGCTCGCGCAGGCCACGACGCCGTCGCCCGACCCCGCCAAGAGCGAGGAGGTCGACATCGAGGCGGGCGGGGTCCGGCTGGCCGGTGAGCTCGCCCTGCCGGACGGGGCGGCGGCGGTCGTGGTGTTCGCCCACGGCTCCGGCAGCAGCCGCTTCAGCCCCCGCAACCGGGCGGTCGCGACCGACCTGAACCGGGCGGGCCTCGGCACCCTGCTCTTCGACCTGCTCACGGAGTCCGAGGCCGGCGACCGCGCGAACGTCTTCGACATCGAGATCCTCGCCCGTCGGCTGGAGGGCGCCACGGTGTGGCTGCGCGGGCGCGAGCCCGTCCCGATCGGCTACTTCGGCGCGTCCACCGGGGCCGCCGCCGCCCTGTGGGCGGCCTCGACCGCCGGCACGGAGGTCGGCGCCGTCGTCTCCCGCGGCGGCCGCCCCGACCTGGCGGGCGCCCGGCTCCCGGGCGTACGGGCCCCGACGCTGCTGATCGTGGGCGGCAACGACACGACGGTCATCGACCTCAACCGCCAGGCCCAGGCGGCCCTGCGCTGCGAGAACCGCCTGGAGATCGTCCCCGGCGCCACGCACCTCTTCGAGGAACCGGGCGCGCTGGACGAGGTCTCCGCACTGGCCCGGGACTGGTTCACCCTTCACCTGACTCCACAGGAGCCGTGACCCGACCGGGTCGGCGCCGGAGCCGTACCGAGGCGGCACCGAGCCCGGTGCCGGGCCCGTGCCGAAGCGGCACCGAGCCCGCCGCCGCACCGGCGCCCGCGCCGGCACCGAACCAGCGCCCGCCTCAGCCCGCAGCCAGCACCGCACCGGCGCCCGCGCCGGCACCGAACCAGCGCCCGCCTCAGCCCGCAGCCAGCACCGCACCCGAGCCGCATGCCGCACCGGAACCCCGTCAGCACCACGCCCGAGCCGCGTGCCTCACCGGAACCCCGCCGGCACCGAACCAGCGCCCGCCCCAGCCCGCAGCCAGCACCGCACCCGAGCCGCGTCAGCGTCGGGCCGGCACCGCGGCAAGGCCACATCGGCGCGCCGAGCCGGTACGAGCCCGCGCCGCGTCGGCACCCCGTCAGTCCGGCAGTGGCAGACCCGTGTAGTTCTCGGCCAGTTCGGCCGCCGCGTGCGGTGAGGTCGCGATGCGTTCCAGCTGGGACAGCTGGAGTCTGGTCGCGAACGCCGACTGGCCCGGTTCGGTGTGCAGCAGCGCCGTCATGGAGTACGAGAAGTGCACGGCCTGCCACACCCGGCGCAGGCAGGTGTCCGAGTACGCGTCGAGCAGCTCGGCCGAGCCGGTCTCCCGCCACCGGATGAGGGCCCGCGCCAGCACGGCCACGTCGGCGGCGGCCAGGTTGAGGCCCTTCGCGCCGGTCGGCGGGACGATGTGGGCCGCGTCGCCCGCGAGGAAGAGCCTGCCGTGCCGCATGGGTTCGGTGACGTGACTGCGCATCGGCAGCACGGCCTTCGCCGTGACCGGCCCGCGCTCCGGCCGCCTGCCGAGGCGGACGTCCAGCTCGTCCCAGATCCGCTCGTCGGGCCAGTCCGCGGGGTCGGTGCCGTTCGGGACCTGGAGGTAGAGCCGGCTCACGGACGGCGAGCGCATGCTGGCGAGCGCGAAGCCGCGCTCGGAGTGGGCGTAGATCAACTCGTCGTGGACGGGCGGCGCTTCGGCGAGGATGCCGAGCCAGGAGTACGGGTACGTCCGCTCGTACGTCGTCCGCGCCCCCTCGGGCACGGCGCCGCGGGCGATGCCGTGGAAGCCGTCGCAACCGACGACGTACTCACAGGTCAGCGTCTGCTCCCGGCCTTCGTGCCGGTAGCGGACGACGGCCCCGTCCACGTCGAGGCCCGTCGCTTCGGCCTCGAAGAGGAGCGGGCCGCCGTCGGCCAGCTGGAGGGCGATCAGATCCTTGACGACCTCCGTCTGCGCGTACACCATCACGCCCCGCCCTCCGGTGAGGGAGGGGAAGTCCACCCGGTGCGCGCGCCCGCCGAAGCGCAGCTCGATGCCGTGGTGCGGGATGCCGTCGCGGTCCATCCGCGCCCCGGCCCCGGCGGCGCGCAGGGCGTCGACGGTGGCCTGTTCGAGGATTCCGGCGCGCTGGCGCTGTTCGACGTACCCACGGTCGCGGCGCTCCATGACCACACTGTCGATCCCCGCGTTGTGCAGCAGCCGGGCCAGCAGGAGTCCGGCCGGCCCGGCGCCGATGATGCCGACGGTGGTGTGCATCAGCTGGAGGCCGTCACCTCTCCAGGACCAGGGCGAGTCCCTGCCCCACCCCGATGCACAGGGCGGCCAGCCCGGTGCCGGAGCCCGCGGCGGCGAGCTGGTGGGCGACGGCTCCGGTGATCCGGGCGCCGGACGCGCCGAGGGGGTGGCCGATGGCGATGGCGCCGCCGCGCGGGTTGACGACGGCCGGGTCCAGGCCGGGCCACTGGCTCAGACAGGCCAGCGCCTGGGCGGCGAAGGCCTCGTTCAGCTCGACGGTGTGCAGGTCGCCCAGTTCACGTCCCGCCTTCTTCAGGGCCCGGCGGACGGCCTCGACCGGTCCCGCGGCGAAGTACTGCGGCTCGATTCCGGTGACGGCGGAGGCGCCGATGCGGGCGAGCGGCTCACGGCCGGTGGCCCGCAGGCCGTCCTCGTCCACCAGCAGCAGCGCGGCGGCGCCGTCGTTGAGCGGGGACGAGTTGCCCGCGGTGACGGTGCCGTTCTCCCGGAACACCGGCTTCAGCTTGGCCAGCGCCTCCGGCGATGTCGAGTCGCGGATGCATTCGTCCCGGGCGAACTCGACGCCGTCGACCGGGACGACCTCGCCGTCGTACAGGCCCTCCGCCCACGCCCGCGCGGCCTTGCGGTGGCTGGCGAGCGCGAAGGCGTCCTGGGCCTCGCGGTCGATGCCGTACCGCTCGGCGACGAGCTCCGCGCCCTCGCCGAGCGAGACGGTCCACTCCTTCGGCATCCGGGGATTGACCATCCGCCAGCCGAGCGTGGTCGAGTACATCTGCTGGTTCCCGGCGGGGAAGCCCCGCTCGGGCTTCTGCAGCACCCAGGGCGCACGGCTCATCGACTCGACGCCGCCCGCCACCGCGATCGACGCGTCGCCGACCGCGATCGCGCGGGCCGCCTGGATGACGGCCTCCATCCCGGAGCCGCAGAGCCGGTTGACGGTGCTGCCGGGGACCGTGACCGGCAGCCCGGCGAGCAGCACGGCCATCCGCGCGACGTCGCGGTTGTCCTCACCGGCGGCGTTGGTGTCGCCGAAGACGACGTCGTCGATCCGGGCCGGGTCGAGGTCGGGCGTACGGGCGACGAGGTCGCGCAGGACCCCTGCCGCGAGGTCGTCGGGGCGTACACCGGCCAGGGCGCCCCCGTACTTGCCGATGGGCGTACGGACGGCGTCCACGACGTACACATCGCGCAGCCGGTCGGTCATATCAGCTCAGCTCCCGCTCGTTCGCCAGGTGAACTAGAGTTCATGTGTGACTCGCCCCGAGTGTGCGTTCACCCGTCACCCATGTCAACGCACTGGAGGGCCCGTGGCACCCCCCGCCGAGGCCGTGGGCCCGCTGATGCGCGGCATCGCCGTCCTGCGCGAGATCACCGACGCGGGCGGGCGCACGACCCTCGGCGAACTCGCCCGTACGACCGGACTGGCCCGCTCCACCGTCGACCGCGTCGCCGCGACCCTCGCGCGCATGGGGTACGTACGCCTCGACGGCCACGAGGCCCACCTCGCGCCCCGGCTCATGGAGCTCGGCAACGCCTATCTCGCCGCCGTCCATCTGCCCGGCCCGCTCGGACCGCTCGCCGAACGGCTCGCCGAGGAGCTCGACGAGTCGGTGTCGCTGGCCGTCCCCGACCGCGACGGCATCCGCTTCATCCACCAGTCCACGCGGCGCCGCGCCATGTCGCTGACCTTCCGCATCGGCGATCTGCTGCCCGCCGAACGCACCGCGCCCGGACCGCTGTTCGCCGCGTCCTGGCCCGGTCCCCTCGGTGACGGGTTCGCGCGGCGGGCGGCCAGGGCCGCCGAGGACGGCTGGGCGCTGGACGACCAGCTGCTCGAACCCGGCCTGGTCGCCCTCGCCATGCCCGTACGCGCCCCGGGCGGCGAGGTGGCCTGCGCGGTGAGCGTCGTCAGCCACACCAGCCGGCACAGCGCGGACTCGCTGCGCCGGGCGGCCCTGCCCCGGCTGCGCCACGCGGTGGCCGCGATGGAGGCTGCGCTGCGGCGGACCCCGCCGACCGCCGCGCCCCCCACCGGCCCACTGGCCGACTGGACCGGCGCCTCCAAGCAGGAGCTCGGCGCGGGGTTCGTGGAGTCCCTGGCCCGTGGGCTGACGGTCGTCACGGCCTTCGGCGAGGGCCGGGCCGAGCTCTCCCTCTCCGCGATCGCCGAGGCCACCGGGCTCGCCCGCGCCACCGCGCGGCGCGCCCTGATCACCCTGGAGCACCTGGGATACGTGACCGCCCGGGAGCGTACGTTCCGGCTCACCCCGCGCGTGCTCGCCCTCGGCTACCCGCCGCTCTCCCGGATCACGCTGCCCGCCATCGCCGTACCGCACATGGCGGAGCTGGTCCGGCGTGTGCACGACTCCGCGTCGCTGGCCGTCCTCGACGGGGACGACATCCGCTACACGGCGCGCGTCGCCACCGAACGCATCATGAGCGTCAACATCACCATCGGCACCCGCTTCCCCGCCTACGCGGCCTCGATGGGCCGGGTCCTGCTCGCGGACCTGCCGCCCGCCGACCGCGCCGAGCGCCTCGTCCGCAGCCGGCCACGGCCCCTGACGCCCCGTACGGTCACCGATCCCGCCCGCCTCGCCGCGCTCATCGACCGGGTCGGCGAGGAGCGGTACGCCCTGGTCGACGAGGAGCTGGAGGAGGGCCTGCGCTCGCTGGCCGTGCCCGTACGGGACGGGACGGGACGCGCGGTCGCCGCCCTCAACGTGGCCATGCACAGCAGCCGCCGGACCACCGAGGAGTGCCTGGCGGACGTCCTGCCGCAGCTGCGCGCCACCGCCGACCGGATCGGGACCGACCTGCGCGTCGCGGGCCGGTTCGCCCGCGTCGCCACGGTCTGACTCGGGGTCAGCCGGTCCGTCAGCCGGCCCGTCAGCCGGTCCAGAAGCCCCACCAGCGCGTCAGCACCAGCATCCCGATGATCCCCGTCCATGCCACCGGCGGCAGCCAGCCGAACTCCCGCAGCGCGCCCCGCAGACCCGCCGGGGCCGGGACGACGCGGTGCAGCACGTTGTGCCGGGTGACGTAACAGAACAGGACGATCGTGGCGACCCACGCCAGCGAGCACCACAGGCACAGCGCGTGGATGCGGTACAGCGACTGGTACTGGAGCCACGTGCAGAAGCCGACCCCGAAGAGCGTGCCCGCGTGCAGGCCGAGCCAGAACCAGCGCCGGTGGCGGGCACCCGCCAGCAGCCCGGCGCCGACGCAGATCACGACGGCGTACGTGACGAGGCCGAGCAGGGGGTTGGGGAAACCGAAGGCGGCGGCCTGCTCGCTCTTCATGATGTTCCCGCAGGACACGACCGGGTTGAGGCTGCAGCCCGGGGTGAAACCGGGGTCTTCGAGCAGCTTGAACTTGTCGAGGGTGATGACCCATGACGCGAGCAGCCCGGCCGCGCCGGTGACGATCAGCAGCCAGGCGAAGCCACGGGTCGCGCCGATCGCATCTGACGGCGTGTCGCCCGACACGCCGTCAGATGTGGCGGCGGGGCGGGGCACCCGGGTACCCCTGTACGCGCCCTGGTACGTGTCCGGCCGGGCCTGGGTGTCCATGGGATGAGCCCTCCCTGAAAGATCGTTTCCTCGACCCGCCGCTCACCTGGGCGGATGCGCACACGCAGTAGTAATGACCTCGCCCAGCGCGACACGGGGCGTTTGCCCTATTAACGTCACGGATGTTCATCACCCATGCATCAAGGAGCTCGACCATGCAGTTGACGCTTCATCACGCGACGGCCGTCGCCGTCTTCACCACCGGCATAACACTCTCGCTCGCCGGGACCACCGAGGAGGCCGCGGAATCCTCGGCCACCTACCCGGCGAGCGCGTAGTCCGGCCCCCTGATCGGTCCGGCGAGCGGGCGACAGCCCCTCGCCGGACCTTTCGCATGCGTACGTATGTACCTATGAGCCGCGCAGCGAGCGCACCGGCAGCAGGCAGTGCGCGGCCGTGGACAGCATCGCCTCGTCGCCCACGAAATCCCGCAGCCGCTCCTCGCTGACGGGCTGTCCGGGAATCGCCTCGGGCCAGGCCCGGGTGGCGAAGATGAAGTAGACGTGACCCCGCTCGCGCACGGCGGCCAGCCACTCCGGCGGGGCCGAGCACTGGGCGGTGAGGTGAGGCATCGTCAGGACGGCCTGACCGGCCTCGACGAGGAGCGTCACGGGCAGATGGGCGGCCTGCGCCTCATCCACGTACTCGCCGCCGAGCGGCATGCGCGCCTCTTCGAGCAGCTGCCGGGCCGCGGCCTCCACGCCCGAGGGGCCGCCGTCGCCGTCGCCGAGGGAGTAGGCCAGCAGGAAGGGCATGTCGTGCTCGTCGTCGGGATGTTCGCCGCTCCACGCGATGACGACGAGGGTGCCCAACTGGGCTGGGCGGAAGGCGCGTACAGCGCCGGAGGTTGAGGTCACCGTCGGACCTTAGCGACTTACCGGGATCCTCCGGGCGCCCGGATCACCTGCGCGGGGGAGCCGTTCCGCCGATTACTCCGAAGGAGTCGTGCTCGCTCGCGCGTGCGGAGCACGTCCCGTGACGGCAACGGCATCAGAAAGGGAAACGGACCGGTCCCGAGGAACCCCAATTCCACGGGACCGGTCCGGAGGTGCGATCTGCTTGCCGCCCTCAGTGCGGGACGGGAAGACCACCGATGAGCGCTTCCGGCTTGCCGTCCTTGGCCTGGTTCACCTTCTTGGTCGTCTCGCCGACCTTGTTGAGGAGCGATCCCTTCTCCTCCGTGTTCAGCGTCTGGTTCGCGACGGGCTCCGCCGCAGCCACCGTCTGGGTCGCGACGGCTTCCACTCCACCGTTGAGGCTGCTCGGCATCTCGGCGGCGAAAGCCGGGGCGGCGGCACCCGCGGCCACCAGGGAACCGGCAATGACCGCGGCAACCTTCATGGGCTTCATCAGTGAATCTCTCCTTCGGCGCCGCGTGTCGCGCGCGCAAGTTTCGTACAGTTCAGGCATATTGCGGATGCTTGGATGCGTGTATGCCTGTCGTGCTGCTACATCTTCTGTAACGATTCCGCTGCGCGTCAGAAACTCCGAACCCCGGGAATTCTTGTATCCCCACCCGAATGAAGCGACCGGCCGGATTCTCGTATCAGATGCGTATACGGATACGGCCGCGGGTGCGTGAAACGGATACGGATACGGGTACGCATACGCGTCGTGCCGGCCCCGGACATCGGGGCGAGGCGCAGGACATCGGCAGCGGCAGGCCGTTGTCGCCGATGGCGTAGGCGCTGTCGCCGGCGGCGTAGACGTTCGGGTGCGAGACCGACC
>NZ_JBEPDM010000025.1:0-91990 GCF_040300305.1 Streptomyces sp. NPDC000410
GTGGTCTCGGGGTCGGGCTCGGGCAGGCCGGCGTGGCGGACCCCCGCCGGGGCGCTGCCCCGGACCCCGCGCCTCAAACGCCGGCGGGGCTGGATATGGGGCCGCGCCCCATATCCAGCCCGTCCGGCGATCCCCGCCTACTGGTCCGACGAGAAGCGGACCGCGCCCGCCGGGAGCGTTGCGTCGCACCAGATGCGGATGCCGTCGCGGAGTTCGTTGTCGGGGCCGACGACCGCGCCGTCGCCGATGACCGCGCCGGTCAGGACCGTACGGGCGCCCACGCGGGCGCCCGCGCCGATGAGGGAGTCGGTGATGACCGCGCCGGGGTCGACGGTCGCGCCGTCGAGGACCGTGCTGCCGGTGATGCGGGCGCCCTCGCCGACGACGGCGTCGGCGCCGATGACCGTACCGCCGCTGAGCTTGGCGTCCGGGGCGACCGTCGCGGTCGGCAGGACGAGGCTGTCGCCGCAGCGGCCGGGCACGGCCGGGGAGGGGGCGCGGCCGAGGACGAGGTCCGCCGAGCCGCGCACGAAGGCCTGCGGGGTGCCGAGGTCCAGCCAGTACGTGGAGTCGACCATGCCCTGGAGGTGGGCTCCGGCGGCGAGCAGGTCCGGGAAGGTCTCCCGTTCGACCGAGACCGGGCGGCCCGCCGGGATGGAGTCGATGACCGAGCGGCGGAAGACGTACGCCCCCGCGTTGATCTGGTCGGTGACGATCTCCTCCGGGGTCTGGGGCTTCTCCAGGAAGGCGGTCACCCGCCCCGTCCCGTCCGTCGGGACCAGGCCGAACGCCCGCGGGTCCTCGACCCGGGTGAGGTGGAGCGAGACGTCCGCGCCGGACGACGTGTGCGTGGAGACGAGCGAACGGATGTCCAGTCCCGTCAGGATGTCGCCGTTGAAGATCAGCACCGGATCGTCCGGGCCCGAGCCGAGCCGGGAGGCGACGTTACGGATCGCCCCGCCGGTGCCGAGCGGCTCCTCCTCCGTCACGTACTCCAGGTGCAGGCCCATCGACGAGCCGTCGCCGAAGTACGGCTCGAAGACCTCCGCCAGATAGGAGGTCGCGAGCACGATGTGCTCGATGCCCGCCGCCCGTGCCCGCGCCAGTTGGTGCGTGAGGAACGGCACGCCCGCCGCCGGCACCATCGGCTTGGGGGTGTTCACGGTGAGCGGGCGCAGCCGCGTGCCCTTGCCGCCGACCAGGAGGATCGCTTCTTGGGCCTGAGTCCGGTCCTGAGTCAATGCCTTCTCTGCTTCCTGCCGGGGCCGGCGATTCGTGCGTATGACCGGCCAGTCTATGCAGCTTGTTCGCACTGTTCGTACGTACGTATGCATGAGTGGCGCGGACGGTCAGCGGCCCTGGAGCTTGGCCGAGGTGCTGCGGGCCGCGCCGAGCTTGTTGTAGAGGAGGCCGCCGGGACATTCGGTCGCGAAACCGTCCCGGTGCCCAGAGATGGCGTTGAGCTTGACCGTCGTGCCCTTTTTGAACTTGTTGCCGCCGCCCGATATCAGGGACGCCTTCGCCTGCGGATTCACCCCGTACAGGCCGAGTTTCCACGCCGTGAGCTTGGCCACGGCGTCCACGACAGCAGCCGGTGGGCTGGTCGCACTGTACGTTCCGAGGACCGCGATTCCCATGCTGTTCGTGTTGAAACCGAGCGTGTGCGCGCCGAGCACCGCCTTGGCCACGCCTCCCGCCCGCCCTTCGTAGATGTTTCCGCACTTGTCGACGGCGAAGTTGTAGCCGATGTCCCGCCAGCCGCTGCTCTCGACGTGGTAGCGGTAAATACTGCGCAGGACGGAGGGTGCCTGCGCGCAGGTGTAGCGGTTGCCGGTGGCACTGTGGTGGACGAAGGCCGCCTTCACCGCGTGGGTGTAGACGAACTGCTTCTCGCGCAGCGCTTCGTTGGCGCCCCACCCCTTGCGGGTGATGATGCCCGGACGTGGCCCGATGTACGGCCTCGCAACGCCGTAGAGCCCGGCCTCGGCCATGGTCTCCGCCTTCGACTGGGCGGGGATCTCGGTGGCGCCCAGCGGCGCGAGCTCGGCGTTGACGGCGGACGCGGCGGCGGCCTCGGCGGTCAGGGGGGCGGCCGCCAGGTCGAGTTCGGTGGCGCCTCCGGCTTTGGGGCCGCTCGCCTGCGTCGCCTCTTCCTCGCCCGGCTGGGGGTTCGTCGCCGGTTCGCGCACGGACGCGGGGGCGGCGGACCGCGGCGCGTCGGGTTCGGTGGCCTTACCCGGGTCGACGAGTTCGAGCCGCAGGCCGCCCGGGAGCGGCGGGGTCGCGCCCCTGGGCCCGTCGGCCGTCTCCGGGCGTACGCGCACCTCGACGCCGTCCGAGTCGCCGACCCACAGCGGCGCGGTCGAGCCGCGGACCGTTCCCTCGGCGCGCTCGGGCGAGTCCGGGTCGGGGGCGTGCTCGTGGTTGTGCGTCACCAGGTCCTGCCACGCCGACCATTCCTTGGACCCCGTCGCCCTGGTGCGGACCTGGACGGTGCCGTGCAGTTCGGTGTCCACGTCGTCCCAGACCACCCCGACGAGCGAGAACGGGCGGACGTCGCGGCGCGGAAGTCCCTGCGCGACCGCCCCTCCCGGGGCTCGGTCGAGTCCCGTCAGCGGCGCCAGGGGCAGCGACTGCGTGGAGCCCGGCAGATCCGGCTCGGCCGGAACGGCCGTGGTGAAGGCCTGGGTCGGGGTCGGAGGAAGGGCGAGGGCCGCGGTGCACGCCACGCCGATACACGATGCGAAGGAAGCTGCAAAGAAGGCACGCATAGGAATGATCCTGACGAGCGACGGCCGAATGCGCTCACCGGAATCGCGCCGGAGAGATGACGGTCCGTCCGGCCGGCCGGGGGACGCCGTCACCGGAACGGCCGTGCCCGCGCCGCCCCCGCGGCGTACTCTTGCGCGGGTGAACGCCAGCGACCGCACCCCCGCCGACCTGCTGCGATCCGCGCTCGCCGCGGACCCGGCCCGCCCCTTGGTCACCTTCTACGACGACGCCACCGGGGAACGCGTCGAATTGTCCGTCGCCACCTTCGCCAATTGGGTGGCCAAGACGGCGAATCTGCTCCAGGACGCACTGTCCGCCGAGCCCGGCGACCGGCTGGCCCTGCTGCTTCCGGCGCACTGGCAGAGCGCGGTGTGGCTGCTCGCCTGCTCCTCGGTCGGCGTCGTCGCGGACATCGGCGGCGACCCGGCCGCCGCGGACCTGGTCGTGAGCGGCCCGGACACCCTCGACGCGGCGCGGGCCTGCTCCCGGGAGCGGATCGCCCTCGCGCTGCGTCCGCTCGGCGGCCGCTTCCCGCAGCCCCCCGAGGGCTTCGCCGACTACGCGGTGGAGGTGCCGAGCCAGGGCGACCGTTTCGCGCCGTACGTACCGGTTGATCCTGACGCGCCCGCACTTGTCGTCTCCGGTACCGAACTGACGGGCGCCCAGCTCGTCGAGCGTGCCCGCGCGGACGCGGCGGAGCTGGGCCTGGGTGCCGGGTCGCGGCTGCTGTCGGGGCGTACGTACGACACCTGGGACGGACTCTCCGCCGGGCTGTACGCGCCGCTCGCGTCCGGTGGCTCGGTCGTCCTGTGCCGGAATCTGGACCAGCTGTCCCCGGAGGGGCTCCAGAAGCGCGTCGAGAGCGAGCGGGTCACCGGCTCGGCGGTGTGACGGCCGGCGCGGGAGGACTCGGCGGCGCGACCGGCGGCGCGGCATGACGCGCACCTCGTGGTTCACCCGGACGGCGCAGCGCGGACCGGCTCGGCGGTGTGACCGGCAGCGCGGTACGACACGCGCCTCGTGGCCCGCCCGGACGGCGCAGCGCGGGCCGGGACCACGGGCCTGAGCAGCGACTCCGGGACATCATCGGCGGTAGGTAGGTGCGTACGTTCACAACGCCGCGAGGATGGACGCAGAAGTGACCGACAGCGCTGGCACGCCCGCCGCCGGACCGGACGAACCAGCCGACGCACCGGCGGACGGCCAGGCGCAGGACCCGGCCGATGGCCCTTCCGTCGGCAGCGGCGTCGGGCGCGGACGGCGCTGGCTGCGCCGGATCGGGCTCGTACTGTCGTTCCTGCTGCTCGTCCTCGCCGGTGTCGGCTGGTGGCTCTACGAGAAGCTCGACGGCAACATCACCTCGGACCTCACGGCCGCCGAGGAGCTGGAGCGCTACGACAAGGAGCGCCCGCTGCCCGCCGCCCATGGCGCGCAGAACATCCTGCTCATCGGCTCCGACAGCCGCGCCGGCGCCGAGAACGGCGAGTACGGCACGGACAAGGGCATCCAGCGCTCCGACACGACGATCCTCCTGCACCTCGCCGCCGACCGGCGCAGCGCGACGGCCGTGTCGGTGCCGCGCGATCTGATGGTGACGATGCCCGGCTGCCGCACCGCCAAGGGCACGCGCAGCGCCGAGCGGTTCGCCCAGTTCAACGACGCCTTCGCGATCGGCGGCGCGGCCTGCACGATCCGTACCGTCGAGCGGCTCACCGGCGTCCGGATCGACCACCACATGGTCGTCGACTTCCGCGGCTTCAAGGACATGGTCGACGCGGTGGGTGGGGTCGAGGTCTGCCTGAAGGAGCCGATCGACGACAAGGACGCCCGGCTGAAGCTCCCGGCGGGCAAGCGGAAGCTGCTCGGCGAGGACGCCCTCGGCTTCGTACGGGCGCGGAAGTCGCTCGGCAACGGCAGCGACACCGAACGCATGGACCGGCAGCAGCGGTTCCTCGGCGCGCTCTTCACCAAGGTGCAGAGCAACGGCGTCCTGCTGAACCCGACCCGTCTCTATCCGGTGCTGGACGCGGCGACCAAGTCGGTCACCACCGACCCGGGCCTGGCCTCGCTCAAGGACCTGTACGACCTGACGCGCGCGATGCGGAACGTACCGGCGGAGCGTGTGCGGTTCCTCACGGTGCCGCGCCGCCCCTACCCGCCCGATCCCAACCGGGACGAGCTCGTGGAGCCTGGCGCGAGCATCCTCTTCGAGCGGCTGCGGAAGGACGCGCCCGTGAAGGTGGTACCGCCGGACGCCACGCCGAGCACCTCGACGGCGAGCACCTCCCCCGATACGGGGAGTGACCAGGACACGAGCTCCAGCAGCCCGTCCCCGACGCCGGCCTTCCCCGGCACGCACGCGGCCGCCGGCCTGTGCGGGTAAAGCCATGACCAAAGACTGGCCGGAAGTCCATGCCGATTGCGTGGATTGCCCAGTTGTAAGGTGCGTGGAATTTGTCACGGACGTCGCTCGCCGCTGAACTGGCCGGATAGTGTGACGCGATCCGGTGCTCCCGGCCGAAGGGCCGCGGAGTCAAGAGGGCGCAAGGTCACACACAACCGGATCGACGACCGGAGCGTCTCCCAGGGGGAGAGGCGCCTCGCGTGGCACCGACGGAGGACTCAGGCAACCGTGGACGCGCAGAGCCGTGGGCGGGCGGACGACATCGACCCCGCAGACCAGTGGGTACTGAACCCGCAGACCGGCAATTACGAACTGCGACTGGATGATTCCGCTCCGCAGCAGAGAGTTGCCCGGCCTCGTGGCGCGGCGTCCCCCAGATCGCGCACCACGGCGACCCCGGGCCGGTCGGTCCCGGGCCAGCGCGGCCGTCGCGGAACGAACGCCGCGAACGACGGCCCCGGAAGCGGCGGCGGACGCGGTGGCGGCCCCGGCGGCGCGGGCGGCGCGGGCCGCCGCAAGCGCAGGCCGAAGAAGTCCGGCAAGAAGAAGGCCCTGAAGTGGACGGCCGGGATCGTCGGCTTCGTCGTGGTCGGCGTCGGTGTCGGCGCCTATCTCATCTACGACCGCCTCAACAGCAACATCAACTCCATCGACGTCGGCGACGCGCGGAGCGGACGGGCGCTGGCGGACGGGCCGATCAACATCCTGGTCCTCGGCAATGACGTACGGACGGGCGAGGGCAACGAGGGATACGGCAACCGGGACAACGTCACCGGCCACGCCGACACGACCTTCCTCTTCCACGTCTCCGAGGACCGCACCAACGCGACCGCGCTGAGCATCCCCCGGGACCTGAAGGTCGACATCCCGGACTGCCCCACCAAGCAGCCCGACGGCTCCACCAAGGTCATTCCCGGCACGCGGAACACGAAGTTCAACGAGAGCTTCGGCGTCCAGGGCCGCGACCCGGGCTGCACGATGCGCACGCTCAAAGAGGTCACCGGACTGTCGATCGACCACTTCATGATGGCCGACTTCAACGGGGTCAAGCAGCTGACCACCGCGATCGGCGGCGTCGAGATCTGCCTGACCAAGCCCATCAAGGACGAGAACTCCAAGCTGGACCTCCCGGAGGGCAAGTCGAGGGTCCAGGGTGAGCAGGCGCTCGCGTTCCTGCGCAACCGGCACGGTCTCGGCAACGAGAGCGACCTCGACCGCATCGGGATGCAGCAGCAGTTCGTCGCGTCGATGATCCGTCAGATGAAGAAGGACATCGGCGACGCGGACAAGATGTTCGACCTGGCCGACGCGATGACCAAGTCGCTCACGGTGGACACGGGCATAGGCACCATTCCGAAGCTGACCGATCTGGCCAAGGAACTCGACCAGATCGACATCAAGAACATCACCCTGCTGACCGTGCCCGTGGTCGACAACCCGGACGAGAAGATCAAGACGACCGTCATCGTCCACCCGGTCGAGGGCCCGGAGGTCTTCAACGCACTGCAGAACGACGTCTCCTTCACCGAGGTGAAGAAGAAGGAGAAGGAGAAGGCCAAGGCCGCCAAGAGCAAGCAGGACGCGCTGCTGAAGGGCCCGCGGGCCGAGGCCTCCGAGGTGCGCGTGGACGTCTACAACGGCAGCGGCATCTCCGGCGCCGCGCAGAAGACCCTCATCTGGCTGCAGGTCGACAAGGGCGTGCTCAAGTCGACGAACAAGAGCAACGCCCCGGAGAAGCTGGCCAAGACGACGCTGGAGTACGCGCCGAACCAGGCCGATCAGGCCCGCAAGCTGGCCGACTTGATGGGGCTGCCCGCCTCGGCGCTCAAGCCGGGGACGGAGAACGCCGAAGGGCTCGAGGCGATGACCCTCACCCTCGGCGCGGACTTCAAGGGCGCGGGGGTGCCCATCGCGGCTCCGGCGAAGGCACCGGACGTGAAGAAAGTGGAAGCCGACAAGCAGGTATGCGCCAAGTGAGCCCGGACCAACGGGTCCTTCGGCGCGCCTGAACAACTAGGGGGACCTGGGGTGGGAACGAGCAGCGTACGCGGGGAGGGGACGCGACCAGGCGTCCAGCCCCCCGATGAACGGGGCGGCGACGGCCTGCCCGCGGACGGCGGGGAAGGCGGGAACGGGCGGGCGGCCAGGGGCGGTACGGGCGGCACGAGACCCGCCACCCGTACGGGCTCCGGCGGCCCCGCCGGTCCCCGCGCGGGCCGCCGGCGCGGTGGCCCGCGCCGGCACGGCAGACGCGGAAAGCGGCGGATCCTGCGCTGGGTCGCCTCCGTGCTCTCCCTGCTGATACTCGGCACGGCCGGCGCCGGATACCTCTACTACCGTCATCTGAACAGCAACATCAAGAGCGACAAGCTCAACCTCGGCAAGAACAAGATGGCCGAGCACAAGGCGAACGCCGCGGGCCAGACGCCGCTGAACATCCTGCTGATCGGCTCCGACGCCCGTAACACCGACGCCAACAAGGCGCTCGGCGGGGCCAAGGACACCTTCGACGGGCCGCCGCTGGCCGATGTGCAGATGCTCGTGCACGTCTCGGCGGACCGCAGCAACATGTCGGTGGTCAGCATGCCCCGCGACACGATGCTGAAGCTCCCGGAGTGCGAGAACCCGGAGTCCGGTGAGACCTTCAGGGCCAGGAACTGGGGTCAGACCAACGAGTCGCTGATGCGCGGCGGCCCCGGCTGCACGGTGGCCACCTGGTACGAGCTGACGGGCATCACCATCGACCACTTCATGATGGTCGACTTCGCCGGCGTCGTGTCCATGGCCGACGCGATCGGCGGTGTCCCCGTCTGCGTGACCGACAACGTCCACTCCCGCAATTCCCGGGGCCAGGGCTCCGGTCTGAAGCTGGAGAAGGGCACGCACCCCATCAAGGGCGAGCAGGCCCTGCAGTGGCTGCGGACCCGGTACGGATTCGGTGACGGCAGCGACCTCTACCGGACCCGCGCCCAGCACATGTACATGAACTCGATGGTCCGGGAGCTGCGCAAGAACACCAAGCTCACCGACCCCAACAAGCTGCGCAAGCTCGCCGAGGCCGCCACGTCCGCGCTCACCGTGGACGAGGGCCTCGACACGGTCGGGAAGCTCTACGACCTGGCCGAGGAGTTCAAGAAGGTCCCCACCGAGCGCATCACGATGACCACGATGCCCAACTTCTACTCGAAGCGTTCGACGGGCAGGGTCGAGCCTCTGCAGCCGGACGCCGAGCAGGTGTTCCGGATGATCCGTGAGGACGTCCCGCTCGACGGCAGGGCCTCCAAGCGCAAGTCTCCGGCCCCCTCCAAGGACACGGCGGCGCCCCCGGCCGACATCGGGGTGACGGTGCGGAACGGCACCTACACCGATGAGCTGGGGACGGCGCAGGGCCGCGCCACGGACATCGCCGAAGCCCTCTCCGAGAAGGGCTTCACGCGTGCGACGGCGGACAGGCAGACCGATCCGGAGAAGCGGACCGTCGTGTACTTCCCGAGCGCCGAGCTGGAGGGCGACGCCCAGGCGGTCGCCAAGGCCCTCGGCATTCCGGTCGCTTCGGTGAAGAAGTCCACCGAGGTCACGGGGGTCACCGTGGTCGTGGGAGCCGACTGGCGCGAGGGGGACGCGTACCCCAAGCCGAAGGTCGACGACAACAAGACGCCCACGTCCTCGAACCCGCTCAACGGGGCGAACGACAAGGCGTGCATGCAGGTGGATCCCAACTTCACCTGGCGGTGAGTGACGGGTGACCCCGGGACGGACGACGCCGTCCCGGGGTCGGGCCTTCATGCCGTTGTGCCGTCAGGCCGTCTGACGCACCGACGGGCGGCGGCTGGCGATGACCTTCTTCGCCAGCGAGCGCGGGCTGGTGAGGAAGCCGAAGCCCCACGACATGTGCATCGTGGCCAGCGCGACGGGAATCTGGAGCCGTGCCTTCAGAGGCAGGCCCTTGCCCGCCGGGACCGAACCGGCGGTGATCGCGGCGAGGTACCCGGCCGGTACGACGAAGCCCAGCGGAGTGAGCGTCGCGCCGACGACCAGGCCCGCGGCTATCGCGCAGACCGCGGTCGGCGGGGCGAGGTAGCGCAGGTTGATGGAGCCCTCGTGGTAGCGGGCGACGACATGGCGCCAGCGGCCGTAGTCCTTGTACTGCTTGGCCAGCGCCTTGACGGAAGGCCGCGGCCGGTACTGGACCCGCAGCTCCGGCGAGAACCAGATCAGTCCGCCCGCGTCGCGGATGCGGAAGTTCAGCTCCCAGTCCTGGGCCCGGATGAACTCCACGTTGTAGCCGCCCTGCTGCTCCAGGGCCTCGCGCCGGAACACACCCAGGTAGACCGTCTCGGCGGGACCGGCCTCGCCACCGGTGTGGAACGCCGCGTTGCCGACGCCGATCTTCGAGGTCATCGCGGCGGCGACGGCGCGCTCCCAGTCGTTCTCACCCTCGGCGTGCATGATGCCGCCGACGTTCTGCGCGCCGGTCTCCTCCAGGAGGCGGACGGCGGTGGCGATGTAGTTCGGCGACAGCATGCCGTGGCCGTCGACGCGTACCACGATCGGGTGGCGGGAGGCCTTGATGGCGGCGTTGAGCGCCGCCGGCGTACGCCCGGTGGGATTGGGCACGGTGTGCACGCGCGGGTCTTCCCGTACGAGCTCGGCGGCGATCTCGTCGGTACGGTCCGTGGACGGGCCGAGCGCGATGACCACCTCCATCTCGCCGTCGTACTCCTGCTGGAGGATGTGGCGGACCGCGTCGCGCAGATGCCGCTCCTCGTTGAGGACCGGCATGATCACGGAGACAGGGGGCAGCATGGCTTCCTCGGGGGTCCGGGGGTCGCCCCCGGGAGACTGCAGGATCGTCGGCCACGTTACCGCGAACGAGGGACACCGGTGCGCGCCGCCCGGACCGCCTCCCGGTGTCGCTGATCGTATGGGCCTACGGTTCTCGGGATCCCCCGAATGCCGCCCGCCCCGGCCACCCCGCGGAGGTGCCCCCTCGTGCCCACACCGCCCCGCAAGCCCCCTCGGAGGCCCGTGGCCAGGCCCGCGTCGTCGCCGCCACCGCGCCACAGACCGCAGACCGGCGCCCGGCCCCGGATCTTCCCGGCCGCGGCCACGGCCCCGGTCCCGGCCCGGCGGCCGCGCTGGGCGATGCGGGTCGCCACCTCGCTCTCGGTACTGGTGCTGGGCGTGGGTGGGATTGGTCACGCGATCGTGACGGGGCTGGAGCGCGAGGTCGGCCGGGTCGATCCGTTCAAGGACATGAAGAACCGGCCCGAGGCCGGGCACGGGACGAACATCCTGCTCGTCGGCACCGACGGCCGCGACGGGATCTCCCGGAAGGACCGGCACACGTACCGGCTGGGCGGCACGCCGTGCCGCTGCACCGACACGATCATGCTCGTGCACATCTCGGCGGACGGGACGCGGGCGAGCGTGGTGAGCCTGCCGCGCGACTCGTACGCCGAGATCCCCGCGCACACGGACGCCGGCACCGGCAAGCACTACCGGGCCCATGCCGTGAAGCTGAACGCGGCCTACTCGGAGGGCGGGCCCGCGCTGACCGTGCGGACCGTCGAGCACATGACGAAGGTGAAGATCGACCACTATCTGGAGGTCGACTTCACCAGCTTCATGAAGACGGTGGACGCGGTGGGCGGGGTCAAGATCTGTACGGCCAAGCCGATGAAGGACCGGTTCACCGGGCTCGACCTGCCCGCGGGCACGCACCGGCTGAACGGTGCCGAGGCACTGCGGTACGTACGCTCGCGCCATGTCGACGCGGAGGCGGACCTGGGCCGGATGCAGCGGCAGCAGCGCTTCCTGGCGGCCCTCGTCCAGCAGGCCACGAGCAGTGGGGTGCTGCTGAACCCGGTGAAGCTGCGCGAGGTCAGCTCCACGATGCTGGATTCGGTGCGGGCCGACACGGGATTCGGTACGGACCAGATGCTGGCCCTGGGAGAGGCGATGCGGGGCTTCACCCCGACGTCGTCGGAGTTCGCGTCGGTGCCCGTCGGGGATGTCAGCCACCCCGTGAAGGGGCTCGGCTCGACCGTGCTCTGGGACCCGGTGAAGGCGCAGAAGCTGTTCCAGGCCCTGCGTGAGGACAGGCCGCTGGCGTCGCCGCACAGCGCCGAGAAGCCGGCTGCGGCCGCGCCGAAGGTCGTGGGGGTGGCACCGAACCGGATCCGGGTGCAGGTCTACAACGGGACCCGCACGGACGGCCTCGGCGCCCGCGTGGACGCGGGGCTGCGGGCGACCGGCTTCCACACGACCCGGACGCCGCTGAACGGGGACCGGCGGGACGTGCGGCGCACGGTCGTCTCGTACGACCCGCGCTGGGACCGCTCGGCGAGGTCCCTGGCAGCGGCCCTGCCGGGCGCCCAGCTGCGGCCGGTCAAGGGCCAGGGGGCGACGCTGCGGGTGATGGCCGGGACGGACTTCACCGCCGTGACACCGGTACGCACGGAGCCGCCGCGCCGGCCGGAAACGTACGAGGCGGTCACGGGCGCCGAGGTGCTGTGTTGAAGAGGTGCTCTGTTGAAGGTGACCGACGAGGAGCTCCAGGTCGCGGGGCCGGTGCGGCGCCGCCGTGCGACGCCCGTGGCAACGCGCTGTAGGTGATGTGGTGAACTGGTTGACCTCGCTGCCGACGGTGGTACTGGTCGCGGGCTGGCTCATCCTGGCCCTACTGGTCGCAGCCGTGGCGCGGGTCGGCGTCCGGGCCCTCGTACCGGCAGGGGAACAGGACCGGGTGCCGCAGATCGCCACGCCCCTGATGCCCACACTCGGCGCCGCCTTCGCGATCTTCGCGGCACTCTCACTGGCCAGCGAAGCCGGCTACCTGCGCGCGGCGGAGGGGTTGGTGAGCGACGAGGCGGCCGCGGCCTCCCGCCTGGCCTGGACGGCGACGAATCCGCGCGTCCGTTCGGAGCCGATCCATACGGCACTGGTGGACTACCTGCAGACCACACGTGCCAGGGAGTGGGACGCCGCGGCGGCGCACCCCGGTGACGACCCGGCCACCGCTCACGCGATCGCGCGGCTGGAGCGGACCGTGCGCGCCGAGGCCGCCCGGCCCGAGCCGGGAAGCCCGGCGAGCACGGAGCTGCTGGCCTCCCTGGACAGCGTCACCAGCAGCCGTCGCGCCCGCGTCGCGGCCGCCTCGCGCGAGCTTCCCGCGCTGTACGTCGTCACGCTCGTGGCCAGCGGACTGGCCTTGATCGTGAACGCCGGCGCACTGATCTTCCGCAGCAGCCTGCGGACGTCACTGCTCATCGTGGGCGTCGCGAGCGTGGTCGGGCTGAGCCTGGCGTTGCTCTTCGCACTCAGCGCGCCCTGGAGCGGACCGTTCGTCGTGACCGGGCACCCACTCGACGCCGTCATCGGGGACCTGAAGTCCGGCTTCTTCGACGGCGGGCCGTAGGTGGTGCGCGATGGCGCGGGGCCCCTCAGGCCCTCGGGCGGCCCATCGCCCGGTACGTCCAGCCGGCCTCGCGCCACAGCGTGCCGTCCAGCGCGTTCCGCCCGTCCAGCATGATCCGCTCCGACACCGCCGCCCCCAGCTCCGCCGGGTCCAGCTCGCGGAACTCGCGCCACTCCGTCAGATGCAGCACCACATCCGCACCGCGCACCGCCTCCAGCGCCGACTCCGCGTAGCCGAGCGTCGGGAAGACGCGGCGCGCGTTGTCCATGCCCTTGGGGTCGTACACCGTGACCTGGCCGCCCTGGAGGTGGATCTGCCCGGCGACGTTCAGCGCGGGCGAGTCCCGTACGTCGTCCGAGTCCGGCTTGAACGTCGCGCCGAGCACCGCGACCCGCTTCCCGAGGAAGGACCCGCCGCCCACGGCCTCCCGGGCCAGCTCCACCATGTGACCGCGCCGGCGCATGTTGATCGAGTCGACCTCGCGCAGGAAGGTCAGCGCCTGGTCCGCGCCCAGCTCACCCGCCCGCGCCATGAAGGCGCGGATGTCCTTCGGCAGGCAGCCGCCGCCGAAGCCGATCCCGGCCCGCAGGAACTTCGCGCCGATCCGCTCGTCGTGGCCGATCGCCTCCGCCAGCTTCACCACGTCGCCGCCGGCGGCCTCGCACACCTCGGCCATCGCGTTGATGAAGGAGATCTTGGTCGCGAGGAAGGAGTTGGCGGAGGTCTTCACGAGCTCCGCCGTCGGGAAGTCGGTCACCACGAACGGCGAGCCCTCCTCGACCGGCGTCGCGTACACCTCGCGCAGCAGCTTCTCGGCCTGCCCGCTCGTCACGCCCACCACGATCCGGTCCGGGTGCAGCGTGTCCCGGACGGCGAAACCCTCCCGCAGGAACTCCGGGTTCCACGCCAGCTCCACACCCTCGGGCAGAGACTTCGCGAGCCGCTCGGCCGACCCCACCGGCACGGTCGACTTGCCGACGACCAGCGCGCCGCCCCTCAGCCGAGGGGTGAGCGCGGCGAAGGCGGCGTCGACGTACGACATGTCGCACGCGTACTCGCCGTGCTTCTGCGGAGTGTTCACGCAGACGAAGTGCACGTCGCCGTCGAAGTCCTCCAGCTCGTCCCAGGACGTCGTGAAGCGCAGTCGGCCGCTGGACCCCGCGATGCCCGCGACGTGCTGTTCCAGCAGCTCCTCCAGCCCCGGCTCGTACATGGGGACCCGGCCGGCGGCCAGCATCTCGATCTTCTCGGGTACGACATCGAGGCCGAGGACCTCGAAGCCCAGCTCCGCCATGGCCGCTGCGTGCGTGGCGCCGAGGTATCCGGTGCCGATCACGGTGATCTTGAGGGCCATGCGGTGCTCCTGAGGGGTACGGGTGGGAGTGCCCGCACGAGCATAGTCGGGCCCTTCCCGGGGGACCTTTTCCCTTGCCTCCGGGCCTGTCGTCAAGCTCACGTATGCCGATGAGCGGACGACCGTCTAAAATTGGGTTACTTAACGGTAGTTAGCATTTCTGGGGAGTGAGAGACCTTGGCGGGATCGAAAGACTTCGACCTGTACCGTCCGGCCGAAGAGCACGACATGCTCCGTGAGACGGTCCGCTCGCTCGCCGAGGCGAAGATCGCGCCCTTCGCCGCCGCGGTCGACGAGGAGGCCCGCTTCCCGCAGGAGGCCCTCGACGCGCTGGTCGCCTCCGACCTGCACGCGGTGCACGTCCCGGAGGAGTACGGCGGCGCGGGCGCGGACGCCCTCGCGACCGTGATCGTCATCGAGGAGGTCGCCCGCGCCTGCGCGTCCTCATCCCTGATCCCGGCCGTGAACAAGCTCGGCTCGCTCCCCGTGATCCTCTCCGGCTCCGAGGACCTGAAGAAGAAGTACCTGGGCCCGCTCGCCAAGGGCGACGCGATGTTCTCGTACTGCCTCTCCGAGCCGGACGCGGGCTCCGACGCGGCCGGCATGAAGACCAGGGCGGTCCGTGACGGCGACTTCTACGTCCTGAACGGCGTGAAGCGCTGGATCACCAACGCGGGCGTCTCCGAGTACTACACGGTGATGGCCGTCACCGACCCTTCGATGCGCTCCAAGGGCATCTCCGCCTTCGTCGTGGAGAAGTCCGACGAGGGCGTCTCCTTCGGCGCCCCGGAGAAGAAGCTCGGCATCAAGGGCTCCCCGACCCGCGAGGTCTACCTCGACAACGTCCGCATCCCCGCCGACCGCATGATCGGCGCGGAGGGCACCGGCTTCGCCACCGCCATGAAGACCCTGGACCACACCCGCATCACCATCGCGGCCCAGGCCCTCGGCATCGCCCAGGGCGCCCTCGACTACGCCAAGGGCTACGTCCAGGAGCGCAAGCAGTTCGGCAAGCCGATCGCCGACTTCCAGGGCATCCAGTTCATGCTCGCCGACATGGCCATGAAGATCGAGGCCGCCCGCCAGCTGACGTACGCGGCCGCGGCCAAGTCCGAGCGCGGCGACAGCGACCTCACCTTCCAGGGCGCGGCGGCGAAGTGCTTCGCCTCCGACGTCGCCATGGAGGTCACGACGGACGCGGTCCAGCTGCTCGGCGGCTACGGCTACACGCGCGACTACCCGGTCGAGCGCATGATGCGCGACGCGAAGATCACGCAGATCTACGAGGGCACGAACCAGGTCCAGCGGATCGTGATGGCGCGGAACCTGCCGTAGCCCTGCCTGACCTGCGGCTACGTGAACGGCCCCGGCTCAGCCGGGGCCGTTTCGTGTTATTCGGGCTGCCCGATGACGTACGTGCCCTTCGCGGGCAGGGTGGCGACCAGTCCGCGCGAGCGCAGCTCGGCGACCGCTCGCCGGACGGTGCCGATGCTGACCGAGTACAGCTCGGTCATGGCCCGCTCGCCGGGCAGGGCAGCGCCTGCCGGCAGCTTCCCGGAGGCGATGTCGGCGGCGATCGCGTCCGCCAGTTTCACGTACTCGTACTGCGGGAGACCGTTGCTCATCTCTCCACCGTGCCGCGCTGCTGCGCGGCAGGCATCGTACGAACGCGTCCTACCGCGTCGGAACGCAGTAGGACGCAGTGGGGTGCAGAGGGACGCGGTTGCGGGTACGCTCGACACGAAGGACCCCGGCGACGGCGGCAACCGTCCCGGGGCGTGGCCGATCTGAACTGGAGACCGACGTGGCAGACCTTATCCGCGCGCTCGCCCGCTGGGCGAGGCGGCGGCTCGGCACCCGGCCGACGCCGACCGCGACGCCGCCCCTTCGCGTTCACCCGCTGCCGTCTGTGCAGGCGCCGCCCTCACCAACCTGGCCTCCCGCCCACCGCTCGCCGTACGGGCTGGACGAGCCGCCGCTCAACGGGGCGGACAGCCCACTCGTACGCCCCTACCTCCGCGACCACGAGGAGCGCGCCCGCCGACGCGAGCGGCGGCTCGCCCTCGTGCTGGCCGCGGACTTCGGCATCGACCTGGACGCCCATCTCGTCGGCGCGCGAGGAGCGGCGTGATGGCCCGCCCACCGGCCCGCATGTGCGTGAAATGCGAGGAACTGACCACGGACCCGGTGGTGATCTCCGAGGTGCACGCGGGCTCGGGGCCCGGCTTCACGGTGTACGCGTGCCCCGGGTGCGCACCGGACCTGCCCAGGCCGCCGGACGTGTTCGACGTTCTCGAATCGGGCTGGGGGCGGCGGGCATTGAGGGAGGTCGAGCAGGCCGACTGACACGCTCTGTTCCTACGGCGCTGACGCACGTGGAAGCCCCCTGGGGTGCCTCCTCGTGCGTCTGCCGCCGGATGAGGCGCGCAGCCGGCTGTTTTCCCTCATCAGGCCCCCCCTGAATCCGATGATCGGATGTCTCAGTGGCTGGAGCCCATGCTCCGCCCGCCGAGGCGTGCGCTAGCATCGGCGCCCGCCGCGGGCCTCGGTGACGCTCCGCGGTGAGCGCGTTCGAGGGGTTCCTGTCGTGGGGGCAGGAACGGATACGCCCTCGGTCCGTGGTCCTTCATGGGGGTGGGAATGCCCGTTGGTGCCCTGGCGGATCGTCATGTGATCGCCCAGCAGCTCAGAGACGTCGCGGACCTGCCGGCCATCGCGCCCAGGCGCGACGAGCTGAAATCGCTCGCGGACACGCTCCAGGGCATCGGCGACGGCGATCTGGAGCCGTGGACCGAGCTGGACCTCCTGCAGGCGTACGCCCGTCCCGAGAGCGTGACCCGCGTCGGCGGCAACGAGCGGGAACAGCCGTACTGGTCGTGGCTGGAGGCCGGGATCGGCGCTCTGGTGTTCGTGCCGCTGCTGCTCACCTGGTTCGGTCTGACGAAGGCGGCCGGCGCGTACGAGACGCTGATCGGCGCGGATCCCAAGGCGGCCGGGCGGCCGTTCCTCCAGCTGTGGCAGACCGGCTTCGAGGGCCGCCTCACCGGCTGGTTCACGTTCGGGCACGTCGCGGGCACCGCCACCGGGGCGATCCTGCTCCTGCTCGTCCTGGCGCTCGTGCACGGCATCCGGCGCGCCGCCGTCGAACGGCGGGAGGACGCGGCGCAGCGCGCCGCCGATGATCTGCTGGCCCGACTCGTCCCTCTGCTGACCAAGGTGCAGCTGCTGCTGAACGAGGAGCGGCTGACCTCGCCGAAGCGGTTCGCGGCCGAACTCAGCGGTACCGCGACCACCCTGGGCAAGCTCGCCGACAAGGCGGTCGAGGCGCACAAGCAGCTGGCGACCGCCGCGGCCACGGTGGGCGGCGCGGTGGAGAGCGCCGAGCGGCGCCTCGCCTCGGTCGACACCGCCGTACGCCCGCTGGAGAAGACCGCGAGCGAGATCGGAACGGCGGTCGCGTCGTTGGCCGGCCCGCTGGAGAAGGTCGGCGAGCGGGTCGAGGCCGCCGTGAGCGGCAGCGGGATCGTGGTCCGCGACGCGCTGGAGCGGGTACGGGCCGCGAGCGGCGACGTGAGCGAGGCGCTGGGCCGGGCGGGCGAGCGCGTGGAGGACTCGGTCCACACCCTCGCGGCCGCGCAGCGTTCGTTCACGACGGGCACCGAGGTCTCCGCGGACGTGTCGGCACGACTGCTCGACCGGCTCTCCGAGGTCGCGGAGGAGACCGCGAAGGCCGTCGCCACCTCCCAGCACACGATGATGCGCCTCGACGACCACACCCGGGCGCTGCGCGAGGCGGCGGAACGCTTCGCCGAACTCGCGACCGAACTGCGTGCGATACCGGTGGCCGAACCGGGGACTGCGACACCCGTGTCCCCGGGCTCGCCCGGGGACACGGGTGTCGCCACGGCGAACGTCCCGGGCGGGCACTCGACCGGGCGGCCGTCGGTGCGCACCGCCATATCGATGGCGAAGCGCACGGGGGCGGGTGACTCGCACGAGCCCGGCGGGCGCGGTTCCGAGGAGGGTGGCTCCGACGGGCGGAGTTCCGGTCGGCGTGACTCGCACGAGCCCGGCGGGCGTGACGACCGGCGTGGGGCCGACGGGGTCGACGGCCGGGAGTCCGCTCGGGGTTCCGGGCGGCGTGACTCCCGCGAGCCCGCCGGGCGTGACGACCGGCGCGAGGCCGGTGCGGAGGAGGCCGTAAGTCTGGAACCCCTGTCGCTGGAGTCCACGAGGCAGGGCTCCCCCAGGCGCAAGGCCGGGCGGGGGCAGGCCGCGGCGGCGGAGGCGGACACCGCCGTGACGTCGGCCGACGCGCCGTGAGGCCCCCGGCCCGGCGCGGCCGGCGGATGCGGCTCAATCCGCTGCACCTGGCCGGGTGGCTCTTCGCCGACATGCTGCTGGTCCTCGCCCTCGTGGTGATGGGGGACCAGGGCGACCCGGTGAAGGCCGCCGAGGCGCCCAGGACGCCGGGAGCGTCTTCGTCGGCGACCCCGAAGCCCACGCCCGAGCCGTCTCCCACCGGCCCCCGCGCGGTGCTGCGCAAGCCGGTGAAGTTCTCCATCGATGCCGCTCCGGGCGACCGCGACCGGATCATCGACCGGCTGCGCCGGGCGACCGCCGCACACGCGGGGCGGCAGGCGGCGTTCGTCCTCACCTTCGGCCGGCACGCGGATCCCGGCCCCGGCGGGGAGTACGCCCACGAGGTCAACTCCCTGCTGGAGAAGGCCCGTCCGGACATGTTCAAAGGCGCGACCACACGCGACTTCTGGAAGGGAGGCGCCTCCGGAGGACACGCCGACATCGAGATCTACTTCTACAGCTACTGAACTACCGGAGGTGCGTGAGCATGCAGATCCTTCCCTTCTACCTCGTGTGCGACGAATCGGGATCGATGAACGGAGATCCCATCGAGAGCATCAACCAGGCCCTGCCCGCGCTCCACCAGGAGATCAGCACGAACCCGACGGTCGCCGACAAGACCCGGTTCTGTCTGATCGGCTTCTCCGACGAGGCCCAGGTCCTCCAGCCGCTGGTGGATCTGAGCGACATCGACTCGCTGCCGGCCCTGGCGGCGGGCGGACTGACCGCGTACGGGGAGGCGTTCCGTACGCTGCTGCGCTGCATCGACGCCGATGTGGCCGCTCTCAAGGCGGAGGGGCACGACGTCTACCGCCCCGTCGTCTTCTTCCTCTCCGACGGCATCCCGACGGACGACGACTGGCGGCAGGCGCACAAGGAACTCGTCGAGGCCCGCTACGGCCCCAAGATCATCGCTTTCGGCATCGGCGAGGCGGACCCGGCGACCGTCGGGCACGTCGCCAACTTCCGGGCGTTCATGCAGCAGGACACCTCGGTGTCGCCCGCGCAGGCGCTGCGCGAGTTCGCGGCGAGCCTGACCCGTTCGATCGTGCGGTCGGCGAGCAGCATCCCGGCGGACGGGAGCGGCGGTTTCCAGCTGGCCGTGGACGAGACCGTGCCCGGGTTCTCCACCGTGTCGCTCGACAAGCTCTGAGGCCGGCCGTGCGACAGGAGAACCCGCTGGAGAGCCCGCCGGAGAGTTCGCCGGAGAGCCCGCTGGAGACTCAGCCGGAGAACTCGCCCGTCCCGGACGACCTTGACGCCGTATACCGGTCGCAGCCCGAGGAAGTGCTGCCGGTAGGGGTCGGCGGGCCCCTTCCGCAGCTGCGGTCCGTACCCGAGCCGCAGCCGCAGCCCGTGTCCGAGCCGCTGCCCGCCGAACTGCCCGCGGCCGTGGTGGCCGCACCGGCTGCCCCAGAACCGGCAGCCCCCGCACCCCCCGCCCCCACCCCCGTACCCGTGCTCGGCAACCCCGCGCACAGCGGTACGCGCCCCCCGACCTACCCGCCCCGGCCGGGGCGGCTGCTGTCGGCGCGTGACGACCTCGACGCCGCCGTGCTCCCGGACCTCGTCGTGGACGGCGCCACCCACGGCGCGCTGACCGTACGGGCCGCCTCGGTCCGCGGCGACTCGCACCGGTGGGAGCGCGAGCCGCGCCAGGACGCGCTGTGCGTCACCCTGCTCGGCGGCGGCGCTCCGCACGACACGTTGCTGCTGCTCGCCGTCGCCGACGGAGTGGGCAGCGCGCAGCGCTCCCACATCGGCTCCAACACGGCCTGCCGCATGATCGCCGGGCTCCTCGACCCGTGCGCCGAGCAGCTCGTCCACGCGGTCCGGGACGGCGCGGACACCACGCTCACCGCCCTCGTCAGCTCGGCGGTCGGGCGCACGGCCGAGGCGCTCGACCGACTGGCGGCCGAGCGCGGCGAGCAGCCGTCCGCCTTCTCCACCACGCTTCGGGCGCTGCTGGTGCCCGTGGACCCGGAGATCAGGGGCCGCGGGTTCTTCGCGGTCGGCGACGGCGGGCTGGCCGTACTGCGCGGCGGTGAGGTCTGGGACCTCGACCCGCTCGGCGAGTCCGGCGCCACGGATGGTGCCACGGACGGCGTCATCGACACCAGGACCGCCGCGCTGCCCACCGCGCGCCACGCCGAGGCACGCGTCCTCGGCCCCGCCGCGCCGGGCGACGTCTACGTACTGAGCACCGACGGCCTGTCCTCGCCGCTGGCCGGTGAACAGGAGATGCGTGACTTCCTGCGCGCCGCCTGGGGAAGCGGCACGGTTCCCGGGCCCGTCGACTTCCTCTGGCAGACGCAGTTCCGGGCGAAGTCGTACGACGACGACCGCACGGTCGTGTGCCTCTGGGAGGAGACGGCGTGAGCGCCGACGACGGTATCGACACTCCTCTGGCGACGCTTCGGCTGCTCGACCGGGTGGGCGACGGCGGACAGGGCGAGGTGCATGTCCTCGACGGGCATCCGGGCGTGCTCTACAAGGCGTACCGGCCCACGCTCCACCCCGACGGGGACGCCCTCGCCGCGCTGGTGGGCGTCAGGCGGGGGCTGGATCCGGCCGACCGGGACTGGCTGGACGAGCGTGCCGCGTGGCCGCTGTGCCGGGTCACCGACGGAGATCGCGTGACCGGTTTCCTGATGCACCGCGCGCCGGAGTCCATGGCGTGGCGGGCGTCGGGCGGTGACACCAAGCTGACCGAGCTGGCGTATCTGCTGCGCCCCGCGAAGGCGGCGTGGCAGGCGGTGGTCCAGCCCTCGCCGGCCGAGCGGTACGCCCTCGCCGTGGCCGTGGTCGAGCTGATCGACCGGCTGCACGCCATGGGGCTCGTACTCGGCGACCTCTCGCAGGCGAACGTGCTGTGGACGGTCCGGCCGGGTCCCGCCGTGTATCTGCTGGACTGCGACGGTGCCCGGCAGGCGGGGCGGGCGCCGGTGCTCGCGCAGGCGGACACGATCGACTGGAACGATCCGCAGGCACCCCCGGGAGTCGTCACGGTCGACAGCGACCGCTACAAGGCGGCGCTCGCGGTGGGCCGCATCCTGGCGCAGGACGCGTACACGGCGCCGGGCAAGCCGCTCACGCCGGTGCCGGGGGTTCTCGACGACCGCCGCGAGGCCGCCGTACGCCGGCTGTTCGATCGGGCGGGCGGGTCCTTCGGCAGCAGGCCGGGGCTCGGGGAGTGGCGTACGGCGCTGGCCGGGCGGGATGTCATCAAGCTGGCCGCGGCCCGGCCGGCGCCGCGGCCGGACGTCGATCCGTCGAAGTTCGACGGGGCCAGGGAGCGCGGCACGATCAGCCTGCGGGAGGACTGAGCGCGTCGGACCGCCGGGCCCGTGCCCGGCGGTCCGTTCAGCGCTCCGGTCCGTTCAGCGGTCGGGGCCGGTTCAGCGCTCCGGTCGGTTCAGCGGTCCGAGGTGACCGTGACCGTCTCGTCGTTCTTGATCTGGCTGACCAGCTGATTGACCTTGTCCTTGTCCCAGACGAGGTTGCCGCCGCGGCTGCCGGAGATCGGGATGTTCATGGACTTGCCGTCACCGCCGCTGATGCCCTTCATCGCGAAGAACATCTGGCCCAGGTCGAACAGCGACATGTCCTTGTCGACGATGAGCGTGTCCAGGCCCGCGCCCAGCGTCGGGTAGAGCTTGAACGGGTTGAGGATCGTGCCCGGGGTGGCGGCCTGGCTGGCCAGGGCGGCGAGGAACTTCTGCTGGTTCTTCGTACGGTCCAGGTCGCTGCCCGCGAAGGCGTAGCGGGTGCGGACGAAGGCGAGGGACTGCTCGCCGTTGAGGGTCTGCTTGCCGGCCTGGAAGTCGGCGCCGGACTTCTTGTCCTTGAACGCCTTCGGGATGTCCATCTCGACACCGCCGAGGGCGTCCACGATGTTCGCGAAGCCCGCGAAGCCGATCTCGGCGTAGTGGTCGATGCGCAGGCCGGTGTTGTGCTCGACGGTACGGACCAGCAGCTCGGGGCCGTCCTCCGCGTACGCGGCGTTCAGCTTGACCCGGCGGCCGGTGCCCTCGAATCTCTTGCCGGACTCGGAGCCGACGAAGGACGGTATCTCGACGTCCGAGTCACGGGGGAGCGAGATCATCGTGTTCCCGCTGCCGCAGGCCGCGAGGATCATCATCGAGTCGGTGCGCTTGCCGTCGGCCGAGCCCGTGTGGAGCTTCTTCTTCTCCTCGGCGGTCATGCCCTCGCGGCTGTCCGAGCCGACGATCAGATACGTGGTGCAGTCGCCTTCCTCGGGCCGGTCGATGACCTTGGAGAGGTCGACCTCACGGCGCATCTTCGAGTCGGCCCAGAAGTACGTACCGATGCTGGTGCCCAGCACGGCGACGAGTACGACGATCGACCCGACCTTGATACGGCGCCGCCAGTCGGGGGCGGGGCGGCCGGCCGGTGCCGGGGGCGGGTAGCCGCCCTGGCCGCCGTAGCCTCCCTGCCCGCCGTAGCCGTCGTGGCCTCCGCCGGAGGGGCTTCCGTAGACCTGGCCCGTGTTGTAGCCGCTGTCGTACGGGGCGTCGGCGCCGTAGCCGTCGTCGTACCCCTGCGACTGCTGCTGCGGAACCGGTCGTCGCTGCACATGGCGCATCGCGCGGGCGCCCTCGGGTGCACCGTGGCTGCCGCGTCCGTATCCATCAGGCCAATCGTTCATGCCGAACAGTGTGCAGGCCGGTGCCGAGCCGCTGACAGGGTGGGTGTCGAATCGGGCCGGGGCTGTTGCGAAGCTGATGCATTGCGCCGGCGCGCGAGCCCGCGCATAGGGTGGAGGGCATGACAGACCAGGCCCAGCACCCGGACGGCGATATACCGGGCAAGCCGACATCGGCTTCGCGTACCACCCTCAGCCACATCATGACGGGCTCCGACACGAACCTCCTCGGGACGGTGCACGGCGGAGTGATCATGAAGCTGGTGGACGACGCGGCGGGCGCGGTCGCCGGCCGCCACTCCGGCGGGCCCGCCGTCACCGCCTCCATGGACGAGATGGTCTTCCTGGAGCCGGTCAGGGTCGGCGACCTGGTGCATGTGAAGGCCCAGGTCAACTGGACCGGCCGGTCGTCGATGGAGGTCGGCGTACGGGTGCTGGCCGAGCGCTGGAACGAGTCGACGCCCGCGCAGCAGGTCGGCTCCGCGTACCTGGTCTTCGCGGCGGTCGACGCGGACGGCAAGCCGCGCCCGGTGCCGCCGGTCGTCCCCGAGACGGAACGTGACAACCGCCGCTACCAGGAGGCCCAGATCCGCCGGACCCACCGGCTGGCCCGCCGCCGAGCGATCAGGGAACTCCGCGAGAAGCGCGCGGCGGAGGGCTACGAGGACTGACGCCCGCGGGGCGCTCTGGAGCGCCCCGCAGGCACGGTCAGGCGGCGCCGTCCAGCGACGCGAGCGTCGCGTTCGACGCGGAGCGGGTCGCGCGGAGGGAGGCCGAGACCGATTCCGCGTCGCGCAGCGCCCGGACCGCGTTCTGCCAGGTCAGCTTGGCCAGGTCGGTCCGCGACCAGCCCCGCCGCAGGAGTTCCGCGATCAGGTTGGGGTAGCCCGCGACGTCCTCGAGACCGGCGGGGGTGAACGCGGTGCCGTCGAAGTCGCCGCCGATGCCGATGTGGTCCATGCCCGCCGCATCGCGCATGTGGTCGAGGTGGTCGGCGACCGTCGAGGCCGTGGCCACCGGGCGCGGGTTGGCCTCCTCGTACGCCCGCTGGACCTTCATACCGGCCTCGGTCGTGTCCAGCGGGTGCAGACCGTGGGCCCGCATGTTCTCGTCCGCGGCGGCGGTCCAGGCGACCGCCGCGGGCAGGATGAACTTCGGGACGAACGTGGCCATCGCCACTCCCCCGTTCGCGGCGAGCCGCTCCAGCACATCGTCCGGAACGTTCCGCGGATGGTCGCAGACCGCCCGCGCCGACGAGTGGGAGAAGATCACCGGCGCCACGGACGTGTCGAGCGCGTCCCGCATCGTCGTCGGGGCGACGTGCGAGAGGTCGACCAGCATGCCGACGCGGTTCATCTCCCGTACGACCTCATGGCCGAACGGGGACAGACCCCCGACCCCGGGCTCGTCCGTCGCCGAGTCCGCCCACGCGACGTTGTCGTTGTGCGTGAGGGTCATGTAGCGGACGCCCAGAGCGTGCAGCGCCCGCAGCGTGGCCAGCGAGTTGTTGATGGAGTGGCCGCCCTCCGCACCCATCAGCGAGGCGATACGGCCCTCGCCCCGGGCCCGCTCCATGTCGTCGGCGCTCAGAGCACGGGCCAGGTCACCCGGATAGCGGGCGAGCAGCTGCCCGACACAGTCGATCTGCTCCAGCGTCGCGCTGACCGCCTCGTCGCCCGCCATGTCGCTGCGTACGTACACCGACCAGAACTGCGCGCCGACACCGCCGGTGCGCAGCCGCGGGATGTCGGTGTGCAGCCTGCCGGTCTGGTCCGCGGAGATGTCGAGGCGGTCCAGGTCGTAGCGGGCCTTCTCGCGCAGGCCCCACGGCAGGTCGTTGTGGCCGTCGACGACGGGGTGCTGAGCCAGCAGCTCTCGTGCCTGGCCGAGAAAGTCCACGGAAGAGTCCATGGGGCGTTACTTCCCGAAGCCGAAGGCCGCCGCACCTTCGACTTTGGTACGCAGTCGCTTGCCCTTCTCGGTCGCCTGGTCGTTCAGCTCCTGCTGGAACTCCCGCATCCGGGTCAGCACGTCGGCGTCCTGCGTCGCGAGGATGCGGGCGGCCAGCAGGCCGGCGTTGCGGGCGCCGCCCACCGACACCGTGGCCACCGGCACACCGGCCGGCATCTGCACGATGGAGAGGAGCGAGTCCATGCCGTCGAGGTACTTCAGCGGGACCGGGACGCCGATGACGGGCAGCGGGGTGACCGAGGCGAGCATGCCCGGGAGATGGGCGGCGCCGCCCGCGCCCGCGATGATCGCCTTGAGGCCGCGGCCTTCGGCCTGCTCGCCGTACGCGATCATCTCGCGGGGCATGCGGTGCGCGGAGACGACATCGACCTCGTAGGTGATCTCGAACTCGTCGAGCGCCTGGGCCGCGGCCTCCATGACCGGCCAGTCGGAGTCGGAGCCCATGACGATGCCGATGAGAGGGGTGGTCATTCGGTGATCGTTCCTCTGAGGTAGTCGGCTGCGTGACGGGCGCGCTCCAGCACGTCGTCGAGGTCGTCGCCGTAGGTGTTGACGTGACCCACCTTGCGGCCGGGCTTTACGTCCTTGCCATACATATGAATCTTGAGCTGCGGGTCACGGGCCATGCAATGCAGGTAGGCCGCGTACATGTCGGGATAGTCCCCGCCCAGGACGTTCGCCATGACCGTCCACTTCGCGCGGGGGCGCGGGTCGCCGAGCGGCAGGTCGAGTACGGCCCGTACGTGGTTGGCGAACTGGGACGTCATCGCGCCGTCCTGGGTCCAGTGGCCCGAGTTGTGGGGCCGCATGGCCAGCTCGTTGACGAGGATGCGCCCATCCGTGGTCTCGAACAGTTCGACCGCCAGGTGGCCGACGACGCCGAGCTCCTTCGCGATGCGCAGGGCGAGCTGCTGGGCCTGGCCCGCGAGCGCCTCGTCCAGGTCGGGCGCGGGGGCGATGACCGTGTCGCAGACGCCGTCGACCTGCCGCGATTCCACCACGGGGTAGGCGACGGCCTGGCCGTGCGGGGAGCGGACGATGTTCGCGGCCAGCTCCCGGCGGTAGGAGACCTTCTCCTCCGCCAGGACGGGGACGCCCGCGCGGAACGGTTCCGCCGCGTCCGCCTCTGTACGAACGAACCAGACGCCCTTGCCGTCGTACCCGCCGCGCACGGTCTTGAGGATGACGGGGAAGCCGCCGACCTCCGCCGCGAAGGCCACCGCGTCCGCCGGGTCGGCGACGATGCGGTGGCGGGGGCTGGGCGCGCCGATCTCGTCGAGCTTGGCGCGCATCACCCCCTTGTCCTGGGCGTGCACCAAGGCGTCGGGCCCCGGGCGGACGGGGATGCCGTCCGCTTCCAGGGCCCGCAGGTGTTCGGTCAGTACGTGCTCGTGATCGAAAGTGATCACATCGCAGCCGCGTGCGAAGGCGCGCAGCGTCTCCAGGTCGCGATAGTCGCCGATGACGACATCGTTCACGACCTGGGCCGCCGAGTCCTGTGGGGTGTCACTGAGGAGCTTGAATCTGAGGCCGAGGGGGATACCCGCCTCGTGGGTCATACGGGCGAGCTGACCGCCGCCGACCATGCCGACTACCGGGAACGTCACCCTCTCAGGGTATCCGCCAAAACGGAGGGGTCCCGCAGCTGGGCGATGCCACAGCCCGGACGCCGGCCGAGGGGCCTCTTTGCGATCGTCCACCGGGAAACTCCGGGGGGTGCTGGTTACAGTGGTCGGGTTGACGTTTCGACGATGCCGACCGGACGGGGCCAGCGATCACCATGAGCGAACGGGGCGCACTGCGTGCGCGGCTGAACCGGCTCGCGCGAGAGGTCGCCAAGTTCGGCGCCGTCGGCGCTCTGGGCGTCCTCGTCAATATGGCCGCCTTCAACCTGTTGCGGCACAACACCGAGATCCCGATGGTGCGCGCCAGTCTGCTGGCGACGTTCATAGCGATCCTGTTCAACTATGTGGGTTTCCGCTACTTCACGTACCGGGACCGTGACAAGAGCGGACGTACGAAGGAACTGACGCTGTTCCTGCTGTTCAGCGCGGTCGGAGCGGTGATCGAGAACGGCGTGCTGTACGTCACGACGTACGGCTTCGACTGGGACGGACCGCTGCAGAGCAACTTCTTCAAGGTGTTCGGGATCGGTGTGGCGACGCTGTTCCGGTTCTGGTCCTACCGGACGTGGGTGTTCCGGGCGCTGCCCGCGCGCGAGACCGTGCAGGCGGCCGAGATGCTGCTGACCGAGCCGCGGCGGGCGGACCAGCCGGTGCCGGACCGGGTCGGTTCCTGAGCCCCTGCCCGATCCTGGACGCCGTCTGTTCCCCGCGTGCCTGGCTGACGGCGCTCACCTGATGGGGCGCTCGTGCTCCTTGGGACGTTCTGTCGCTCGGCGGGCCTCGCGGCTCAGGAAGAGCGCGAAGACCGGTGGCTGCTGCTGGAGCAGCTCCAGCCGGCCGCCGTCCGCCTCGGCGAGGTCCCTGGCGACGGCGAGGCCGATGCCGGTGGAGTTCCGGCCGCTGATCGTCCGCTCGAAGATCCGCGCACCGAGGTCGGCGGGTACGCCCGGACCCTCGTCGGTCACCTCGATGACGGCCTGATTGCCGGTGACCCGGGTGCGCAGGGCGACGGTGCCGCCGCCGTGCATCAGGGAGTTCTCGATCAGGGCCGCCAGCACCTGGGCGACGGCTCCGGGCGTGCCCACGGCCCGCATCCCCTGTTTGCCGGAGCAGACGATCGCCCGGCCCGCGCTGCGGTAGGCGGGGCGCCACTCCTCGATCTGCTGCTTGACGACCTCGTCGAGGTCGAAGGCGACGGCCGAGCCCGTGCGCGGATCACGGGAGTTGGTCAGGAGCCGCTCCACGACGTCGGTGAGCCGCTCCACCTGGGTGAGCGCGACGATCGCCTCCTCCTTGACGGTGTCGGGGTCGTCGGTGGCGGAGATCTCCTCCAGGCGCATGGAGAGGGCGGTCAGCGGCGTGCGGAGCTGATGCGAGGCGTCGGCGGCGAGCCGGCGCTCGGCGGTGAGCATCCGCGCGATGCGCTCCGCGCTGGAGTCCAGGACGTCGGCGACCCGGTCGAGCTCGGGGACGCCGTACCGCCGGTGGCGGGGGCGGGGGTCGCCGGAGCCGAGCCGCTCGGCGGCCTCCGCGAGATCGGTCAGCGGTGAGGCGAGCTTGTTGGCCTGCCGTACGGCGAGGAGTACGGCGGCGATGACGGCGAGCAGCGCGACGGCGGCGATGATCAGCAGCGTACGGCCCACCTCGCGGGTGACGGTGGAGCGGGACTCCTCGACGAGGACGGTCTCGCCCTGCTCGCCGGTGACCTCGGCCCGGATGACACTGCCTTCGAGCCGCTTCCCGATCTCCAGCGGGGGGCTCCCGGGAATCCGGATCTCCGCGTACCGGTCGGTCCCGATCTGCTCGGCGAGCCGCTCGGCGTCGACGTGCTCGCGCTCCGCGACGCTGGACTCGACGATGCTGACGAGGCGCAGGGCCTCGGAGTCCACGCTCTCCTGGGCGCTGTTGCTGATGGTGCGCGTCTCGACGATGACGAGGGAGACCCCGAAGACGGCGATGACGACGAGCACCACGGCGAGCGTGGAGCTGATGAGACGACGACGCACGGGGCCCTCCGGGCGGGGTGACGCGATGGCGAACTACGCCTTTGAGGGTATGCGGGGGCGGGGCGGACCTGCGGCGGCCCGATATCCAGCCCCTCCGGCGATTGAGGAGCGGGGGTCCGGGGGCGGAGCCCCCGGAAACGCCGTCAGCTCTTCTCGAAGCGGAAACCCACTCCCCGCACCGTCGCGATGTACCGCGGGTTCGCCGCGTCGTCGCCGAGCTTCTTGCGGAGCCAGGAGATGTGCATGTCGAGCGTCTTGGTGGAGGACCACCACGTCGTGTCCCAGACCTCGCGCATCAGCTGGTCGCGGGTGACGACCCGGCCCGCGTCCCGGACCAGGACGCGGAGCAGGTCGAACTCCTTGGCCGTGAGCTGGAGCTCCTCGTCGCCCATCCAGGCACGGTGGGACTCGACGTCGATCCGTACGCCGTGGGTCGCGGGCGCGGCGGCCGGTTCGGTCGCGCCGCGGCGCAGCAGCGCGCGGACCCGGGCGAGGAGTTCGGCCAGGCGGAAGGGCTTCGTCACGTAGTCGTCGGCGCCGGCGTCCAGGCCGACGACCGTGTCGACCTCGTCGGCGCGGGCGGTCAGGACCAGGATCGGGACGGTGTGCCCGTCGGCGCGCAGGCGCCGGGCCACTTCGAGGCCGTCCATACCGGGCAGCCCGAGGTCCAGTACGACCAGATCGACCCCGCCCTGGAGCCCCGCGTCGAGCGCGGTCGGGCCGTCCTCGCGGACCTCGACCTCGTAACCCTCCCGGCGCAGGGCACGGGCCAGTGGCTCGGAGATGGATGCGTCGTCCTCGGCGAGCAGTACACGGGTCATGGGCTGATGGTAGTCCGCACGAGGGACACCCCGGAGGGAGATCCACAAGCCCTGCGGGTCTGGGATGCCATCCTGTAGGTCACCTTCGAAAGAGGGCGGACGGTTCCATGATCACCTGTGATCCATCTCTCAAGTCCTTCCATATGCCCTGTAGTCGTGTCGTATGGTGGCGAGGCGCTTTTTGCGCTACACGGGGACCTTTGGCCGCATTCGCGTCATACGCGTTGCGTCAAGGGTCTTCTTTCTGCCCGGGACCGGTCACCACCACCCCCGGGACAGTGAACGACCTGTGGGCCGGGCCCCGCGCGCGACGCAGCGCGCAGGGCGTGGATCCCGGTGCTGACGCGTCCCTCGTTCTCGTACGCCAACGAAGACGGCCCCTCCGGCATGGGGCGGGACCGCGCCACGCCGGTGCCGGCCACCCCCCCACCGGGCGCTTGACCCGCTCACGAAGCGGTGCGTCCCGAGCAAGCAAGGATCGACCATGGCGTCCAGCCTGACGAAGGACTCGGCCAGCATCCCTGGCGACGAGAAGACCTTCTTCGGCCACCCCCGCGGTATGGCCACCCTCTTCATGACGGAGATGTGGGAGCGCTTTTCCTGGTACGGAATGCGCGGAATCCTCACGCTCTACCTGGTGGCCGCCGTCATCGACGGACCTCTTGAGGACCGCAAGGTTCTCGCCGCCTCGATCTACGGCGTCTACAACGCCGTCGTCTACATGGCCGCCATGCCCGGCGGCTGGGTCGCGGACCGCCTCTGGGGCGCCCGTAAGGCCGTGCTCGTCGGCGGAATCATCATCGCGCTGGGCCACTACACGCTCGCGGTCCCGAGCGACACCGCCTTCTTCATCGGCCTCGCGCTGATCGCCGTCGGTACCGGTCTGCTGAAGCCGAACGTCTCCGTGATGGTCGGCGGCCTCTACGAAGGCCAGCCCAGCGCCCGCCGTGACGCCGGCTTCACGCTCTTCTACATGGCGATCAACATCGGCGCCATGTTCGCGCCGCTGGTCGTCGGCTACCTCGGTGAGAACGTCAACTGGCACCTCGGCTTCGCCGCCGCCGGTATCGGTATGACCCTGGCCGTCGTCCAGTACGTGCTCGGCGGCCGCCACCTCGGCGACATCGGCAAGGAGCCGGCCAAGCCGGCCTCGGCCGAGGAGAAGCGGGCGGTCCTGCGCAAGGTCCTGATCTGGACCGGCATCGCCGTGGCCGCGCTGGTGATCGACATCGTCGCCGGCACGTACGACATCGAGCACATCGTCAACCTGCTCGCCGTCCTCGGCGTCGTGGTGCCGGTCGTCTACTTCGTCGCGATCTTCCGTAACCCGGCGCTCACCGCCGAGGACCGCCCGAAGATCAAGGCGTACGTCTGGTTCTTCGTGACCGCCGTGCTGTTCTGGATGATCTACGACCAGTCCGGCTCGCTGCTGACGATCTTCGCGGACGAGAAGACCGACCGCATGATCGGCGGCTGGGAGTTCCCGGCCTCCTGGTACCAGTCGGTCAACCCGATGATGGTCATCATCCTGGCTCCGATCTTCGCGGCCCTGTGGGTGAAGCTGGCCCGGCGCAACCGTGAGCCCAGCACCCCGATGAAGTTCGCCCTGGCGATGCTCCTCATCGGCGGCTCCTTCGCCATCATGGGCCTGGCGGGCGCCGCGGCCGCCAACAGCGAGACCGGCAAGGTGACCGTCTTCTGGCTGCTGAGCGTCTACCTCGTGCAGACCATCGGCGAGATGTGCCTGTCGCCGGTCGGCCTGTCCCTGTCCACGAAGATGGCACCGAAGCTGTTCATCGGTCAGATCATGGGTCTGTGGTTCCTCGCCAGCGCGACGGGCAACGCCCTGAACGGCTGGACCACCCGGCTCAACGCCCCGATGGGTGACGCCGCCTACTACACGATGTGGGCGATCATCGCCATCGCCGCCGGCTTCGCCTTCATGACCGCGGGCAGGAAGATCCGCGCGCTCATGGGCGACGTCCGCTGACGGACCCGTTCGGTCTCCGTACGGTCGTGAGGGCCGCCGCACCGCTGGTCGGTGCGGCGGCCCTCCGCCGTTTACCAGTTACCGCGTTTCCCGGCTCTCGGCCCGGGGCCGCTTCTCAGCGCAGGCCGCGCAGCCGACGCCACGGCGTGAACGTGAACACCGCGCCGCCCAGCAGGATCACCGTGCCCGCCACGAGGGCGAGTGCGTGCAGGGCGTCACCGGCCTCCGCGCCGGTCTCGGCGAGGCCGCCGCTCGTGGCGTCGCCGCCGCCGGCCGAACCCGATGCCGATCCGGAGCTCGATCCGGAGCTCGATCCGGACGATCCGCCGGACGCGCCGCCCGGCTGGGCGGAGGTGTCGAGTTCCAGGGAGACCTTGACGTCGGCGGGCGGCGTGCAGGTCGTCGTCGTACCGAGCGCCTCGACCGTGAGGACACCCGGGCTGAGCGTCGCCTTGCCCGTGGCGCCGGGCTTGTACGTGCCCTTCAGATCGGGGATCTCGATCGGCTCGCCGGACTTGATCTCGTCCTTGTTCATGGGGCCTTCGACGTGGACGAAGCCGGTGTCCGCGCCGCCGAGTTTGACCTTCATGGACGGCTTGACGGAGTTCGGCGGGATGGTCGCCGGGCTGTCCATGACGGACTTGGAGAACTTCACGGTGAGGTCGTAGCTGCCGCCGTTCTTCTTGGCGTTGATCTTCACCGGGGACGTGGCCTGCTTGTCTCCGATGGGCGTCTTGCAGGAGTAGGCGACGTTGATCTCCTTGCCCTCGAAGTCGGTCTGGCCGCCACCGCCGCCACCGCTGCTGCTCCCGCCGGAGGCGGTGCCTCCGGAGGTGGTGCCGCCCGAGGTGGTGCCTCCCGAGGAGGTACCTCCCGAGGAGGTGCCTCCCGAGGAGGTACCACCGGAGGTGGTCCCGCCCGAAGTGGTGCCACCCGAAGTGGTCCCGCCCGAAGTGGTGCCTCCGGCCTCCGTCACCTTCACGGTCGCGCCCGGCTGAACCGTCTCCTTCGGCGAGCACTTGGTGTCCGTCGAGATCGGCTTGGAGACGTTGATGGTGTACTTGTCCGGCGTCAGCGTGATCTCACCGGGCGCCGTCAGCTTCAGCTTCCCCTTCATGTCGGACAGCACCATCGGGCTGTTCTTGGGGATCGGCGGGTTCTGCCGAGGCCCCGACATCGCCAGGTCGCCGGTCTGCGCCCCGGCGACCTTGAGCGTGCCGCTCGGTGCGACGGTGTCCTTTCCCAGGTCCAGGACGTCCGGGTTCTTCGACGCGGCCTCGACGGTCTTCCAGACCACCTCGATCTCGTCGCCGACCTTGGCCTCCGCGGGCGCGGTGATCTGGACCTTGGTGGTGCCCTGGACCGGCGGCATGCCGGAGATGGGCGGGGGAATGCACTCCGTCTTGTACGACACCTCGGCGGCGTGGGCCTCTCCCGCGGTCAGCAGGATCCCCGCGCCGCAGAGCATCAGCGCGACCCCTGCCGCGCTCATCCTCCGTTGCGTGCTCACGTGTGTCCCTTCGTCGTGGGTCGGTTCTCTGACGGTGCGGAGTCCGGGGTGAACCACGGCAGCGCTGCCGCCGTGGTGGTGGAGCTCGCGTGCGAACTCGAACTCGTGGGCAGGTGCCGGTGACGGCCGGGGTGTCGGCCGGAGGGCCGGCCGGGGCGCCGCCGCGGCCGTACGCGGTCGACGACCGCCATCCCGATCCGGAACAGCGCGGCGGGTACGACCACGGCCAGCAGCACCCAGAAGACCGTGACTCCCCAGGGGCGGCCCACGCCCCACGGCTGCTCGGCGAGCACCTTCGAGCCGTACTTCACCGAGACCTGGTAGTCGCCGTGTGCCCCCGCCGACAGTTGGACCGGCAGCCTGACCTGCGCCTTCTTGCCCGGCTGGATGGTGCCGCGCCACTGCCGCTCCTCCCACCGCGGGGCGAAGACACCGTGCGCGGTGCCGATCTCGAAGACCGGGTCCTTGACCGGGGCGGAGCCGAGGTTGCCGACGGTGAAGACGAGCTCGCGGCTCGGCGGGGCGCCGAACCACACGAGCAGCCCACTCGATCCGCGCAGATCGACGGCCGCGAGCACCGCGAGCTTCCCACCGTCGGCGGCGGGCGGCGGAAGGGGGGCGGTGGGGTGTCCCGCGACGGTGAACGGGGCGTCCACGGTGGCCTGTTCCCCGGTGACGGTGGCCACGTGCACGACACACGGGCACGGCTTGGGCGGCTCGGAGACCGGGATCTTCTTGCTGAAGGCGCCCTTGGCGTCGGTGGTGACGGCCCGGCCGTCGGCGTTGGCGCAGGAGTTGGTGCCGCCGATCACCCCCCGGTCCGGGGAGGACTGCCCGCAGATCAGCATCATCAGCAGTGCGCCGGGCCGCCAGCCGGTGCCGCTGACGGTGATGTCGCCGCCCTTGCCGGCCTGTGGCTGGGAGAGGCTGACGGTGGGTTTGCCGGGGTCGGCGGCGGCAGCGAGTGGGGTGGGGGTGACAAGGCAGAGACCGAGGGCGAGGGCGAGCGTCGCGGCGAACGCGGCGGCTTTGGGGCGCCCGCGGCGGGCTTGTTCCCCTACCCGCCCCTTCCCGAAACCGGGGCTCCGCCCCAGCCCCCGCGCCTCGAACGCCGGCGAGGCTGAAAGACCGGGGGCAAGCCCCCAGACCCCCGTACGGCCTCCGGCCGTGTCCTCAAACGCCGGACGGGCTCCAAAGGAGCCCCGCAGGCGATTGAGGCGCGGGGGTTCGGGGGCAGAGCCCCCGATTCGGGAAGGGGCGGGTAGGGGAAAGGCCCGCCGCAGGCGCCCGAGGCAGGACTGGACGAATGCTCTGACGATCACGGTTGGGCTCCTGCCTTCACTCGGCGACGCCGGACGTACATCAGCGCCGCTCCCCCGAGCGCGACCGCCCCGCCCGCGCCCCCTGCCAACCCCCACGGGACGTACCTCGCCGAGGCCGTCGCCTCGGCGTGGGCGCCGCCCGGGGCGGTCACGCGGAGGGTGATGTCGACGGAGTCGAGGGCTGGCGGGTCGGCGGACCACGGTTCGGTGAGATCGACGCGGCGGCCGGGCTCGAGCCTCAGCGGAAGTGCGCGGGCCGGACGCGACAGCAGGGTGCCCGTGAGGCCGGCGGCGTGGACCGAGAGACGCGGGGCGAGGGTCGTGTTGCCGCGGTTGACCAGGGCGTAGTGGACGCGCCCGCCGGCCACTCGCACGTCCTCGACGGTGAGTGCGGCGAGCGTGGGGCCGGCGACCCGCGCGTGGACGCGTACGACCGCCGCGCGGCCCCCGGCCGTCGCGACGATGCGCGCGGGGTGGTCGCCGGGCGGCGCGGTCGTCGGCACCGTCACGGCGAACGGCACATCGGCGCGGGTACGGGGCGGTACGGTCACCCGGTCCGAGGCCAGGGCGATCCAGCGGGACCCGGCCGGGCGCAGGCGTACGGTCAGCGGCTCGGCGCCCGGGTTGGTCACCGACAGCCGGTCCTCCAGCACCGCGCCGGGCAGGCCCTCCAGGTAGACGTACGGTCTGCCACCCGCCGCGGGCTGCGCGGTCCAGCCCGGCTCCGTCGAGGGCACCGCAGGCGCGGACGCGGGCACGGCCGCAGACGCCGACGGGACCACGGACGGGAGCAGGGCGGCGGCCAGCAGGGCCACGCGGGACAGCACGGTCAGCTCGCGGAGCGCGCGCCGCGGCGGGTCAGCCAGAGCACACCCGCCGCCCCGGTGAGCAGCACCGTGCCGCCGAGCGTGCCGAGCGCGAGCGCGGAGTCGAGAGGTCCGGTCCTGGGCAGCTCGCCCGAGCCCGTTCCCGAAGCGGTCTCGGTGCCGCCCCCACCTGAGCCACCGGAGCCGCCGGAACCGCCCGCGCCCTGGACGTCGAGTTCGAGGGACGGCTTGGGGTTGTTCTTGGGGGTGCACGTCGTGGTCGTGCCGAGGGCCTTGATCGTGAGCACCCCGGCGGTGAACGTGACCTTGCCGCTCTTGCCCGGCTTGTACGTACCCGTCAGATCGCTGATCTTGATGGGGGTGTTGGCCGGGATCGCCTCGGAGTTCGTGGGCCCGGAGACCGGCAGGGTCCCGCTGCCCACGCCGCCCAGCACGATGACCGCGCTCGGCTTCATGGCGCCCTTGCCGAGCTCGACCGGGCTGGACGAGACTCCCTTCTCGAACGACATCGTGACCTGGTACCCGCTGCCGCTCTTGACGGCCTTGATGTCGATCGGCGACACGGCCCCTTTGGGCCCGATCGGCGTCTGACACTGGTAGTTGACGTCCACGACATCGGCGTGTGCGACGGGGGCGGCCATCAGCACCACCGAGCCCGCGACCGCCGCTGCCAGCACGAGAGCTGTCCGCTTCTGGTACGACACCTCGAATTCCCCTCAGTTACTGACGGCACATCAGATCGGGCGCTCAAGGTACGCCCGGCGCCTTGTCGAGGGAAGACAAAGAGCACGCCGTATCGACGTGCTCTCCAACAACTCCAGATCAGCCACTACTGGGCCGTGTCTTCGAAGTCCCGTCCGCCCGGCGGCGCCTAGGACGGCGCGGCGAGCTCCGCCCACACCGTCTTGCCGGGTGCGCCGGGGGTCCGTACGACCCCCCAGTCCAGGCAGAGCCGCTGCACGATGAACATGCCGTGCCCGCCGGGTCGGCCCGCCCGGTGCGGGGTGCGCGGCGCCGGCTGGCCGGTGCCGCGGTCGGTGACCTCCAGGCGCAGCACCTTGGTGTCGCTGGAGACACGCAGTTCCTCCGGGCCCTCCGCGTGCAGGCAGGCGTTGGTGACCAGCTCGGACACGACGAGCAGGACGTCCTCGGCGGCGGCGCGGCGGTCGGCGGACGCGGCGGGCAGCCAGCCCCAGTCGTACAGGGCCTGCCGCGTGAAGTCGCGGGCCATCGGAACGATGCCGCTGGCACTCCCCAGCGGGAGTGCGCGCACCCGGCCGTCAGGGACGACAGAGGCCGCTCCACCACCGGCGGCGTCCGGCTCGGGGCCGACGCCGTCCGGCGGATGCTGCCGGGTGGTGCTCATCAGCGCTTCACCTCACCGATTCACCAGTTCGCGCTTACGTCAGTACAGAGAGTGCGGGCGCCCGCACAGTCTCTTCTGTGCGGTCCGCGGGTGTCTTCTGCCCGGCCGAATCGTGTCAACACCCACCGTTTCGGCTCGGGCGCCGATCATTCGGTCAGTGCCGCCCCGAGCGAGTCATGGACGGTGAAGACCGCGTCCGCGCCGGTGATCTCGAAGACCCTGGCCACCACGGGCAGCATTCCGGCGAGATGGACCCCGCCACCGGCCGCCTCGGCCTTGAGCCGGGCACCGAGGAGCACATTGAGGCCGGTGGAGTCGCAGAACTCGAGGAGTGAGCAGTCGACCACAAGGCGTGTACGTCCTTGATCGAGTGCCTCGTCGAGTGGTGCACGCAACAATGGGGCCGTGTGGTGATCGAGCTCACCCTCTGGTGTCACCACCGCGCTCCGACCCTCGGTCCGCACCTCGACCCGAAGTCGGCCCCGATTGCCGCTGCCGACCGTCTCGCGGTCCATGAACGTCCTCTTCGCCGATGCCGTTGACGTCCGCAGAACATTACGCCTTCCGTACGCTCATCGGTACCCGAACTCCCCCGCAAGTAAGACATATATGACATTGGACACTTGCAACGTTCGGTAAAGAGCAGGTAGGGCTAGTAGGGACACACCCAACACGGTCGGCTTCGGAGGCGCCGCTACACCGCAGCAAGAGGAATGGCATCGGCAGCCATATGCCGAGAACGATGGAGGAGACCCCCATGTCACCCCGGCTCGACGCCACGCGTACCCCCCACGCGCCGTCGGCAACCCTGCCCCAGCAGCTCACACATACGGAAACAGATCTCGAAGAGCTCGGCCTCCCGGAGATCCCGCCGTTCGACGAAGTCGGACCGGTGGACGCGAGGGCCCTGTCGAAGACGCTCTTCGCCCGCCTCGAAGTCCTCGAGGAAGGCACCCACGAGTACGCGTACGTCCGTAACACCCTGGTCGAACTCAACCTGGCCCTGGTCAAGTTCGCCGCCGCCCGGTTCCGCTCCCGCAGCGAGCCGATGGAGGACATCATCCAGGTCGGCACGATCGGGCTCATCAAGGCCATCGACCGCTTCGAGCTCAGCCGTGGCGTCGAGTTCCCGACGTTCGCGATGCCGACCATCGTCGGCGAGATCAAGCGCTTCTTCCGCGACACGTCCTGGTCCGTTCGCGTACCCCGGCGACTCCAGGAACTCCGCCTCGATCTCGCGAAGGCCGGCGACGAACTCGCCCAGAAGCTCGACCGGGCCCCCACCGTCGGCGAGCTCGCCGAGCGGCTCGGGCTGAGCAACGACGAGGTCGTCGAGGGCATGGCCGCGAGCAACGCGTACACCGCGAGCTCGCTGGACGCCCAGCCGGAGGAGGACGAGACCGAGGGCGCCCTCGCGGACCGCATCGGCTACGAGGACCACGGCCTCGAAGGCATCGAGTACATCGAGTCGCTCAAGCCGCTGATCGCCGCGCTGCCGGCGCGCGACCGCAAGATCCTCTCGCTCCGCTTCGTCGTCGGTATGACGCAGTCGGAGATCGGGGACGAGCTCGGCATCTCGCAGATGCACGTGTCGCGGCTGCTGTCGCGCACGCTGGGGAAACTCAGAAAGGGCCTCACGGTCGAGGAGTGACCTCCTCGCCCCATCTCCCTCTCCCGAAGGGCCTGTTCCGTTACGGAACGGGCCCTTCGGCCGCTTCCGCCTTATTGACGGTGCGGTCCGGTATGGGCCACATTGAGCCGGGGGCTCAGGGGGGACCGTATGGCTTTTGGGGAGGCTCCTGTCACGGCGCTGGAAGCGCGGATGCGCGACCGCCTCGGCAGGGAAGTGCTGTACGTACCGTCGTGCCGGCTCGGGCTGTACGTGGCGCTGCGCCACTGGTGCCCGCCGGGCGGGCGGGTGCTCATGTCGCCCGTCAACGACGACGTCATCTTCTTCGTGGTGCTCGCCGCCGGGCTCCGCCCCGTACAGGCGCCGCTCGATCCGCGCGACGGGTCCCTCGACGTGGCGGCCGTCCCCGAAGCGGTGTGGCGCGGACTGTCCGCCGTCCTCACCACGAACCTGTACGGCAACCCCGATCCGGCCCCCGAACTGCGCGCCCGCTGCGACGCGTCGGGCATCCCGCTGCTGGAGGACGCGGCGCACGCGATCGGGTCGCGGGTGGGCGGGCGGCCGGTCGGCGCGTACGGCGACGCGTCCGTGTTCAGCCTCTCCAAGCACGCGGCGGCGAAGACCGGCGGCTTCCTGGCCGTCGCCGACCCGGCGCTGCGGGGCGCGCTGGAGAAGGCCCGCGACGACCTCCTCGCCCCCTCCCGGCTCTCCTCCGAACTCGCCTACGCCCTGCGCCCGTACGCGGAGGCGGGCGTGCGCGGACTGCGGCTGGTGCGGGCGGCCCGCGCGGCGATGCGGCTGCTGGGCATGGAGGAGCGCGAGGAGATCCGGATGCCGCTGCGGGCGGGCGAGCTGGAACAGGCGGTGCCGGCGGCTCCGGCGCTCGCCCCGTTCCACTCCTGGGTACGGGTCGACATGCACGACTACCGGATCGCCCCTGGCCCGCTGCGCGCGAGACGCACGGCCCGGCTCCTCGACCGGCTCGACGCCCGCCTCGACGCCCATCTCGCGGGTACGCGGCGGCTGTTGTCCACCGAGTGGGCGCCCCCCGGCGCCGCACAGCCGCAGCCGCTGTTCCGCGTCCCGCTGCTGGTCGCCGACCGCGACGCCGCGATCGCCGCGCTCGCCCGGCACCGGATCACCACGGGCTATCTGTACGACCCCCCGCTCGACGACTACGCCTCCGACCTCTTCACCGACCCCTCCCCCGCCCCCGGCCCTGCCCGCTGGTTCGCCCGCCACGCCCTCCCGGCGGACCCGCTCAAGGCGGACCGGATCATCGCCGTACTGCGGGAGTCGGGCACGCGCCCCGTGGGCGGGATCGGTGACTGACACCACCCGGCTGCGCAGACCCGACGTCACCGGGGCGACGCCCGTCGCACCGGAGGAAGCGGCCGAGGACGGCGGCGCCGGCGCGGACTCCATGTTCCGCAACGCCTATGCGCTGATGCTGTCGACCGGGGTGTCCGCCGCGCTGGGGCTCGGGTTCTGGCTGGTGGCCGCGCGGTACTACACGGAGGAGGCCGTCGGGCAGGGGTCCGCCGCGATCGCGGCGATGCGGCTGCTCGCGTCGATCACCGCCACGACGATGATCGGCGCGGTGGTGCGGTACGTGCCACGGGCCGGGCGGGCGACCGGGCCGCTGGTGTGGCGGACGTACCTGACGAGTTCGTTCGTCGTGTGCGCGGCCTGCGTGGGGTTCCTGGTCACGCTGGACCTGTGGGGGCCCTCGTACGCGCCGCTGCGCGGGCCGGCCGCCGGGGCCGTCTTCACCGCCGCGTGCGTCGCGTGGGCGCTGCTGACGCTCCAGGACGGGGTGCTGACCGGGCTGCGCAAGGCGGTCTGGGTGCCCGTCGGCAACGCGGTGTTCTCCATCGGCAAGCTGCTGCTGCTCGCCGCGTTCGCGACCGCCATGCCGGTGCTCGGCGTCTTCGTGTCGTGGGCCGCCGCGATCGCGCTGTCCGTGCTGCCCCTCGGCTGGCTTGTCTTCCGTCGGCTCATCCCCCGCCAGGCCGCTGCCGACCGCGACCGCGAGCCGCCGCGGACGCGGGACATCGGGCGGTTCCTCGCCGGGGACTCGGTCGGCGCGCTGTTCTCGCTGGCGATGATCAATCTGCTGCCGGTGATGGTCGCCGTCCGCTTCGACGCCGCGCACAACGGCTTCTTCTACATCGCCTACACCGTCGGCGGCACGATGGAGTTCATGGCCATCAACATGGCCTCCTCGCTGACCGCGCACGCCTCGCACAGCCCGGAGAGCCTGGCCGAAGGCGTGCGCGGGGCACTGCGGCGGATGGTGATCCTGCTGGTGCCCGTCGTGCTGGTGCTCGTGGTCTTCGCACCGCAGATCCTCAGCCCGTTCGGACCGGACTACGCCGAGCACGGCACGACCGTGCTGCGGCTGCTGGCCGCCGCGGCGCTGCCGCGCGTCGCGGTCGAGCTGTACATCGGGGTGCTGCGTGTGCAGGGGCGTACGGGAGTGCTCGCCGTGCTCCAGGGCGTCATGTGCGCGCTGGTGCTGGGCAGCGCGGCGGTGCTGCTCGGGCCCGCCGGGATCTCCGGGGCGGGCCTGGCGATGCTGCTGTCGATGACGCTGATGGCCGTCGTGTCGGCGCCGGGCCTCCGGGCGGCGCTGGCGGGGCGCGAGCCGAAGCCGTCGCGTTTCGGGCGGCGGCGGGCGGCGCCCGAGTACGGCACGTCGTGGGCGCGGAAGGCGGCGGAGCGACGGGCGGCGCAGGTACAGGCGCGGGCACATGCAGGGGCGAAGCCGGAGGCGGAGGCCGGGGCGCGGGACGGGTACGACCCCTCGTGGACGCGGGAGACCGTGTATCTGCGGGGCGTCCACGACACCCCGACCCCGGCCTTCGGCATCCCGGTCCACGTCGCAGAACCGGACGGTGACGAATCGTGGCTCGCCGGCTGGCTGTGGCTGCTCCTCGGGCTCGCCGCCGGGCTGTTCTGGATCCCGCTGTCGCGGGCCGAGGACGTCGCGGCCGGGCGGCTGTCGGGCACCGAGCTGCTGCGCGCGCTGCCGCCGGTCACCGTCACGGCGGGGGTCCTGCTGATCGTCGTCGTCTGCGCGGCCGTATCGCTGCGGCGGCCACGCCCCGCGCTGCTCACCGCCGGTCTGCTGATCACGGTCTGTGCCCTGCACACGGCGCCGCCGCTGCTCGGCATCCGGCCCCGGCCGGCCGACGGGGCGTGGCTCGGGGCACTCGCGGAGATGTTCGCGAACGTGGCCGGGCCGGTCACACCCGGGGGCGTCCTCGCCGTGCTGCCGGCCGTCATCCAGCTCCTGTGCCTGGCCCTGGCCGCCGTGGCGCTGGGGGCACTCGGCGTTCCGGCGCGCGCGACGGCGGGCGCGTTGTGGGTGCTGGCGGTGGCGGGCTGGGCGGCGCAGGACGCGTTCGCGACGGCCGCGCTGCCGGTGTTCACCGGCTGGTTCGCGGCGGCCGTCGCGTCGCTGGCGTACCGGCGGTTCCGCCGCCTCAGCGCGTCGGGACCGGCTGGTTGAAGTAGTCGTCCCGGCCCGCCTCGCGATAGCCCTCCAGTCCCGGTCCTCCGTCGACCGTCAGATCACAGCCCGGTCCCGGTACGGCGCGGTTCCAGTGGACCATCGCCCGCACCTCGGGCAGAGTGGGCGCGACCTGGGGGATCTCGGCGTACCAGTCGCGCTGGCGCCGTGGCTGAGTCGGATCGGGCGCGGTCGCGAACTCCGCGAGCATGACCGGCTTCCGGTCGGAGATGTTGGCGCGCAGCCAGTCGTACGAGGGCCGCTGGCTGCGGTCGAAGTCCAGCCAGTTCGGCGACTTGTGGCAGAGGTAGTAGTTGTACTGGTCCATGCCGATCCAGTCGACGTACTCGTCGCCCGGGTACAGCTGCTTCATCTTCTCCGCGTTGCCGAGGTAGCCGGAGACGGTCCACACCCACACCACGTTGTCGACGCCCAGCTCCTTGAACCGGTCGTGGATGTGGCGGTAGGCGGCGACGAACTCCTCGGGGGTGCCCGCGCCCTCCTTGATGCGGAAATCGGTCTCCTGGTCGAAGGAGAAGAAGACGCGCTTGCCGTAGGCCTTGAGGCGGCGGGCCTGCGGGTCGATGATGTCCCGGTCGTGCTTGCCGGAGGCGATGTTCTTCCAGCCGAGCTGCTTCTCGGTCCAGTTGGCGTGGTGGGGCTCGGTCCACACGGTGGATTCCCAGGCAAGCATCAGCAGCCGGTCCCGGCCGAGCTCCTGTTCGTCGGCGGTGAGCAGTTCGCCGTCGAGCGGGGTGTTCGACATGTCGTGGTAGTTGTAGACGAGATCGAGCTTGCGGCCGATCTTCTTCTCGAAGGCGTACACGGCCTCGGTGAGGGAGCCGCTGGGTGCGTACGGCACGTACGCGCCCCACCAGGCCCCGCAGCGCGGTTCCAGCTTCTCGGTGGGGGCGCAGGGCCCGTGGGGTAACGCCCCCGATGCCGCGTTGCGCGGGAGGCCGTCGCCGCCCGGGGGCGGCCCGGTGCCGCCGGGCCCGGCGAGCCACACCCCCAGCCCGGCGAGCAGCACGCCGACGGCGGCGAGCGCCAGGGCCGTGTACGTGCTCGTACGTCGTGAGTCATCCCCGTGCCGCCCCGTCATCGGCCCCTCCCGGGCCCAGGTTTAGCGCGCTCGACGGCCCCTCTGGTGGCCGCGGGCAGCGGCACACCGGGCAGGGCGGCCACGATCGTCACGAACGCGGCGAGCGAGATGAGGAAGGCCGTCGCGGAGAACGTCTCCGCCAGGAAGAGCGAGGTGGCGGTGAGCGCCCCCAGCGCCAGGCTGAGCGGCGCGGCCAGCGCCACCGCCTCCAGCCGGGCCCCCGGGCGCAGCCCGCCCGGCTGCGGGTGCAGCAGCGCGAGGCCGGGGCCGAGGGTGACGAAGAGCAGCACCGGGATCCACCGCAGCGGCGATCCGCCGGGCAGCGCGGTGGCGGCGAGGGCGAGCCAGCCGGATGCGGCCAGGGCCGCTCTGAGCTGTGCCTGTGGTCGGTTCGGCATGGCGACCTCCGAGTCACCGGACGGAAGGGGTGGACGGATCGGTGCACGCGGCGGGTCCGCCCGGGGCCTGGGGTGCGTACACACCTACGACCGGTGGGTGGTGTGTGCCACCCGTCCGGCCCCGCGGAACGCATGCCCGCAAACCGCCGGCGGCGACGGCGGAGCCGGCTGTCACGGGACGTACTTCAGAACGAGCCCGTGCTCGTTCTCCTCCACGACCCGGAAGCGCGGCGAGGCCTTCAGGTCGGCCTTCAGGGTCGCGAAGCTGCCGGGCGGCAGATAGCCCTCGCCGATGACCGCCTTCTCCTGGGTCGGGGTGAGGATCACGTACGCCGGGCGGCCCTCGGGGATACCGCGTGCGAGATAGCCCGCCGGGTCCTTCAGCATCTTCAGGTTCTCCGGCACTTCCTGTTCGGTGAAGAACCAGCGTTCGTACTGGTCGTAGCGGTAGTACGCGCCGGGGAACGAGCCGGTCGTGGCGAGGATCAGTGCCCCGCCCGGAGCCCGCTCAAAGGCCCGTTCCGTGAGGGCGACCTCGGCGGGCGGGGCGTAGTGCATGCCTTCCTTGCCGTAGTACGAGGGCAGGAAGCCGGCCAGCAGGGCGGTGAGCGCGACGGGCAGGGCGACGGTGGAAACCCGCCGCGCCGCCTTCAGCGCGCGCCCGCTCCCACCCACCGCCGGAACCAGCGCGGCGGCCGCGAAGAACGCCGTGCCCGGCAGCCCGAACAGGTAGACGCGGAAGAGCATTTCGCCGCCGTAGTCGTTGACGGCGAACATCGGCACGGGCGCCGCCGCCGCGAGCAGCAGCGGCAGCGCGCCGCGCGTGAGCCTGCGCCGCAGCAGCACCGCCGATCCGGCCAGCACGGCGAGCGCCAGCACCATCAGGATGTTGGCGGCCCCGACGAGCTCGGGTCCGGGACCCGTCGGCTCACCCGCGTACCCGGCGCGGGAGTTGGCGAGCAGGTCGCCCGCCGACTCGCGCAGCGTGCCGAGCGTCTCCAGGAACAGCACCCGGCCCATCGTGAGGTCCCAGATCAGCATGATCAGACCGGCGACGGCGAGCAGCCCCCAGTTCCGGTAGCGCCGGGTGAGGCAGAGCGCGAACAGCGTCGCGCACAGCATCACGGGCGTGAGCTGGTGCGACGCGTTGATCGCCGCGATCAGCGGGGCGACGATCACGACGGCGACGGCCCGCTGCCGGGTACCGGTGGGCGGTGGGACGGCGGCCGCCGCCGGGTCCAGCGCGCTCCGGTCGCGCAGTCCGCCCGCCGATCCCGGCCGCACGAAGTGCCGCAGGACGACGGCGAGGACGGTCAGGTACAGCAGGTACGAGAAGCCCTGCGGCGAGAGGTAGTCCTGGCCCACCCAGTTGGCGAGCTGGAAGATCCACACCGCGGTCCACACGAGCCGCCAGTCGTCGCTGAAGGTCCGGTAGATCAGCACCAGGACCGGGAGCGTGAGCACCCCGAGCGCGACCGGCGCCCAGTTGATGTACGAGGCCGCCGCGTCGACCCCGAAGGCCTTGACCAGGGCCGCGTTGAGCGAGAAGAACCCCGGCCACTGGTCGTACGCCGACATTCCGCCGGACAGCTCGGTCCCCGGATGGACCGTGCCCTCGGCGAGCAGCCGCGAGATGACGGCGTCGTGCTTGGACGCCCAGGCGTAGCGCACCGAGTCGTAGAGCACGGCGGGCGGCGCCTTGAGGGCCACGAGCATCGCGACGCAGTACGTCAGCGGCCACCAGGGGGCGGTTCCGGCCCGCCGCAGGGTGACGAGGAAGCCGGCGGTGAGGACGGCGAGGGCGAGGTGGAAGGGGAGGGGGAACCGGTCGAGCAGGCCGTAGTCCCCGGTGTCGCGGAAGCCGATCCGGGGCAGGGCGTACAGCCACAGTCCGGCGGCCACCAGCAGTGGCAGGCAGCTGAACAGGGTCTGCGGACCGGGCGGTCGCGGTCGTCCTCGGGCGGGCGGCGGCACGGCGCCGGTGTCGTCCGGTTCGGTGGGGGGCAGCACGCCGCTCCCGGTGACCGTCGTGGGCACGCGTTGCTGCTGCACTGTGCGACTCCCCCCTGACCCCTTCAGCGAAGTATAGGAACGCGCGCCGGTTTTGACCCGGCTTACACCAAGATCACCCGGCGAACTCGGGCCCCTTCACCGACGCCCGCGCCTTCCGGTACAGCCGCCATCCCACCGTCGGCAGCGAGTCCGGATACGGCGCGACCCGCGCCCCCGAGCCCTCCATCCACGCCTCGACGTCGGCGACGGTGTGGCTCCGGCGCACGATGAGCCGTGCGATCCGGTACGCCTCGTCCGTCTCGGAGCTGAGCGCGTGCCGCACGGCGACGGCCGACTCGTAACCGGCGGACCGGGCGGCCCGGCGCACGGCCTGGCTGTTGTATCCGTGCGGATAGGCGAGGTGGCGCACCTCGTGGCCGAGGGTGTCCTCCAGGACCGCTTTGGAGTGCGCCAGTTCGTAGCGCAGCCGCTGCGCGCCGAGCGTGTCCAGCTGCGGGTGGGTGACCGTGTGCCCGCCGACCTCCATGCCGTACTGCTCCAGCAGCCGCGCTTGCGCGAGCGTCATCATGGGGGCGGGCGGCAGCAGACTGTGCAGCCCGGGGGTGATGGCGCCGGTGGTGAGGTAGGCGGTGGCGGGCAGCCCGCGGGAGGCGAGCGCCTCGGCGGTGGGGCCCGGCAGATCGGCGAATCCGTCGTCGAAGGTGAGGACGACGGGGCGGGGCGGCAGCTCCCCGCGTCCCGCGAGATGGTCGGAGAGGGTGCTGATCCGGACCGGGGTCCGGCCGCTGGCGACGATCGCGTCGAGCTGGGCGGCGAACTCCCGTGGCCCGACGGTGAATTCGGCGATCCAGTCCGGCGGGTCGTCCATCACGGCGTGGTAGAGCAGGACGGGTATCCGGGGCGGCCGGGACGTGCGGGCTGTCCGGGGTGTGCGGACTGTCCGGGGTGTGCGGGATCTGCTCATCTCCCCTCCCAGGGAAGCGGTATGCCGCGCACCCGGCGCCGGGCCTTCGCGTAACCGATGGGTCCGTACAGCATTCCGCGCCGCTCCAGCCGCGAGAGGGCGCGCGGCCATGGATGGCTGTTCGTGCCGTGTTCGCCGGGCACCCCCTGGCCATCGCCGCGGTGGGCGGTCATCGCGCGGGCGTGGGCGAGGCCGCGCGGGAGGCGGGCGAGCAGCGCCGGGAGCAGGGCGGGGCGGCGGGCGAGGGTGGCGGTGAGGTACGCGGTGAGCCCGGCGCCGTAGCCGTACGCCTGGTTCCGCAGGTCCCGCGCGGTTTCGCGGTGGTGGTGCCAGACGAGCGCGTCCGGGGTGTAGCGCAGCCGGTGGCCCGCGGTGAGGATCCGGACGAACGCGTACAGGTCGTCGCCGCCGCGGGCGGGGGTGCCGGTCCCGGTGGCCGGGTCGAAGCCGCCGACGGCCTTCAGCGCGCGGGTACGGAAGGCCATGTTGGCACCGGACCCGAAACGCCCCGCCGTGAACGGGAACAGCGGCTCGTCGGCGGGCGGCCGCGCCGGGTCGTACGTACGCGGGGCGAAGCCCTTGGCGAAGCCGCCGTGGCTCTCCAGCAGGATCTGCGCGGGCGTGGTGAGCAGCGCGGGCAGGATCAGCCCGGTGACGCAGCCGGTCCTCGGGTCCTCGGCGAACGGTGCGGCGATCGCGGTGAGCCAGTGCGGGTCGGCGATGACGTCGTCGTCGGTGAACGCGATCACGGCGCCGTCGGCGGCGGCGATCCCGCGGTTGTGGGCGGCGGCGAGACCGGGCACGGGCTCCTTGACGTACCGCACGCGGTCCGCGAACTTCCCCTCCACGAGCTCCCGGGTGGCGTCGGTGCGCGGCGCGTTGTCGACGACGACGATGCCGAAGTCCGGGTGGTCCTGCGCGAGCAGCGAGTCGAGAGCGCGGGCGAGCTGGTCGGCGCGCTCGCGGGTGGCGACGACGACGGTCGTACGGGGCAGGTCTCCGATGAGCTCGGGCTCGGGCGGGCGGATGCCGCTCAGCTTCTCGCGCGCCGCCGCCGCGAGCGCCTCGGCCGGGTCGGCGCCCTCGGGAACGGTCGCGGTGACGGTGGCGACGGGCCGCCCGCGCAGCCGTACGAGCACGAAGACCTCACCGGCGGCGACGGGCACGCCTCCGGGGCCGGGCCGCAGGGCGAGGACTCCCCGCGTGTCCAGGTCGAGTTCGGCAACCTGCATGTGCGTCCCCCCAAGCTGTGTCAGCGGTTCACTTGTCCCGGAACCGTCCGATGTGGTTCAGCGTTTTCTGCGCGTACGCGGCGAGCCGTGGCCGGTTGCGTACGTAGCTGTGCGCGCGGCGCGCGGGCTCACGGCTCAGCCAGTAGAGCGCCGCGCGCGGCCCCGGCCGGGTCGAGGAGCCCTCGTGCACGCGCAGTTCCCCGGTCTTGAGCGCGTCCTTGTACTCGGCGGCGCCGCGCCCCAGGTCGAGCACGCCGATGCCGTCGGCCGCGGCGGCCTCGGCCATCCGCAGATGCAGGATCAGGCCGGGCGAGTACTTGGCGAACTCGGTGTCGTACGCGGGAAACCAGCAGGACAGCACGGTCCGGGAGCGCAGCCCGAAGTGCGCGGCGACGGGCCGGTCCGCCGCGTACAGCACGGAGAGCACTCCGGAGCAGGCGGGCGCGCGGGTGTCGTGCAGCCCGCGCACCAGCGCGTTGATCCACTCCTGCGCGAACCGGTCCCGCCGGCCGGTCCTGCGGTACTGCGCGGACTTCCACTCCATGAGCGTGCGCAGCGCGGCCGGGTCACGCTCGTCGAAGACGAACCGCAGGTCGCCCGCCTGCCGGCCGAGCTTGCGCTCCTTGGCGCTGGTCGTCCGGAAGAACTTGGGCGACTGCTCCCGCAGCCGTTCCTCGTACGCCGCGTACCCCTCGCCGACGTCGATGACCGGCGAGCCGAACTCCTCGGCACTGTCCGGGACGAAGAGCCCCTGCCCCGCCTCCAGGTTGTCGAACTCCCAGGCGGACAGCGCGCAGGCACCGAGCAGTTCGCGGGCCGTCAGCCGCAACCCCGGCCGCAGGACCGCCCCCTGACAGTCGGACACCCCGAGGCCGATGGCGCGCCCGTGTCCGAGCGGGCCGTTCTCGTACGGAAAGAATCCCGCCACGGCCCCGTCGTCCTCGATCACCGCCACCCTGGCGGAGCGGGGCCTCACGCGGCCGACGGCCACGGTGAACTCCGGTTCCATGAACGGATTGGCGGGCGCCCCGGACTTGGCGCGCAGTTCGCGCCAGGACTCGCTCTCTCCCTCGTCCAGCTCTGCGGCCTTCACGACATGAATGCGGACATGGCTCAACGCGACCCCCCGGTCTCCCCTTGAGCTCCCCCGAGCTTTCCCCGTAGGGACGGTACCGGCGGAAAACCCCCTGGGGTAGGGAGAACAGGTCAGGCTGTGACCAATCCGTGAAGCAATGTGAAGTTGTGTGAAGGGTGGGGCGAACGGGACGAGACTCGCCCCTGCACCCCCGTGCCCGGCCGGCAGCCGGTCCGGGTCAGGCCACGTCGGTCCGCAGCTGGGCACGGGCGATGCCGAACAACTCGCGCTGCTTCGCAAGCCGTTCGGGCGTGGCCACGGTGTCGATCAGCAGCTGGTAGACCCTGCCCGCGTCACCGGCGACGAAGACCTCCACGCGCTTGCGCGGTTCCGTCTGGCCCGCCCCGTGGTAGTCGATCTCCAGCCACACGGCGGCCTTGCCGCCCTGCCGGGTGGCGCGGGGGACGGACCTCACATCGGCCATGGAGGAATCGGCGGTCCTGCGGTACCAGGCGAGCTGGCCGTCGGCCGCGGCCTGGGCGGTCGCGCCGTACGAGGTGTCGCGTTTGACGCTCATGTCGTAGGTGCCGTCCGCCGACTTCCAGATGGTCTGGATCGCGTTCTCCTTTTCCTTCTTCCAGCCGTCCGGGACGGCGAAGGAGACCGCGAGTGCGGGGTTCGTGACGCGGCGCCAGCCCGCGGGCGGAGCGGGCTGCGAACCGGGGGCGGCTTTCGTCGGCGTGGGTGTCGGCGTCGGCGCGGCGGGCGGCGGGACCGCCGTGACGCCCCCTGTCGGCGCGCCCGTGGGCGCGTTGCCGACGAACGGCACTCCGAAGAGGGCCAGCAGCAGCCCCACGACCGCGGTGAGCGCCGAGACCAGGGCCGCCAGCTCACCCAGCCGCCGGGGCGGGGTGCCGGTCCGTCCGGCATCGGGATCCGGTCCCGCCCCCGATGGTGAGGCGCCAGTCACCCACCGCTCCCTCCGCCGCTGTCGCGTGCACGTCCGACGTATTCAACTCGACCGCGCCGAGGCTGTCAGCAGCGATTTACGGCCGCCGGACGACCCGCTCGCCACCCCGCCGCACTTCCGCGACCAGGGGATCGTCCCGGCCCCGTAGGCGTGCTCGGCCGCGTTCGGCTCTCGCCGCCGGAAGCGAGGCGCTTGACCCTCACGTGGCGTCAGGCCGCATAGTCGGTGCTGTGGAGGAGCAGCTGACCGTGGGACGCGTGGGCAAGCTGGCGGGCGTGAGCGTCCGCACGCTGCATCACTACGACGAGATCGGGCTCGTACGGCCGTCGGCACGAACCGCGGCCGGGTACCGGGCCTACTCGGCCGGCGACGTGGAGCGACTGCGCGAGGTACTCGCCTACCGGCGCCTGGGCTTCGGACTGCGGGAGGTCGCGGACCTGGTCGGCGACCCGTCCACCGACACGGTCGCGCACCTGCGCCGGCTGCGCGGCCTGCTGCTGGAACGGCGCGCTCACGCCGATGCCATGGTGGCGTCCTCAGATCCTCAGCATCACGGCGGCGGAGCCAGTTCGGCGTGGCGAAGGCCGCGGAACGCGTCGGGGCTCGCCCAGCCGCGCAGGGCGGCGTGAATCGCCGAGTCGAATGTGGCGTCGGCCGTGGGGGTATCGAGGGCTTCGGCCAGTTCGAGCGTCACGAGGCCGTGCAGGGTGACCCACAGGGAGAGGGCGATCGACGTCGCTTCGCCGGCGAGGACGGAACTCGTCACGGCCCGGTCGATCGCCGCGATGAGCGGCCGGACGGGGTCACGGGTGCCGATCGCGCCTGACGGATCGAAGGATTGGGCCCCTCCGAACAGCACCGTGTACAGGTGGCTGTGCTCGCGTCCCCACCGCCGGTAGGCGACGGCCAGGGCATAGAGGTCGGCGAGGGGATCCTCAGTGGCCGGCACCGCCGACACATCCTGGAACAGGCCGGCGACAGCCCTGTCGCGTACCGCTCCGATCAGTCCGTCCTTGCCGCCGAACAAGGAGTACACCGCCGTCGCCGACGTACCGGCGCCCGCCGCCACGGCGCGGACCGTGACCGACTCCCGCGAACCCGTCGCCAGCATCTCGGTCGCGCACGCCACGAGGCGCTCTTTGACCGCCTCGTCGTTCGTCCTCGGTCTGCCCATGACGAGCAGCCTACCCCCTCTGATAACGTCGTTTTGAAACAGCGTTCTGAAACCTGGGGGCTCATCATGTCCGCATTCGCCAAACGCCTGGTCCGCCTCACCGGAGGCTTACTCCTGGCGCTGACCGCCGTCGCGACGCCGGTCGTCGTCTTTCTCGGGTTGATCGTCCTCACGGACGGGGCCGGCTCGGGACTCGCCGCCTGGCTGACGACCCTCGCGGTCGCTTCCGTCGTCGCGCTGTGGCGGAGCCGGCGTCGTACCCGGGCGGCGCGACTCGTGCCGTTCGTGCCGGTGGTCGTCGCGGCAGCGTTGACGGCGACGGTCTGCGTCCCGACCGTGCCCACCACCCGGCAATTCCCGCCCGCCCTGCCCTTCGTGGCCACCCAGCACTGGAGCCTGAACACCGGCAGCAGGGTCGCGGTGTACCACTACCCGCCCGCGGACCCCGGCGCCCGGCGCCCGATTCCGCTCGTGTACCTCAACGGGGGACCGGTCCGCGGCATATCGGTGCTCGACCACCGGTTCCTGCAACTCCTGGCACGGCAGGGCTACGACGTCTACGCCTACGAACAGGCCGGCGGCGGACGCAGCGATCTGCTCCCCATGGACCAGTACACGATCTCCAGGTCGGTCCGTGACCTCAACGCCTTCATCCACCGTCTGGGCAAGGGCAAGGTCGACGTCCTCGGCTTCTCGTCAGGCGGGGTGGTGCTCACCCGAGCCCTGGCCGACCCCTCCGTCAGCGCACGGATGCACCGGGCGATCATCGCCGATCCCGGCCCGATGGACGGTCCCACATCGAGGATCACCGGCCACAAGGGCCGTCCGTCCGCGCGCGACCTCGCACCGGGCATGACCGGACCGCGATCGACGCACATCCCCCGGTACGCCGTGGCGTTCGGCCTCATGCGACTCGGACTCCTCACCCCCGACACCGGACTGATCGGACAGGCCGAGGGCGACAACGCGTTCACCGCCGCCGACCTGGGCAGCGACACCGCGTCCGCCTACTGCGCGCGCGACGCGCATCGCATCCCGTCCGAGGACACGGCGGACAACTTCTCCTTCAGCCCCGCCGCCAGCCTCCGCATCCAGCAAACGGTGCGGGACTCCCCCTCCATCGCCCCGCAACTGAGGCGCTCGAAGACGCCCACCATGCTGATGATCGCCGAGTGTTCTTCCCAGGTCCGTCAATGGGCGACCGCCATCCTCGCCCATGACCCCGCCGTCCAGCGCACGCAGTACATGCCGGGAGTCGGGCATCACATGTGGAACGGCCTGGGCGACAACAACGACCGGGCAGCCGCCGTCGTCAGCGCGTTCCTCCAAGGCGAGCCGACACCTCTGCCGAACCACCCCGGTCGCGAGGAGATCCCCACCTTTCTGCGTGATCGCCGGTGACGATGACGAACATCCTCGACGGGCAACCTCGACGGACATCCTCGACGACGAGGACACGTCCCTGGGCGTCCTAGCGGGTGCCCCGGGCGACCCGCTCGCCGCGCCGCCACACCTCCGTGACCAGCGGGACTCCGGGGCGGTACGCCAGGTGGACGTGCGACGGGGCGTCCAGGAGCGCCAGGTCGGCGCGGGCGCCCGGGGTGATGCGGCCGATGTCCGTGCGGCGCAGCGCCGCCGCGCCGCCGGCCGTGGCGGACCAGAGGGCCTCGTCCGGGGTCATGCCCATGTCGCGTACGGCGAGCGCGATGCAGAACGGCACGGAGGACGTGAAGGACGAGCCCGGATTGCAGTCGGTGGACAGCGCGACCGTCACCCCCGCGTCGAGGAGGCGGCGGGCGTCCGGCCACTCGGCGCGGGTGGAGAACTCGGCGCCGGGCAGCAGGGTGGCGACGGTGTTGCCGGAGGCCAGGGCGTCGACGTCGTCCTGCGTCAGGTGGGTGCAGTGGTCGGCGCTGGCCGCGTCGAGCTCGACGGCGAGCTGCACGCCGGGGCCGTAGGTGAGCTGGTTGGCGTGCACCCGGGGGGTCAGCCCCTTCGCCCTGCCCGCGGTGAGGATCGCGCGCGCCTGGTCGCCGTCGAAGGCCCCCTTCTCGCAGAAGACGTCGACCCAGCGGGCGTACGGGGCGCAGGCGTCGAGCATCTCGCCCGTGACGAGCCCGACGTACGCCGCCGGGTCGTCGGCGTAGTCCGGGGAGACGACGTGGGCGCCGAGGTACGTCACCTCGTCCGTGTGGCGGGCGGCGATGCGGAGGGCTCGGGCCTCGTCCTCGACGGTGAGCCCGTAGCCGGACTTCGTCTCGAACGTGGTCGTGCCCTGGCGCAGGGCCTCGTCGAGGTAGCGCGTGAGGTTCGCCTCGAGCTCGTCGTCGGTGGCGGCGCGGGTCGCGGCGACGGTGGTGCGGATGCCGCCGGCGGAGTACGCGCGGCCGGACATACGGGCGTTGAACTCGGCGGTGCGGTCGCCCGCGAAGACGAGGTGCGAGTGGGAGTCGACGAACCCGGGGATCACGGCCCTGCCCCCGGCGTCGACCCGGTTGTCAGTGGCGGGTGCTTTGCTTGATTCACCGACCCAGACGACACGGTCGCCGTCGATGACGACGGCCGCGTCCTGGATCAGGCCCAGGGGGGTTCCATCACCGAGGGAGGGATCGTTGGTGACGAGACTGGCGATGTTGACGATGGCGGTGGCGGTCGTCGCCACGGTGCTGTTCACGCTCGTGGGGGCGGTGGTCGCCGCCGGGCTGTTCGTCGCCTCGGTGCCGGTGTTCATGAGAGGTGTCTCCTTCAGCCGCGCAGGGCGGCGATCGAGTCCGCGAGGGCCCGGGGCACGTCCGGCACGGAGTGGTGGGCCCCGTCCCGTACGACATGGCGTCCGGCCACGACCGTGTGACGGACATCCGCTGCCGACGCTGCGAATACCGCCGTCTCGGCTGCCAGACGCGGTACCGGTCCCGCTGTCCTGACGCTGTCCAGGGCGATCGTCGTGAAGTCGGCGAGGGCGCCCTGCTCCAGGCGGCCCGCGTCGGGGCGGCCCAGAGCCGCGTGGCCGTCGGCGGTGGCCGCGCGCAGCAGGGCCGCCGCCGTCCAGTGGCCGCGGGTCCGGGAGCGCAGGCGCTCGTTGAGCTCCATCGCGCGGGCCTCCTCCAGGAGGTCGATCACCGCGTGGCTGTCGCTGCCGAGCGACAGCGGGGAGCCGGCGTGCTGGAGGGCGACCGCCGGGCCGATGCCGTCGGCCAGGTCCCGTTCGGTGGTCGGACACATGCAGGTGCCGGTGCCCGCCGTGCCGAGCAGCACGATGTCCTCGTCCGTGAGATGGGTGTTGTGGACGCCGGTCGTCCGCGGGCCCAGCACGCCGTGATCGGCGAGCAGCCGCGTCGGGGTGCGGCCGTGCGCGGCGAGGCACGCGTCGTTCTCCGCCGTCTGTTCGGAGAGGTGGACGTGCAGGGGGGCCTCGCGGGAGGCCGCCCACTCGGCCACGGTCGACAGCTGGTCCGCCGGCACCGCCCGTACGGAGTGGATCGCCGCGCCGATGCGTACCGTGTCGCTGTCCTTGAGCCCCGATACGCGCTCCGCCCAGGCCTCCGCGGTGCCGTCGGAGAAGCGGAGCTGGCTGCGGCCCGGCGGCTCGCCGAAGCCCGCGGACAGATACGCCGTGTCCAGCAGGGTGATCCGGATGCCCGCCTCGTCCGCCGCGGCGATGAGGGCCTCGCCCATCGCGTTCGGGTCGGCGTACGGCGTGCCGCCCGGCGCGTGGTGCACGTAGTGGAACTCGCCGACCGCCGTGATCCCGGCCAGCGCCATCTCCGCGTACACGGCACGCGCCAGCGCGTGGTACGAGTCCGGCGTCAGCCGTGCGGCGGTCTGGTACATGAACTCGCGCCAGGTCCAGAACGTCCCGGAGCCGACCTGGACGAGGCCGCGCAGGGCCCGGTGGAAGGCGTGCGAGTGGGCGTTGGCGAGGCCGGGGATCGTCAGGCCGCGCAGCACCGTGGCGCCGGGGGGCGGGGTCCGCACCCCGGTCCGTACGGCGGTGATGCGGCCGTCCGAGCCCGCGGCGGAGCCGCTGACGGACACTGTGAGGGCCACGCCCGGCTCGACGTTCGAGTCGAGCCAGGCGTGTTCCAGCCAGTACGTCGTCGTCACCTGCACGCGAGACCCTCCAGTACGTCGGCGAGCGCGAGGACCCCGGCGACGCAGTCGTCCTCGGCCGCGTACTCGGCCGGGGAGTGCGACACGCCCGTGGGGTTGCGTACGAACAGCATGGCGGTCGGGATGGAGGCGGACAGGATTCCCGCGTCGTGTCCCGCGCCCGTCCCCAGCAGCGGGGCCCGCCCGCCGAGCAGGGCGGCGATCTCGTCCCGCAGGGCGTGGCCGAACTCGACGACCGGGGTGAAGGACTCCCGTACGACCGTGAGGTCGATGCCGTGCCGGTCCGCGTACGCGCGCGCCGCCTTCTCGATCCCGGAGGTCACCGTGTCGAGCGTCGTCTCGTCCGCCGCCCGCGAGTCCAGCCAGCCGCGCACCAGGGAGGGGATGGCGTTGACGCCGTTCGGCTCGACGGAGATCTTGCCGAAGGTGGCGACGGCGCCGGCGAGCTCCGCCTCGCGGCGGGCGGCGAGGACGGTCTCCGCGTACGTCAGCATCGGGTCGCGGCGGTCGGCGAGGCGGGTGGTGCCGGCGTGGTTGGCCTCGCCGCGGAAGTCGAAGCGCCAGCGGCCGTGGGGCCAGATCGCCGACGCGATACCGACGGCGTCCCCCGTCAGGTCGAGGGCGCGGCCCTGCTCGACGTGCAGCTCGACGAACGCGCCGACCCGGGCGAGGCGCTCGGGGTCCGGGCCGATGGCCGCCGGATCGTACCCGGCCGCCTCCATCGCCTGCGGGAGCGAGATCCCGTCCGCGTCGCGGAGCTCGTACGCCTGCGCCTTCGTGAGCTGCCCGGCGGTGAGGCGGGAGCCGACGCAGGCGAGGCCGAACCGGGCGCCTTCCTCGTCACCGAAGTTGGTGATCGCGAGGGGCCTCGCGAACTCCGCCCCCCTGCGGCGGAGTTCGTCGAGCGCGGCGAACGACGACACAACGCCGAGGGGGCCGTCGAAGGCGCCGCCCTCGGGGACGGAGTCGAGGTGCGAGCCGGTGACGACGGCGTCCCCGGCGGCGGGGTCACCGAGCCAGGCCCACTGGTTGCCGTTGCGGTCGGTCTCGTACGTCAGTCCGCGTGCCTCGGCCTGCTCCTGGAACCAGGTCCGGCAGTCGGCGTCGGCACCGGTCCATGCGAACCGGCGGTAGCCCTTGGTGTCGGGATTGCGCCCGACGGGCGCGAGGTCCGCCCACATCTCGTGGAACGTGCCCCCACCGGGTTGTGGGCAGTCGTTCCCCTCTGCGGAACGGGTGGGCACAACCCGGCCCGCACCCGGCGACGATGCGCCCGCCCCCGCCGTGGGTCCCGCTTCGTGGGCGACTGCACGCCGGTGGTCGGGGTGCGCCCACCCGTCCCGCCCCGCGGGACGATTGCCCGCACCCATTACGCGTCACCCTCCCGCATCGGGATGCGGACGCCGCGCTCGGCGGACACCGACTCCGCGATGTCGTAACCCGCGTCGACGTGCCGGATCACTCCCATCCCCGGGTCGTTCGTCAGCACCCGCCGGATCTTCTCGCCCGCCAGCTTCGTGCCGTCCGCGACCGACACCTGGCCCGCGTGGATCGAGCGGCCCATCCCCACGCCGCCGCCGTGGTGGAGGGACACCCACGACGCGCCCGACGCCACGTTCACCATCGCGTTGAGCAGCGGCCAGTCGGCGATGGCGTCCGAGCCGTCGAGCATCGCCTCGGTCTCGCGGTACGGGGAGGCGACGGACCCGCAGTCCAGGTGGTCGCGGCCGATGGCGAGCGGGGCGGCGAGCTCGCCCGACGCCACCATGTCGTTGAAGCGCTCGCCCGCGCGGTCCCGCTCGCCGTAGCCCAGCCAGCAGATGCGGGCCGGGAGGCCCTGGAAGTGGACGCGTTCGCCCGCCATCTTGATCCAGCGGTGCAGGGACTCGTTCTCGGGGAAGAGGTCCAGGATCGCCTTGTCCGTCTTCGCGATGTCCGAGGCCTCGCCCGAGAGCGCCGCCCACCGGAAGGGGCCCTTGCCCTCGCAGAACAGCGGACGGATGTACGCCGGTACGAAGCCGGGGAACGCGAACGCCCGGTCGTACCCGGCCAGCTGCGCCTCGCCCCGGATCGAGTTGCCGTAGTCGAAGACCTCGGCGCCCGCGTCCATGAAGCCGACCATGGCCTCCACGTGCCTGGCCATGGACTCGCGGGCGCGGGTGGTGAACCCGGCCGGGTCCTTGGCGGCGGCGTCGGCCATGTCCTCGAAGGCCACGCCGACCGGGAGGTACGACAGCGGGTCGTGCGCGCTCGTCTGGTCGGTGACGATGTCGATGGGCGCCCCCATCGCGAGCAGCTGCGGGACCAGCTCGGCCGCGTTGCCCAGCACACCGATGGAGAGCGGCCTGCGCTGGTCGCGGGCCTCGGTGGCGAGCTGGAGCGCGTGGTCCAGGGAGTCGGCCCGTACGTCCAGGTAGCGGTGCTCGATGCGGCGCTCGATCGCGCGCGGGTCGCAGTCGATACAGATCGCGACGCCGTCGTTCATGGTCACGGCGAGCGGCTGGGCGCCGCCCATCCCGCCGAGCCCCGCCGTCAGCGTGATCGTCCCCGCCAGCGTGCCGCCGACCCCTTTACCCATTGAATGCAGCTTGGCCGCCACCGCCGCGAACGTCTCGTACGTGCCCTGGAGGATCCCCTGGGTGCCGATGTAGATCCACGAGCCGGCCGTCATCTGACCGTACATGGTCAGCCCGAGGGCCTCCAGACGCCGGAACTCCTCCCAGTTCGCCCAGTCGCCGACCAGGTTGGAGTTGGCGATGAGGACGCGCGGCGCCCACTCGTGGGTCTGCATGACGCCGACCGGGCGGCCGGACTGGACGAGCATCGTCTCGTCCTGCTTGAGGGTCTTCAGCGTGCGCACCATCGCGTCGAAGGAGCGCCAGTCGCGGGCGGCTTTCCCCGTGCCGCCGTAGACGACGAGCTTGTCGGGGTGCTCGGCGACCTCGGGGTCGAGGTTGTTCTGGAGCATGCGGAGCGCGGCTTCCTGCTGCCAGCCCAGGGCGTTCAGTTCCGTGCCTCGCGGTGCCCTGACCGGGCGGGGTCCAGACATGCCGATGCCTCCTCGCGACGTTGGGTCAACTATTCACATCCTTACTCGCTGAATAATTTCAGTCAACCGCTGCGGGCGAAGACATGCGGTGATTGGCTGGACCCCATGGCTTCTCTGGCTTCAGATCGTCGTGATCAGGCCGTACGTGCGGCCGTCGAACAAGGTCTGCTCACCGGGACCGAGCCCGTCACCGCCCTCCTCGACATCTCCGGCATCCGCGCCTCCGCTGCCGCTCTCACCGCCGCCTTCGCCGCCGTGCTGCCGGCGGGCACCCCCGTCCTGCACGCCTTCGCCGTGAAGGCCGCCCCGCTCGTGCCCGTGCTGCGCCTCCTGCACGAGGAGGGCATCGGCGCCGAGGTCGCCAGCCCCGGCGAGCTGGCGCTGGCCCGCGCCGCCGGGGTGCGGCCCGGCAGCACCGTCCTCGACTCCCCCGCCAAGACCCACGCCGAACTGCGCGAAGCCCTCGCCCTCGGGATCTCCGTCAACGCCGACAACCCGCAGGAACTCGCCCGGATCGACGCCCTCGCGAGCGCCGCCCCGACCCCGCCGCCCCCCGTCGGCCTGCGGGTGAACGCGCAGGTCGGCGCGGGCGCCATCGGGGCGCTGTCCACCGCCACCGCCACCTCGAAGTTCGGGGTCGCGCTGCGCGACGAGGGGGCGCGCGCCTGGGTCGTCCAGGCGTATCTCGACCGGCCCTGGCTGACCCGCCTGCACACCCACTCCGGCTCGCAGGGACTGTCGCTGTCCCTCATGTCCGAGGGGGTACGAACGGTGTACGAGCTCGCCGAGGAGATCAACGCGGCCGCCGGGCGGCAGCAGATCGACACCGTCGACATCGGCGGCGGCCTGCCCGTGAACTTCGCCTCCGACGACGAGACTCCCACCTTCGCCGACTACGCCCGGCTGCTGCGCCGCGAGGTGCCGGGGCTGTTCGACGGTCGGTACGGCCTGGTCACCGAGTTCGGCCGGGCGCTGCTCGCCAAGCACGGCATCGTGCTCGCCCGGGTGGAGTACACGAAGACGGCGGGCTCCCGGCCCATCGCCGTGACCCACGCGGGCGTCCAGCTCGCCACCCGTACCGTCTACGCCCCCGACTCCTGGCCGCTGCGGATCGCCGCGTACGACGCGAAGGGGCGGCCGAGGAGCGGTCCCGCCGTGGTGCAGGACGTCGCCGGGCCCGCGTGCTTCGCGGGCGACCTGCTCGCGCAGGCCCGTGCGCTGCCGCTGCTGGAGCAGGGCGACGTGGTGGCGGTGCTGGACACCGGCGCGTACTACTTCACCAACCACTACGCGTACAACAGCCTTGCCCGGCCCGGCATCCACGGCTTCCGTGCCGAGGGAGCGGACGGGAGCCGGGACGGGAGCGGCAACGGGGTGCGCTTCGTGACCGTACGGGCCCCGCAGACCGTGGAGGAGATCGTCGCGGAGTCCGGCGGGGGGTACCGGGAGGCGCTGCTGTAGCGGGCGGTTGTCGTACCTCGGTGGTTCCATGGACCCATGACAACCAGAAGCGTGGTCGTCGAGCGCCGGATCGCCGCGCCCGCCGGGCCGATCTGGGAGGCGCTGACCGACCTCAAGGGCACCGAGCGTGTGCTCCGCGGCGTCCAGCGCATCGAGGTGCTCACCAACGGGGGCTTCGACGTCGGCACGCGCTGGCGCGAGACCCGGCGGATGCTGGGCAGGGAAGCCACCGAGGAGCTGTACGTGACCGCGAGCGAGCCGCCGGAGCGGTTCGTGGTGGAGGCCGACAACCAGGGGGTTCACTATGTGTCGGAGTTCGTGCTGCTGCCCGCCGGGCCGGAGACCACCACCGTCCGGATGACGTTCTCGGCCGTGCCGCCCGGGGGTGTGACGGGCGTGCTCGCGAAGCTGTTCGGCGGCATCGGCACACGGGCCGTGGTCAAGGCGATCGAGAAGGACCTCGCCGATGTCGCCGCCGCGGTGGAAAGCCGCAGGGGCTGAACCGCTGAGCAGTCGGACCGGCCGGCCTGCCGAACCCGTCGACCTCCCGAGACCCTCCGACCCGCCGACCCGCCGACCCTCCGTCACCCCGTCACCCCGTCACCCCGTCACCCCGTCACCCCGTCACCCCGTCACCCCGTCACGTCGTCACGTCGTCATGCCGTCGCGCCGACCTTCCGTCCCGCCGCCCTCCTGTCCCGCCGACCTTCCGTCCCGCCGCCCTCCTGTCCCGCCGCCCCTCCGTCCCACCGACCGCTGATCCGTCGGCCCGTTCGCCTTCCCCGTATGGCTGAACCGCACGCATCACGCAAGTCCGACCGGGCAGAGGTGTTTCATGGCCACATCCACTCCTCCGGACACATCGGAGCATCAGCCGTCGCTGAAGCGGGCCATCGGCCCGAAGCTGATGATCCTTTTCGTGATCGGCGACATCCTCGGCACGGGCATCTACGCCGCGACCGGCAAGGTCGCGGGCAAGGTCGGCGGCGCGCTCTGGCTGCCGTTCGTCATCGGCTTCGTCGTCGCGATCCTGACGGCCGCCTCGTACGTCGAACTCGTCGGCAAGTACCCGAAGGCCGCGGGCGCCGCGCTCTACACCCAGAAGGCGTTCAAGCTTCCGTTCCTCACGTTCATCATCGCCTTCATGGTGATGTGCTCCGGGCTGTCGTCCGCGAGCGCGGCCGCCCGCGCGTTCAGCGGCTACTTCGAGGAGTTCTCGAGCGCCGTCCCGCCGACCCTCATCGCGATCGTGTTCATCCTCGCGCTCGCGGCGCTCGCGCTGCGCGGTGTGTCGGAGTCCGTGAAGACCAACATGGTCCTCACCATCGTCGAGCTGACCGGCCTGGTGGTGATCCTCGCGATCGGCGTGTGGGCGGTGCTGACCGGTGCCGGGGAGCCGTCCCGGCTGGGCGAGTTCCAGGCGGAGGGGACGGGATACGCGCTGCTGACCAGCGTGCTGGGCGCGACGGCGCTCGGCTTCTTCGCCTTCGTCGGCTTCGAGGACTCGGTCAACATGGCGGAGGAGACACAGGATCCGGTCCGCACCTTCCCGCGCGCGATCTTCACCGGCGTCGCCGTCACCGGCACCATCTACGTGCTGGTCGCGCTGGTGTGCTCGCTGCTCGTCCCGTACCAGCTCCTGGAGAAGTCCAGCGGACCGCTGCTGGAGGTCGTCAAGGTCGGCGGGGTCGCCTTCCCGCCGAAGCTCTTCGCGCTCATCGCGCTCTTCGCGGTCACGAACTCGGCGCTGATCAACATCATGATGGCCTCCCGGCTCTGCTACGGCCTGGCCAACGAGAAGGTCCTGCCGCCCGGCATGGGCAAGGTCCTGCGCAACCGGCGCACCCCCATCGCCGGGATCATCTTCGTCACCCTGCTGGCCATCGGACTGGTGTCCACGGGCGAGATCGCGGGACTCGGCGACACAACCGCGTTCCTGCTGCTCTGCGTCTTCGCGGTGGTCAATGTCGCGGTGCTGGTGCTGCGCAAGTCGCCCGTCGATCACGCCCACTTCCGTACGCCGACGGCCCTGCCGGTGCTCGGGGCGATCACGTCCGTCATCCTGGCCAGCCCGCTGGCCGACCGGGCGGCGGACGTCTACATCCGGGCCGGGGTGCTGATCGCGATCGGGATCCTGCTGTGGGTGGTCAACAAGGTGTGGATGAAGGTCCGGCACGAGGAGGAAGCGGGCCGGGGATAAGCACCTCCTCCGCCGAACGCACCACGGCCCGCGCCGATCCGGCCAGGGCGCGGGCACGGCCGCGGGCACGGCCGCGGGCTCACGCGAGGAGCGAGCGGCAAGGAGCAAGGAGCAAGGAGCAAGGGCACGGCATCAACCGCGCGGGGCCGGAGAGGGAGCGGAACGGCTGCCCCGGCCCCGCCACACGGTCACTCCTCGGGCTCTCCCGCCCGCGCCTCCAGGCGCCACGACGTCCCGGCGACCTTGCCGAGGACGACCGGCACCACCCGGCCCGGACTCTTGAGCAGTGCGGCGATCTGCGACACCTCGGCGGCCGACGCCACCTCGCAGAACACGAACTCGAAGGGCGCACCGGCCTCCTCGGCCCGCCGCCGGGCGAGCTCGTCCAGCGAACCGACCGCGTCGACGCCGTCGACACCCTCCGCCAGCTCCGCGAGCCGCCCGACGACCACGACCCCGGCCTGCTCACGCACCGGGCTGGTGCCGAGCTGCAGCACCAGCGACTCCACCAGCCGGCGGCCCGCCTCCAGGTCACCCTTGACCGCGATGGCGCCGGGCGCCTGCGCGAAGTCGAGGAACAGACAGCCGTCACCCTCGGACACGCCGATGCACAGGAAGGCGGCACCGCCCTCGGGGGTTTCGTACGGGACCGGGTGCCAGGCGGCCGCGGCCTCCGTGTCGATGTGGACGTCGATGACGTCGTCGCCGTAGGACACCTGGTAGGCGGGCCCCGCCTCGGGGCCGGTCGCGGCCCCGCCGGACGGGGCGGGGCGGGCGGCCCCGGCCTGGCGACGCGCGCCGGCCGCCGTGGCGCCGGCCGTGGCGGCCGGGGTCGCGGTGGCGGCGCGGCGGGGAGTGATGGGGACGGCGGCGCGTACGGCGGTCTCGGTCCGGCCGCTCGCGGCGGCGGGCTCGCTCTCCTTCGCCGGTACGGCGGCCCCGGCACCAGCACCGGACGCCGGTACGGGCTCCGGGCGCGGCCCGAAGCGTGCGCGGGACGCGGCGGACGCCGCCGGTACGGCCGTGGGTACGGCGGCCGTACGGCTGCGGGCCGGTGCCCCGGTGCGCGGGGCGAAGGCCGCCACGGGCAGCTCGACGGGACCGGCCACCGCCCGGCGTCGCCGGATGACGACCGAGGCGAGCGCCCCCGCGACGAGCACGGCCGCGCCGGCCCCGAGTCCGGGGCCCAGCCAGCTGGTCTGCCCGGTCGCGGGCGGCGGCACGAGGCCCTGGCTCTGCGGCAGCGCCGGGGCCGAGGCCTGCCCCGCCCCGGGTGCCTCGGCACCGGCCGGCGGGAACTCGGGAAGGGCGCCGGTGCGCACGCCGTCGCCCTTGGCGTCCTGCGGCAGCTGGAGGACCCAGCCGGAGGCGATGACCGTCGGGTCGTCCATGACGCTGCCGTCGGGCTGACGGCGGCCCTTGTTGAGCGCGAAGATCTCGGGGAAGCGGTCACCGTTGCCCAGCGTCTTCTCGGCGATGGAGAAGAGGAACTCCGGCTTTCCGTCGGGCAGTTGGGTGACGATGTAGTACTTCACGACCTTGCCGTCGGCGGCCGGGGCCGCGAGGGCGGCGGCGGCCGCCGCCGGGGCGGCGACGCCGGGCGTGCCCGCCGCGGCCAGGGCGAGGACGGCGAGGGCGAGCGCCGCCGCGCCCCGGGCCACGGGACGTACCGTTGTTGGGGTGTGCCTGCGGTGGTGAGCCATCTGCGCGTCCACTTCGTGACCGTCCTTGTCCAGTTCGTCCTTCCGCCCTTCGCACGGACACCCGGCGGCACCGGTTCACCCCATGACGCAGCGGGCGGCGCGGCTCACCGCACGTCATGCCACACGTCATGCCACACGTCACGAGGCCCGGCTCACCGCACGCCGTTCCGCTCGCCGTGCCGCTCGCCGTTCCGCTCGCCGTGCCGCTCGTCGCGCCGCTCGTCGTGCCGCTCGTCGCGCCGCTCGTCGCGCGCGCGTCGCGCCGCTCGACCGCTCGTCGCACGGTCCCGCTCCCCGTTCGGCCGCTGAACGCCACATCGGCGCGTATACGCCAGGTGGCGGATAACTCCACCGCGTCACTCGGTCACTCTCGAATCGTCGGCACGACCCCGACCGTGCCCGCCGGACTTACCGAAGGAGCGACCATGGTGACCAGCACGCTCGCCCAGCAGACCGCCAACGCCACCACGTCCGCGCCCCGCACCGACGAGGGGGCCCTCGCCCAGCTCCAACGCGAGCACGGCCGGGCGCTCTTCGGTTTCCTCCTCGGCCTCACCTACGGGGACCGGCAGCGCGCCGAGGACCTGGTGCAGGAGACGCTGGTACGCACCTGGCAGCACCCGGAGGCGCTGGAGAGCGATCACGAGTCGATGCGGCCCTGGCTGTTCACGGTCGGCCGGCGCCTGGCGATCGACGCGCGCCGCGCCCGGATGGCCCGGCCCGCCGAGGTCGCCGCCGACAGCCTGGAGCAGGTGCCGCCGGCCGAGGACCACACCGAGCGCTCGGCCACGGCGCTCGACGTGCGCGAAGCCCTCCGGACGCTGAGCGTCGAGCACCGTGAGGTCCTGGTCCAGATCTACTTCCGCGGCCGGTCCGTCGCGGAGGCCTCGGAGACGCTCGGCATCCCGCCGGGCACCGTCAAGTCGCGTACGTACTACGCCCTGCGCGCGCTGAAGAAGGTGCTGCCGGGCTACGCCGGTCTGACGGCGTGACCCCGCTCCACCACCCCGACCGACCCCGCCCCAACCGCCCCCACTACACCAACCGTCCCCACCGTCCCCGGCCGCCGTCCCGGCCGGCCCGGCAGTCCCCACCGGCTCAGCCGTCGTCGCCCTGCAGCGCGGCCTCCCGGGCCACCTCCGCGCGCGAGCGCACCTGCAACTTCCCGAGGATGTGCGACACATGCGTCTGCACCGTGCGGCGGGAGAGGAACAGCTCGCTGGCGATCTCCGGGTTGGAGTGACCCTCCGCGACCAGCAGCGCGACCTTCAGTTCGGACGGCGTGAGGGCCTCCCAGCCGTTGACCGCCTTGCGACGAGCGGTACGGCTGCCCCTTCGCACCCCGAGCGTACGCAGCCGGGCGTCGGCCCGCGCGATGTCCCACCGGGCACCCAGTTCCTCGTACGTCTTGACCGCGCGCCCCAACGCCTCACGCGCGGCGGGCAGTTCGCCGTGCCAGGCCCGCGCCACCGCGAGGTCCTCCAGCGTCTGCCCGAGCAGCAGCGGCCACGAGCCGCCCTCGTAGAGCGTGACCGCTTCCCCCAGCAGCCGCGGGTCCTGGGCGAACAGCCCACGGCACCGCACGGCCGCCGCGGCGGGTCCGGGCGCCTCGGGCAGCGCCGCCGCCTCCTGGGCGCAGGCCTCCACCGCCGCCTCGGCCGTGGCGGTATCCCCGGTTTCGAGCGCGAGGCGGACCACATCGGGCAGCAACCAGTGCCGTTCGTGCAGCAGTTCCTCGGCGTAGGCCTCGGACAGGACCGGCAGCAGCGCCTCCAGGGCCTGTGCCGGACGGCCGTCGCGCTCGGCCAGCAGGGCACGGGCGAGCAGCGTGTGGACGGCGTAGCGGCGGGCGACCCGGGGCGTGAGCGCGTCGGGCGCCAGTCTGTCGAGGTGGGCCACGGCCTCGCCGCGCAGGTCGCGGTGGCCCAGGATCAGCGCGTGCATGCCGTGCACCAGCACCGGGATCCAGGAGTCCGAGACCTTCAGGCTCGCGGCCCGTTCCAGGTCGGCGAGCGCGGCGTCCCAGCGGCCGCCCCGGTAGTGGAACTGGGCCGAACGCGCCTCGATGCCGACGAGCCGGCCGTTCGAGCCGCTGCGTACGGCCAGCTGCCGGGCCTCCTCCAACGCCTGTTGGGCCACGTCCGACTCGCCGAGCCGGTGGTGGCCCTCCGCCTGGTTGGCGAGCAGCAGCAGGGACATGTCGGTGGCGGCCGGCGTCTGCCGGGCCTGGGCGACGCCCTGGGCGACATGGTGGAGTGATTCCCGGGCGCGGCCCATGCGGTACAGCGCGAAGGCCATGGCGTGGTGCGCCTCGGACGCGGCCAGCGGGTCGTCCAGCCCTGCCGCCTCCGCCACCACGGGCTGTGCGTGCTCGTGGGCCTCGTCGAGACGGCCCAGGTCCGCGAGGGCCAGCACCCGGCACGCCTGGAGCCTGACCCGCCAGGCGCGCGAGGGGAACGTCTCGGCCAGCGCCTGGTCGGTCGCCTTCAGGCAGCCGTCGGTGTCGCCCTGGATCATCAGCGCCGAGATCAGTCTGAACGCCAGCGACGCGCGGTGGTCCGGTTCCTCGGCGCGGTCGCGCAACTGGGTGAGCAGTCCCACCGATTCGGGGCGGCGCAGCAGCAGCGCCGCTTCGGCGAGCCGCTCCTCCAGCACGTCCCGGTCCTGTTCCTCGGTGGGGCCCTGTTCGATGGCGCGCTCGATGAGTTCGGCGGCCGGCCCGGGGACGGTGGCGATGAGGGCCTCGGCGTACTCGACCAGCCAGCTCAGGGCCCAGGCCTCGAGCGGGCCCGCCACGGCCAGCAGCTGGTCGCAGATCCGGGACGGGGGCATGCCCGCGGCGACGAACGCGCGGGCGGTGTCGATGTGCAGGGCCGTGCGGATCGCGCCGGGTATCGCCTCGTACAGCGCCAGGCGCACCACCTCGTGCCGGAAGCGCAGCCGGTCGCCCTCGTCGCCGAGCAGCCCGGCGCGGATCGGCTCGTCGAGCGCGGTCAGCAGGTCACGGGCAGGCCGTTCCAGCGCGAGCGCGAGTTCGGTGACGGTGAACGCGACACCGAGCAGCGAGGCGTACCGCAGCGCGTCGTGCGCCTGCGGGGACAGGAAGCCGAGCTGTTCGGCGAGCGGCGCCAGGAAACCGGCCGACCCGCTTTTCGGCTCCGGACCGACGAGCTCGGCCCGGCCGCTTCCGACGGCGATGCGGCCCTGCGTCCGCAGGCCGTCGACCAGCTCGGTGACGTAGCGCGGATTGCCGCCCGCCTGTGCCGCCAGGCCGCGCAGCCGGGGGCCGGGCGCCGCCCCGACGAGGTCCTGGACCAGGAGGTCGGTCTCCTCCGGTACGAGCGGGTCCAGACGCAGACAGTGGGCGCCGAGCTCGCCCAGTCCGGCGTGCAGGCGGTCGAGTGCGCGGCGGCCCGGTACCGGCCGCCGGACGGCGATGAGCAACAGAGGTAACGGCTGCCGGGCGCCCGCCCTGGCGAGGCGCTGCCACAGCAGCAGGCTGGCGTCGTCCGCCCACTGGAGATCGTCGAGTGCGAGGATCAGCGGGGCGTCGGCGCAGAGCCGATCGACGGTGGCGAGCAGCCGGTCCATGGCGGCCATCTGCGCGCCGTCGGAGGCGACGTGCTCGGGGCCGCCCGTGCAGAGCAGGTCGACGACGGCCGCGCGGTCGGCGGTGGGGGTGCCGTCGGGGCAGAGGCAGTCGAGGACGGCACGCAGCGGAAAGCGCGGCCACAGCTCGTCGGCCGCGCCGTGCCGCACCCGGCAGCCGAGGTGTGCGGCCTCGGCGAGCGCGTCCCTGACGAGCAGGCTCTTACCGGCTCCGGGCTCGCCCTCGACGGTCACACAGCCGCCCTGGCCCGCCGCGACGTCCCGCACGAGCTGTCTCAGCTTGGCGTAGTGGTGTTCACGACCGACCCGCACGGCGGCGCCCCCTTGTCCCTGAGGACTCTCTCGTCGATCTGACTCAGGAGTCAGATACTCCCCCAGCACAACAGTTCGCATGCACCTCACCTCCACTCATGCCGAACGGACCTCAGAAAACGGGAAGTTTCCTGAGGCCCGTCGTGCCTTGCCGGTCCGCGCGGCCCGTCCGTATGCAGTTCCGTATGCCGTTCCGAATGCAGTTCCGAATGCCGTTCTGAAAGCGTTTCGTAGGCCGTTCTGTATGCCGTTCCGTACGCTCGCCCGCTGCCCCGCGGCTCAGGCCGCGAACAGCCCTCTCTTGGCCAGGGTCACGGCACGGAGCTCGGGCCACTGCTTGCCGAGGTCACGCAGGAACCGCTGCCGGTCCATGGTGGTGAGTGAGACGGACCACCCCTCGGGCACGGGTGCGGCGGCCGGCCAGAGCGAGTGGTCGCCCTCGCCGTTGGCCAGCATCACGAATACGTCAGCGGCCTGTTCCCTACCTGTCTGCACGGGTTTCTCCCTTCCGAGGCCTTCGTGAGGAGTCACGAGGGGGGTGCGCCGCGGGTTCAGCTCCGGTCCGTACCGGGTTGCTTCGGCTCCAGGATGTCGGCGAGCGACAGCGGCTCCTGCTTCGCGACCGGCGGGAGCGTGGGGGTGCGCCCGGGCACCGGCGGGCGGGGCCGGTCGCCGTCGGCCTGCGGATCGTCCGCCGACCGCTCGCTGCCGCCGTCCGTGGCCCGGTGGGAGGCCTGGTCGGACTCCGCGTCGGAGGCGTTCGACGGGGTGTGCGAGACGGGCGGGGACGGAACGGGCGACGGCGGGAGGCTGTCGGCCGTCGGCCGGGCGTCCGGTCCGTCCGCCCCTCTGGCCCGCCCCATCCGCCAGGCCAGCTCGGCCGCGGCCAGCCGGGCCGCCTCCTCCGAGGCCCCCGCGTCACGGGCCGTCGTCAGCTCGTACGCCACCCTGCGGACGGCGTCCTCGCGTCGGGCCTTGGCCTGCTCCTCCAGCGGGTTGCGGGGCAGATCGTGGGCCTGCGGGAACGGGTTGTACGTGTCGCTGAGCACCCGGGCCTCGGTGAGGAGGGCGGTGTACCGGTCCCGGGGCAGCGCCCCGAGGACCCGGTCGATCTCCTCGCGCGGCTTCACGTCCGTCGCGCTCATGAGCTCCACGGTGGCCACGCGCCGGCGCGCCTCCAGGGTCTCGCCCTGCGTCGGCGGGTTGGGGTGGCGGCCCTCGGGGACCACCGTGAAGACGATCTCGTCGATCCCCGGCACCCGTTCGGGCCGGCCGCTCAGCTCCGCCTCCTTCTTCAGCAGGGCGTCGATCCGCCCCCGCAGATCGGCGACGATCGCGTCCCCGCGGTCCCGGCTGGTGCGCACCGCGTTGACCCGGGAGTTGCCGTACGTGGTGATCTTGAGCGTGGACAGCGGCTGGGCGTGCCTGCGGTCCCACAGGATCTGGCGTACGGCCTGCTCGGCGGACCGCTGCAGCTGGACGTCACCGCGCGGCCCGGTGTCCTTGACCGACTTGCCCTTCTCGGGGAACTCGACGGTGCGCACCCGGTTGCCGCGCCCCCCGACCACCACGGAGGTGAGCGGGTTGACGAGGATCGGCCGGTCGGGGCTGTCGCCGATGCGCACCTCGTGGAAGGTCTCCCCCTTGGCCATGCCCTGCATGTTGAAGTACCACAGGCCGTGGGGCCGTACGACGTCGTCGCCCGACACCGCGGTCAGGGCCTTGCCCAGCTCCTGCCTGACCTTGGTGATCTGCTCCCGGACCTCCTGGTGGAAGGCGCTGCCCTCGCCCGAGGAGGACGAGGTGAAGGAGGTGTCCACCGATTCCAGGGCGTTGAGCTGCTTGATCGCGTCGAGGATGCGCTGGTGCTTGGACACGTCCCGGCCGTTCGCCGCGGCCTGGTCGAGCTCGGCCTGGATCTGCTCCACGTTGTTCCTGTAGCGGGTGAGGATCTCCTCGACGGCCGCTTCGGTCTGCACCTGGGCGGCGCCGTCCCGGCGGAAGTTCTCCAGGGTGATGGTGTGCTGGCCGTCGCGGCTCGCGGCGACGACCGCGGCGAAGTGGTAGCCGCCGCGCCGGCCGTCGGTGTAGCCCTCGAAGTCGCGGGTGTAGTCGGTGCCGTAGTCGCGCTGCTGGTAGTGGCCGTCGCTGCCGATCGCCTGGATGAGGTAGGCCTCGCCGACATCCGGGTGGGCGAACTCGTTGGCGCCGACCCGGGCCGTGGCCTCGTTCATCCGGAACTGGGGGGTGGTGGTGGGGGCGCTGGTGCTCTGCGAGCGGCCGAAGCGCTTGCCCTGGCCGACCGAGGCGCCGAAGTCGTTCTTCCTGCCCAGCTCGCGCAGGGTGTCGACGGCGAGCGCGGGGGTGATCTCGCCCAGCGCAGCGCCGGGGTTCTCGGCGATGTCGCTGAGGAACGAGGCCAGCTCGTGCGTGCCCCGGACCTCCATGCCACCGGACGCGTTCACGGGCACCGTGACCGCCTCGTCCGGGGCGGGCAGGCCGAGCGTGAAGGCCAGCTCGTTGCGGAACACCATGTCGGAGGGTTCGCCACCGAGCACGAACTCCGCGAAGTCCCGGCAGATCGCGGTCTTCGGCGGGGTGAGGAACTCGGCGGTGTACATGGTCAGTTCGCGCTCGCGCCCGCCGGCCCGGAAGGTCACCTTGTTCGCCGGGACCTCCTTCAGCCGGACGTTGCTGCCCATCCGCTCGAGCACGTGGTTGGCGTGCTGGGCGACCTTCGCGTTGGTGTAGATCTCGGTCTTCTCGCCGGGGTTGGCGTTGAAGGCGATCGTGTTGTCGCCCGAGACGCGCAGGGGCGGCTTGCTGTCGTGGACGGTCTCACGGGTCAGCCCGAGGTCGAGGAACGAGTCGCCGGTCTTCGGCCGCACCGTTCCGTCACGCCGGGTGAACGGCGGGACGGCGCCCGGACCCTGGTCCTTGGTGAGCCGGTACTGCGTGACCGTCTTGCTCGCCGCGAAGGCGTTGCGCGCCGACAGCGCCGTCCCGGCGGCGAACTGGCCCGCCGCGTCCATCTGCGGCGTACCGACGTCGTAGGTGTGACGGCGCCACTTGGCGCGTGGGGGCACGGAGTCGCCGCTCGTGTCCGAGACACTGGCGGCGTTGGAGGAGGAACCGCCCTGCGAGGAGTCGTCCGAGGACGACAGGCTGGTGGTCTCGGGGGACGAATCGCCGGTCGGGCCGCCGGTCCCGCCATCGGGGGACCCGTTCACCGCGTCCTTCTGCCCGTCGCCGGACCCGTTCGCCGGAGGGCCGTCGATCTCGCCCGGTTCGGCGGTCAGAGCGCCTTCGGCGTAGACGGCCTGGGCGATGAGGTCTTCGAGGGACTCCTGCGATTCCTGCGACTCCTGTGATTCATGAGTCTGCTGGTTCTCGGGGGTCGGGGTCTGTTCGGGCGCGTTGCTGGTCTCGAAGGGCAGGGTGTCGTCGACGTCGTCGTCGATGTCACTGACGTCGTCGTCGATGTCACTGACGTCGTCGTCGATGTCACTGACGTCGTCGATGTCACTGACGTCGTCGATGTCACTGACGTCGTCGTCGATGTCGTTGGCGTCGTCGAAGTTGTCGTCCTTACGGCTGTTGCTGTCCTCCGGGCTGTTGTTGCCGGTGCCGTTGTTGCTGGAGTCGGTGAGGTGGTCACCGCTGTCCGGGGTGACCCACTCCAGCGGCAGGAACGTCTCCAGCAGCTCGGGTGAGAACAGCGTCCTGATCTCCTGCGGCTTCAGGTTCGGAACCATCTCGCCACCCGGCCCCAGCGGCGCCTGAAGGCCCGCGTGGTCCATCGCGTACTTGGACAGCATCGGGAACTTCATGCCCACCGGCAGCTGACGGTCCTGGAGAGCACCGGGACCGGAGATGTCGTTCGCGTTGATCTTGAGCGACTTCTTGAACTCGGCGTCGATCTGCTCGGCGGGCGAGTCGGGCCGCAGGCCGGCCAGGTAGTCCTTGTAGCCGAAGAACTTGTCGGGGACGACCTGGTGGAAGAGCTGCGCGAACGCCGAGTTCGGCGGCATCACCAGGAAGTTGCCGTTCAGCAGACCCGCCTCGTAACGGGCCTCGGCGGCCTGCCGGATGTCCTCCTTGCTCACCGGGGTGTCCTCGGGGCGTCCGAGGACACGGTTGACGCTCTTCGCGTCGCGGATACGGGGCGCCATCAGCGGCACGTCGTCCGGACGCATCTTCATCGGCGGCAGATCGGACAGACTCACCCCGCCCGGCGCGATGTCCACGTCCGCGTACATGCCACCCCGCACACCCGTCGTCGAGAACCTGATCAGATCCGAGACGATGTTGAAGGCTCCCGCCGCCATCGCCATGTCGTAGACCTGGCCCATCCGCTCCCCGCCAGCCGCCACGATCACGTCCCGCGTGTCCGTGTGGACCACCACACCGGCCGTCAGCAGCATGGCCTTCATCTGCTCGCTCCAGCCCGCGTAGCTCCCGTCCGAGTAGAAGTGGACCGTCCAGCCCGCCTCGGCCGCCTGATCGGCCCAGGTCAGCAGATTCCCGATGATCTCGGCCTTCGGCTGCCCACCCGACCAGGAGAACGTCAGCTCCTTCGGTACGTCGACGACTCCCACCGGTCCGCCGGTGGCCGCCACGTTGGCCTTGGCCACCTCGTGGACGTCGGCGAGCCATTCGGACATCCAGGCGTGGCCGTTGGCGTCGAGCCGGGACAGCAGCATGCGCACGCGCAGGTCCTGGCCGTTGCGGGCCCACTCCTTCACCGTCTCGCGCAGGGCGTCGGGCCGGGTGAAGTCGAGGACGGTGCCGTCGCCTGCGGTCAGGCCGAGCGGCCGCGGACCGGTGTCCCTGAGGGCGCCCTCCACGTAGTTGGCCGACAGGTCCGCCGCCGTGACGGGCTTCTTCGGCCGCTTCAGCCCGGAGACGACCTCGGCCAGATTCTTGAGGTGCTCCTGCGTCACCGGCTTCGTGGCGCCCTGCGGGCCACGCAGATCCGTGATCTTCTTCTTCAGGTCGTCGACCGTCACCTTGCCCCCGGCCACCGGCGTCCCCGCGAACGACGGGTCGCCCCGCAGCACGTCGATCAGCCGACGGGCCTCGACGACCTGCTTCATCGACACCTGCTTGGTGTCCGGGTGGATGTCCCGGGCCAGCGAGACCGCGTCGAACAGCGCCTGGCGGTCCTTCGGGCCGATCGGGGAGACCTTGGCGAAGCCCTTCTGCTGGTGCTTGACCCCGGCCTCCTTCACCACCTCGTTCACCGACTTGGTGGTCGCCACGCCGGTGTCCGTGAGGGCGGCGATATTGCGCAGCGTCACGGCGTCCTTCTCCGTGAAGGTCCCCTTGCCCGCGCTGTCGAACAGCGTCGACGCCTGTGCCTTCGCCAGCGCCACGTCCTCCGGCTTCAGCGCCAGGTCGGGACGCGGACGACGCGGCGGGAGCGCCGGGGTGACGTCGTCGGGGTTCGCGCTGAGGATGGTCGGGACGTTCCCTCCGCCCGGGGATCCGGGGCCGTCGGCGTCGATCACGTTCTGGTTGGCGAAGCTGACCGTGGACGTCTTACGGCCCGGGACGAAGCTCAGCAGCGCCGCGCCGTCGGGGAGGTTGTGCGACCCGACGATCTTCTCGAAGATCTCCCGCCCGAACGCGTCGTTGGGCTGCCACTGCGTGTGGGCGCCGTGCATGACCCCCATGTCGGCGTCGATCATCTCCTGGACGAGCGCCTCGTACTCGTTCCTCGGCAGCGGAGAACCGTCGGGGCGCCGCATGTCGAAGATGTCGTGGTCGCCGGTGACCGGTCGCGGCGAGCCGCCGCTCGTCGAGTGGACGACACCGCTCAGGACCTTGAACGTGCCCTCGGCCTCGTACGCGTCCATCTTCGCGCCGAGGGTCTCGAACTCGTGGACGCGCTGGTCGAAGCGTTCCTGGATCTTCTGGGCGAGGACCGTGTCCGCCGGCATGATCTCCGGCAGCGTGGGCTCGAAGAAGCCGACCAGCCCCAGTGCCTTGGGGCTGGCGCCCAGGTAGGTGTCGATCTCGTTGATCGTCTTGGCCTTGACGGCCTCCGGCTTGGGCAGTGCGCCGGCCGCGAGCCACTTGAAGGAGTCCACGTTGGTGGGCCGTACGTCGATGACGACGTTGCCCTTGTCGGAGAACGCCTGGAACATGACCTGGTTCTTCTCCGGCATCCCCCATCCCGTCTCGGCCGACTCGACGGGGACGGAGGCCCGGTGGGGCAGCGGGGTCTGCTCGACCGTGGCCGTGTGCTCCGGCCCCGGCCTCAGGGTGGGGTTGTCCGTGTCCCTGGCCATCTCCTTGTCGAGATGGCGCGGCAGCGTGTCGGAGTCGGCGGACGTCGCCGGGGCCGTCGTCTCCGTGGACGTCCCGGGGGCGTTGTCGCCCTGGGGCATCTCCGGCGCGTTGCTCACGTCGAAGGGCGAGGCGTCGTCGTCGGTGTCCGAGGGCACCTCCCGGGTGCCGCCGCCGTCCGGTAGGGGGAAACGCTTGGCGGCGGCCTCGGTCAGCGAGGCGAGCGTGACCGGCCGCCCCTTCTTCTTGGCATCCGGAACGAGATCGATCAGATCCCCCCGCTGCTTCATCGAGACGGGTGCGTCCTGAGGCAGCTTGAACACGTCACGGACCAACGGGTCCACGGCCTCGATCTTCAACGGCCCCGTGTGCCCGTACTCACGGACGAGCACGTCCCCGGCACGACGGATCGCCGCGAGCTCCTGGGGCGTGACCTCGGCATGCGGGCCCTTCAGGTTCTGCCCCGCGATCACAAGATCCTTCGCCCGGTCCAGCTCCTCCGGGGTCACCTCGGTGAACTTGCGCCGGACGCTGCCGCCGACGCCGCCCTTCTCCTGGACGCCGGTCTCCTTCGCCACCTTGGACAGGTCCTGGCTGGTCAGTTCCACCTGGTTGGCCGGGTTGCCCTGGCTGAACGCCTCCACGACGACCTGGGAGGTGACGTCCATCCCGGGGTCGTTGAAGTGGTCGCGGACCGCCTGGGGTTCGCGGGTCTCGTGCCGGATCGTGATCTCAAGGGCGTCGGCGCCGGGCACCGAGTCCCCGGGCATCTGGTCGAACTTGCTCTGCAGGCGGTCGCGGACCTCCTTGACCACGTTGTCCGCCCGCGTGTCGGCCAGGTCCAGCTCACCCGGCAAGGACTTGACGGTGACCTCCAGGTGCGGGAGTTCGATGCCCTGGTCGGCACGCCACATGACCGATGTGCTGATCTTGCCTGCCACATGGTCGACACGCGCCTTGTCGACGTTGCTCAGCGTGCTGCTGCCCGGGGCCAGGTCGTACTCCTGGCGTTGGTTCGGCTGGCCGCCGACGAGGTTGAGCGTGATCGCGTTGGTCTTGGTGATCCGGCCCAGGTCGTCGCGGATGTTGCCGTCGTGGAACGATTCGCCCGGGGCTCGCCCGTACATCTTGAAGAACCACATCTCACCGGCCTCGCCGAGCTCCTCCGCGAAGACCGCGGTCAGGGCCCGGTTGGCTTCCCGCCGCGCTCCCTTCGGCGCGCCCTGCAGGACGTACTGCTCCCTCAGCATCTCGTCGGTGACGGTGTTCCCCGCCTCCTCGATCGCCTGATTGATCGCGGCGAGATCCTGCTCCGCCTTCACGATCTTCTTCATGCTCTCGACCAGGGTGAACCGCGCGTCGTCGGGGCTGATCGTGCCGTTCAGGACGGCCGCGTCCAGCTGCGCCTTGACGTCGTCGAGACGGCCGCCGTAGTGGTCCAGGTTCTGCTGCAGCACCTCCTCGATCTGGCCCCGTGCGGTGGTGCGGAAGTTGGCGTTCTCGATCGTGATCTGATGCTGGCCGTCGAGGCTCTGCAGGACCACGGGCGCGAAGTGGTAGCCGTGCCCGTAGCGGTCCGCGGGGACGTCCCAGCCGCCGCTGTCGGGCAGGGTGAAGTCCGGGCCGATGTCCCGGGCGCCGTCCTTCCAGCCCGAGGCCACGGACTGGATGAGATATGCCTCGCCCGGCTTGGCATAGGCAGCCGAGTTGATGCCGAGCACCGACTCCTGCGCCTTGAGCGACTGGTTCTGGAAGCGCTGGGTGGGCTCGGCTGAGTTCTGTGCGCGACCGTACTTCTCTCCCGGAGTCGGCCAGAACTTCTCGTTCTGCTTCACCGCCTTCCCCACGGTGCCGGCCGCGGACCCGGGCGTGACCGTGGGCAGCAGGGCGGGGTTGGCCGACGCTTCGCCGAGCATGTCCGCCAGGTGGTGAGTGCCGGAGACCTCGACGCCGCTCTTGGTGTCGACCGGGGCCGTCGAGATCTCTCCCGTCCCGCCGAGACCGGGCGGCCGCGTGTCGTAGAGCACCGCGTGGGTGTGCGTGCCGCCCACCACCTGCTCCGAGAAGTCGCGGCACACGTCCGACGGTGGTGACGAGAACTGCGGGGTGACCTTGTAGAGCTGCTTGGTCTCCCCGTTGTCCTGGACCTGGATGTACGTGTTCGGGTCGAGCGTCAAGGTCGCCTTGCTGCCGGCCTTCTGCAGGGCCTCGTTCGACTTCTGCACCGCCTCGGGGACGGCGTAGAACTCCTTCACGAAGGTGTGGTTGGGGTTGATGGCGATGCTGCCGTCACCGGAGAGCCGCAGCGTGGGGTTCTGGTCGACGAGGACGGGGCGCTCGGCCCGGTGCACCGGGAAGGAGGTGTGGTCATTGGTGTCCTGCACCTCGGTGATGTTCACGTGGCGCGGGTCGCGCGTGCTGAACGGTGCGTTGCTCAGCCGCTCGTTGGCGGACAGTGCGTCGAAGTTCGTCGTCGTGTGCGGGCTGACCAGCTGGTAGTTCGAGGTCAGGCGGGAGGGCTTGATCTCGCTCAAGGGCGGGGCGGGCCGTCCGGGGGGCGCGTCGGGTGTGGTGTCCAACGGGCCGGGCTGGTTGTCTCCCGAAGGGTTCGAGGGCCCGTCGGAGGGGTCGCCGCTGCCTGGAGACTCCATGTCGGCGCCGTCCAGTTCGGCACTCAGAACCTCGTGGGCGTGGACGGCCTGGGCGACGAGCTCTTCCAGGGTCTCGCTCTCCTGGGTGCTCTCCGAAGCCGGGGCGTTGCTGGACTCGAAGGGGACGATTTCGTCGTCGGCGTTCTCGTCGATGTGCTCGCTGTTGCCGTCTTCCTTACTGCTGTTGCCGTCGTTCTTAGTGCTGTTGCCGTCGTTCTTACTGCTGGTGCCGTCCTCCTTGCCGCTGTCACCGTCCTTCTTGCTGCTGTCGCTGTCGCCCTTGTCGCTGGGTCCGCCGTTGTTGCTGGACTCGGAGTCGGTGAGGTGGCTGCCGCTGTCGGGGGTCACCCACTCCAAGGGCAGGAAGGTGTCCAGCAGCTGCGGCGAGAAGAGTGTCTGGATCTCCTCGGGCTTCAGGTTCGGCACCATCTCACCGCCCGGCCCCAGCGGCGCCTGGAGCCCGGCGTTGTCCATGGCGAACTTGGACAGCATCGGGAACTTCATGCCCACCGGCAGCTGCCGGTCCTGGAGCACACCGGGCCCCGAGATGTCGTTCGCGTTGACCTTCAACGACTGCTTGAACTCCGCCTCGATCTGCAGGGGGGTCGAGCCCGGCCGCAGCTGGGCCAGGTAGTCCTTGTAGCCGAAGAACTTGTCGGGGACGGTCTCGTTGAAGAGCTGCGCGAACGTCGAGTTCGGCGGCATCACCAGGAAGTTGCCGTTCAGCAGACCCGCCTCGTAACGCGCCTCCGCGGCCTTCCTGATGTCCTCCTTCGACACCGGCGTGCCCTCAGGCCGACCCAGTACCCGGTTGACACTGTCCGCGTCCCGGATACGCGGCGCCATGAGCGGCACATCGTCCGGGCGCATCTTCATCGACGGCAGGTCGTTCAGGTTCACTCCACCCGGGGCGATGTCCACGTCCGCGTACATGCCGCCACTGACACCCGTCGTCGAGAAGCGGATCAGGTCCGACACGATGTTGAAGGCACCCGCCGCCATCGCCATGTCGTAGACCTGGCCCATCCGCTCCCCGCCGGCCGCCACGATCGCCGCACGGGCATCGGTGTCGACCACGATCCCCGCGGTCTCCAGCTTCGCCCGGGTCTCAGGACTCCACGACGTGTAGTTCCCGTCCGAGTAGAACTTGATCGTCCAATCCCCCTGCGCGGCCTGATCCGCCCAGGTCAGCAGGTTGTTGATGATCGCGGCCTTCGGCTCCTTGCCCGACCACGAGAACGTCAGCTCCTTCGGTACGTCGACCACACCGGCTTGACCGCCCGAAGCGTTGACCTCGGTCAGCGTCGCCTCGTGCACCCGGCCCAGCCACTCGGCCATCCACGCGTGCCCTCGCGACTCCAACCGCGACAACAGCATCCGCACCCGCAGGTCCTGGCCGTTGCGCGTCCAGTCCTTCACCTGGTCACGCAGCGCGTCCGGCTGCCCGAAGTCGAGATTCGTCCCGTCCGGGCCGGTGAGACCCAGCGGACGCGGGCCCTGGCCGGACAGCTCGCCCTCGGAGTACTGGCCGGCGAGGTCGGCCGGGGTCACGCTGCTGCCCGGCTTCTTCAGCCCCGATACGACGTCGACGAGGTTCTTGAGGTGCTGCTGGGTGACGGGCTTGTCGGCCCCCTGGGGGCCGCGCAGGTCGGAGATCTTGGTCTTGAGGTCCTCGACCGTCACCTTGCCCTGAGCGACCGGGGTGCCCTTGAACAGCGGGTCGCCACGGAGTACGTCGACCAGCCGGCGCACCTCCACCACCTGGCTCATCGACACCTCTGCCGTGTCGGTGTGGATGTCCCGGGCCAGCGACACGGTGTCGAACAGGGCCTGGCGGTCCTTCGGACCCACCGGCGCGTATTTCCCGAATCCCTTCTGGTTCTTGACGCCGACCTCCTTCACCACGTCGTTGACCGACTTGGTCGTGGCCGTCCCGGTGTCGGTGAGGTGGGCGATGTTGTGGAGCGTCACCGCGTCCTTCGCCGTGAAGGGGGCGTTGCCACCGCCCTCGAACAGCACCGATGCCTGCGCCTTCGCCAGCGCCACGTCCTCCGGCTTCAGCGCCAGGTCAGGACGGGGGCGGCGCGGAGGCAGGGTGGGGGCGAGGTCGTCGGGGCTCTCGGTGACCGTGTTCCCGGCGGGAGGTGTGCTGGTGGAAGGGGTGTTGTCGTTGTCGGAGGCCGGGGTGATCTCCAGGTCGTTGTCGGTGGTGTCGAGGGTGGTGTCGTTCTGCGACGTACCGGGCAGCTCCGGCGCGTTGCTGATGTCGAACGGGGACTCCTCCTGCTCGACCGCGTTCTCCTCGGTCTGGGCCTGGGGCGGGGGTTGGTTCACGCCCAGATTGCTGAGCGAGTCGCGGGCCGACGTGCCGGCCGGGGTCATCCGGCCGGTGACCGGGATGGAGGAGACGGCGGGCGGGGCGGGCACGCTGTTCGCCGTGGGGCGAGTGGACCGGGGCGGCCGGGTGGGCGACGGGGTCGTGTCGGTGCCGGGGTTCGTGGTGGTGAGGAGCGAGTCGCGGGCCGGGCGGCCCGTGGAGGTGACGTTGCCCGTGACCGTGGTGGTCGTGGTGATGGCGGAGGGCACGCTCGACAGCGGGCCGCCGAGGATCGAGAGCGGATTGAAGGTCTTGGCCTCGGCCGTGGTCTCCGTGGTCTCCGTGGTCTCCGTGGCCGTCGTGGTGTTGCTCTCGGTCTTGTTCTCGGTCTTCGTGGCGGCCTTGCCGTCCGTGTTGGGGCTGGTGCTCTGCTCAGTGGGCGTAACGGTGTTGCTCGGGGCCTTCGACGACGAAGGCAGTGCGTCGTTGGCCGCCTTGAGTTCGTTCCGCAGGGTCTCGAGCTGAGCCTTCATCGCATCGAGGTCGGACTTGCGCTCGTCGAGCATGCGCTCGGCCAGTTCCTTGCGCACTCCCTGCGCGGAGTCGACGAACTTCTGGGTCGCGGTGACCGCCTTCTCCGCGCTCTTGATCGCGCTCTTGAGCGAGCCCTCCGCGCTCCTGCCCGCGTCGGCGGCCTTCTTCTGCTTGTCGAGCACCGTCTGCTCGGCCGCCTGATGACCGGCCTGGAAATCCTTCAGGGCCTGGGACGCCTCGGCGAGGGACTTGTCCCGGTTGGCCAGGGCGTTCTCGGCCTGACGGCGCCGGTCGGCGGCGTCGTCGGCCAGGTGGGAGGCGCCGAGGGCCTTCGGGTCGAGGACGCCGCTCTCGTTGTAGCGGCCGTCGCCGGCCTCGTTGTGCACGATGATCGGTCTGGGCCGTCCGTCGGACGGGTTCGAGCTGTGGCTCAGGTCGACCGGGAGCCCCGATCCGAACTTGGCCTCCGGCCGGTACATGCTGGTCACCAGGTCACCCAGCTGCTTGGGATCGCTGAGGCCGAGCGCGTACTCCTGGAAGTCGCCGCCGATCCGGGCCACCTCGCGGGCCACCGACAGGGCGATGCCCTTCACGACCTCGTCGCCGTGGAACACCTCCTTGTCGAACGTGATGGTGTGCTGGGAGCCGTCGGGGTAGCTGTTCGTCCACTCGAAGCGCGAGCCGGCGCCCTTGGCGTCCGTCCCGTAGCTCGACGTACGCACCGGATCCACGTCGGTACCGGCGCCCGGCATGTTCAGCTTCTGCATGGCCGGACGGTCCAGCGGGTGCAGCTGGTCGTGCAGCGAAGCCCAGCCGCCCATCGTTTCGAGGACCGAGACGTCGAAGACGAGGGTCGTCGGGCCGTAGCGCGTCTGCATCGGGTTGTCGTTCGCCTCGACGCGGAAGAAGACGAAGTCGTCGTTGCCCAGGCTGGAGGTGTTCGCGTCGCTGCTCTTGCCGGACGCCATGAACTTCAGGCCCTTACGGGTCAGGTCGCCCTGCGAGCTCATGATGCCGGAGTTGGCGATGGCGTAGTACGCGGGCGTGGCGTGCTTGAGCCGGAACGGCAGGTTCTCGATCTTGGAGATGAGGTTCCGGAAGTCCTGGGCCTTGTCGGGGCTGCCGTCCAGCAGCGCGTCCATCTCCTGCTGGAGCTCGGTGAGGTTCTGGGCCGACAGGTCCTTGACGAAGTCGATCTTCTGCTGGTCGGTGAGGTTCGCCAGGTCCGGGTTGACCTTGAGCCACTGGGTCCCCTCCGGGACCGCGCCGTACGCCTTGTTGCTGCGGAAGTCCCTGACCGGGTCGATCAGCTTGTGGAGATCGTCCGCGCTGACCGCCTTGCGGTGGCCGGGGCCGAGCTTCTTCTCGCCGCCCCTGTCCATCATGTCGAGGAGGTTGTTGGCGGCGCCGACGAGCGGCGTGGCGTCGTTGCGCAGGTTGTAGGTGCCGCCGAACTCCGACGCGTTGGTGATGTACCCGCCGATGGCGGCGCCCAGGTCCTCGGAGCGGCGGCGCACGACGTCGGACAGGCTGCGCGCGTGGTTCGACTTGGTCTCGCCGGGCTTCTCCAGTTCGGACACCAGGTCCTGCAGGTCGCTCTTGAGCGACTTGGACATCTCGGTGACTTCGGCGCCCGTGTAGATGATGTGGTCGGACGGTTTGCGCGTGTGTCCCTTCTTCTTGTCCTTGGACTGTGTGTCCGTGCTGGTCTCCGGGGTCGGGTCGAGGCTCTGATCCGTCTTGCTCAGCTCGTCACGCGCCAGGGCGTCGAGCTTCTCCGCACGGTCCGTGAGGAACTCGGCGAGGGTGGTCTCGTTCGCGCCGGCCAGATGGTCCGCGAGCTGGTGCAGGTCGGCCTGGGTCATCTCGTCGATGGTGAAGGCCGCCGGCTTCCCGCTGCGCTCCGGGGGCGTCAGCTTCTTCCAATCGGTCCAGGACAGGGGTGCGCCCTGCTGGTTGCCCTTGCCCTTGGAGTTCACCAGCTGCCACTTGTTCGCCTTCGTCCGGACGATCTGGTTCCCGGCCAAAGGCTTGGACTTGCTGGTGCCCGGCGTGGAGGAAGAGCTGACGGTGTTGTCGGGCGATGTCGAACCCAGCACGCCCTCGTTCTTCTTCTGCTTCTTGCTCTTCTTCTGCGTCGGCTGGTTCTGCTGGGTCGGCTGGTTCTGCTGGGTCTGCGTGTTCTTCGACTGGTTGGGATTACTCGGCGTGCTCGGTGTGCTCGTCGTGCTCGTCGTGGGATGGGTCGTCTCGGTGGGGCTCGACGGCCCCGGAGGCGTGGAGGGGTTCGAGGAGTCCTTGTTCTCGCCGAGTGGAGCGGACGGCGGGCTGGGTGGGGTGATCTTGATGTTCTCGTTCGGCGGGCTCGGAGGCGCGGGAGGCGAGGTGGAGAGCTCCGAGTTCGGCGGGACGGGCGTGCTCGTCTGGTCGGACTGGGGCTCGGTGGTCGTGTCCGAGGGCGTCGTGTTCTGCTCCGAGTCGCCGTTGCCGTCGTCTTCACCAGGGGGCGCGTTGCTCACATCGAACGGGGACGTCTCGGTCTCGGAGTCTGAACCGTCGATCTCGAATCGCCCGCCGCTGTTCGTCACGGTCTTCACCGGAGCCGCGAGCGTCGGCACCGCCCCGTCCGTCGGGAACTCGGTGTCGGAGTCGGTCTCAGGGTCGGAGTCCAGCTTGAACCGGTCCATGCCCTTGGCGAGGCCTTCCACTCCGGTCACATCGACCGTGACCGTCACCTCGTTGTCCGAACCGTCGCTGTCGTCGCTGTCGTCATTGACGTCGCTGTCGTCACTGAGATCGCTGACGTCGCTGTCCACGGGGGTGGCGATGTCGGTGTTGATGCCCGGGTCGACCACCGTCTCGGCGGACGACGTGAAGCCGCCCGGCACCGTGGAGGGAGAGAGGGGCGCCGGCCGATGGGAGAGGCGCTCCGCGACATCCGCCGCGATCAGGGGCCCGAACTGGGGTCCGTGCACCAGCTGCGCGAACATCACCCGGTCCAGATCCGACGCGGACATGTCCGGGCCGAGGAACTCCTCGGCGATGTTCTGCGCCTGGTTCTGGATCGCGGTGTAGCCGGCCGGGTTGTTCTGGTAGAAGTCCGAGAGCGTGGCATCGATCTGGGCGTCGGAGAGTACGTCGGAGATCATCACGTCCGGCCGGTGCTTCGGAGCGAAGTTCGGGTTCGGGAAGAACTCGACCTGCTCCTCGTACTTGCCGGTCACCGGGTTCAACGTGACACCGGTGACCGCTTCTACGCCGATGATGAACTCCGGCCGGACCCCGCCCGGGAACGCGACTTCCTGCTCGGTCTCGGCAAGCGGGGAATCGGGGTCGGTCGCGTACACGTCGATGCCGCCGGGAGCGTCGATCAGGATCCGGTAGTCGGTGCCCCAGCCCACGGACTGCATGTTGGGGTCGCGGGTCGTGGAGACGAACGCCGAAGGATTGTTCTCGAGCTTGTACTCCTGAATGCTCGGCAGGTGCCCCGGGTTCTTGGGCACCAGCCCCTCGGTCCACAGTGAGTCGAAGGACCAGTTCGGCCCGCGGTTCGTCTCCCAGCGGAAGAGGATGTTCGTGTCCTGCCGGAAGGCGACCGGCCCCCCGTTGGGGGTTGCGATCAGTGGCCCGGTCACGGGCGTCACGGGGACCATGCCGGAGTTCGGCGCGGGGGTGGGCCCGACGACGGGGGCGCCCGTGGGCGGCATGAAGCCGGTGCTGAGGTCCTGGGCTGCCTCGGGGTCGAGGAACACGTTCCGGTCGTCGAGGGTGTCCTTCACCTCGGGGTCGAGCATCGGCGTCCCGTCGACGTCCAGCGCGGGCGCGTTGCTGGGGGCGAACGGGTTCGCCTCCTCCTCCATCGGCTCCGGCGTGGAGCCCTCGTCGGCCGGGTCGTCCAGCTTGATCTTCTTGGTGGGCCGGGGGTCGGAGTCGGGGGAGCTCGTGTCGTTCTGCTGGGGCGAGCCCTCCGGGCGGGGACTGTCCGTCGAGGACGGCGTACCCGCGGGCAGATTGCTCAGCTTGTCGGCGAGCGCGGCGCCGAAGTCGCCGGGCCGCTTGCCCCCGTCCCCCTGGTTCTGACCGGACTCCGTCGGATTCCGGTTGCCGTCCGTAGGGTTCTGGGACGTGTTCGGGGACCCGGTGTCGGTGGACGCACCGGAGGAGGCCGGCTTGGCGGCGGGGGTGGCGCCGGTCGGCGAGGGGTTGGACGGCGAGGAGTCGGTCGCGTTCGGGGACGGGGTCAGGCTGACACCGATCTTCCCCTCCTCCGCGTACTTCCCGAACTTGTCCTCCAGCTCGTACAGCAGCGCCTCGTTGCGGTTGATGGCGGACTGCTTGTCCTTCCAGGCGGTGTCGTTCGGGGCCTGGGGAACGGCGTCGAACTCCTCCTGCGTGGAGACCTCGTACGTACCGGCCGGCTGGAAGCGGTTGTCCTCGAACTTGAAGACGTTGATGTCGAGGTTCTTGACCTTGCCGTCGGCGATCAGGCCCTTGAGGCGCTCCCACTCGATCTTCGTGAGCACGCTGTTCGGGTGGGTGCCGTCGAGGACGTCCGCCTGGACCGTGCCCGTGAGACCGCCGACGTACGTCTCCGAAAGGTCGCCCCACAGCGCGTCGACGGCCGGGGACGAGCCCCAGGGGAGGCCGAAGTTGAGGCCGTTGAAGAGCTTGCCGCCGACGGACGACTCCAGGAAGACGCCGCCGGAGTCGAGGGTGGCGATCTGGGAGCGGCGGATGTTCAGCTTGGACCAGAGACGGCCGTTCTCGATGGCGTGCGCGACCTTCTCGTTCTTGAGGGTGTCGAAGTCCGGGCGTCCCTGGTTCTCGACGACGAAGTTGTAGGGCAGCTTGAGGCCGTCCGTCTTGACCAGCTCGCTGATGATGCCGTCGACGGCCGGCTTGTTGAGGCCCGTGTCCTTGTCGGGCCTGCTGCCGTCCTGGAGGGACTGGCCGTTGTCGGCGAGGTTGGTGAGGAAATCGCTCAGGTGCTGCTGGAACGCGGGCGAGTTCTTGAGTGCGTCGATCTTGTCGACGCGATCCAGGAGCGTGGCCTTGTCGGTCTGGAACTGCGCCGGGTCGAACGACGGCACGTTGCTGTCGCCCTGCCCCTGGGGGGTCTCGGAGGTCTCATTGGCCGGGCCGTCGGAGGTCTCAGGGTTCTCCGGGTTCTCAGAGGTCTCAGCGTTCTCGCCGGTGCCTCCGGTGTCTCCGGTGTCGGAGTTCTTGGGGCTCTCGGGGCTGTTCGAGCTGTCCAGGACGGGGCCGTCGGGGCCGAGGTCCACGCCGCTGTCGCGGCGCTCGGTGGACACGGGGCTCGTGGACACGGGGCCGGTCGACGCGGGGCCGGGGGCGTCGAACTTGGCGTCGTAGACGACGGGGCCCGAGTTGATCGTGTTCTCGATCTGGGTGAGGTAGTCGAGCGGGATGGTGCCGGTGGGCAGTGAGTCGACGTTCGCCATCACACCGGAGTCGGACGTCTTGCCCGGATCCTTGCGGAAGAGCGAAGCGGAGTCGGCGTAGTAGTCGCTCAGGCCCGTGTAGTGCAGCACCTCGTGCAGCAGCGTGGCGTCGTCGCGGATCTTCTGGGACGGGGACGCGGACGGACCGTGCAGGTGGAAGTTGAGCTGGTTGGAGCGGCCGGGCTTGTCCGTACTGGTGACGGTGACCGCTTCGCCGGACTTCTTCGGGACCGGGGTCATCTGGATGTCGACGTACAGCTGGTCACCGGAGTCGGGGAGCTTGAAGCCGGTGTTGACGTGCGCGTCGAGGAGCTCCTGTACGTGCTGTTCGAGCGCGGGCACGTCGGCGGTGCTGAAGCCGGCGCCGCCCGTCACGGGCAGCTTCACGGTGAGGTGGCGCACCCAGACGCCCGGCTTCACCTCGATCCGGCGGATGTCGGTGCGGATGAGCGTGGCCCAGCCGTTGAGGTAGCCCTTGACCTTGGAGGAGGGGTCGGCCTTCGGGTCGAAGCGCTCGGTCTTGAACTTCGACGGCTTGGCCGCGTCCTTGCTCGCCTTGATCGCGTCGATGGAGACCGCGTCGGACGAGGGCGTGACCATGACGGGGGTCTTGGGCGCGGGCTTGGGCTTCGTGGGGGTGGTGGCCGGCGTCGTCGGGGGCGTCGGGTTCTTGGGCGCCGTGGACTTGGTGGGCCTGGGCGGGGCCGACTTCTTCGGCGGCAGGGGCGGGGGCACGGGGACCCCGGAGGAGGAGCGCGGCGGGGTCGGCGTACCGGAAGGCGTGCCGCCCGGGGCGGCCGGGCCGCCTGCCGGGATGCCGCCGCCCATCGGGACGCCTCCGACCGGGACCGCTCCGCCGCCCGCCGCCGGGGGCGCCGTCGGCACATTCGTCCCGGCCGCGCCCGTGCCGGAGGGCGTGGTGGTGGACGTGGGGTTGTTCGTCGCCGACGCCGCGTCGAGGTTCTGTGGCGGCGTGACGTTGGAGAGCGAGGTCTCCTCCTTGCCGGAGCCCAGGTTCTCCTTGCCCTTGTCGTCGGGGACGGAGGAGTCGCTGTTGGACGGGGTGGAGCTCGGGCTGCTGGTCGAGATGTCCGGGGACGAGCCGCCGTTCGGCACGGACGAGGAGTTGCTGTCCGGGGTGGTGATCTTGGGGGTGTTGTGGTCCGGGGTCTGGACCGGGTTGGTGTTGCCGTTCGGGGTCTGGACCGGGTCCTGGACCAGGTTGCTGTTCCCGTTCGGCGTCTGGACCGGGTCCTGGACCAGGTTGCTGTTCTCGTTCGGGATCTGGACCGGGTCCTGGACCAGGTTGCTGTTCCCGTTCGGCGTCTGGACCGGGTCCTGGACCAGGTTGCTGTTCCCGTTCGGGATCTGGACCGGGTCCTGGACCAGGTTGCTGTTCTCGTTCGGGATCTGGACCGGGGGCTGGGTCTCGACCTGCGGCTGGTTCGGGGCGGAATCCGTCCCGGTGTCGGTGCTGGTGTCGGTCCCGGTGTCGGTGCTGATGTTGTTACGAGTGTCCGTGTTGAAGTCCGTGGTGAGCGAGGTGTCACCGTTCGGGGTGGTCTCGACACTCGGCGTCGTCTCGATGTCCGGCGTCGTGTCCACGGTCGGTGCGGTCTCCGCGTTGGGAGTGCTCACCGTGTTGGGGCTGAGGATGCTGTCGAGGTTCGGGCTGTGCGGCGTCTGGGACGGCCCGCGCGTGTCGCAGGGCGCGTTGGTGTCGCTGTTCGGCGTGGTGATGCCGCCCTGCTCGTCGCCCCGCCCGTTGTCCGTGGTCGACTGAGGGGTGGGCTGCGGCTGCTGGGTGGGGTTCGGGGGCGCGGAGTTCGAGCCGGTGTCGACGACGAGGTTGTTCTGTCCGTTCGAATTGCCCGGCGCCTCGTTCCCGGAGTCCGGCGAGTCGCTGTTCTGCGGCGGATCCGAGTTCGTGGAGTCGTACGACGGCGGGTTCGTGACCGCGTCGTCGTACGAGGGCGGCGTCGCGGTGTTCGAGTTCGCGTCCGGGTCGGGGTTCGAGCTCGGGTCGTCGGTCGACGGCGTGTACGGCGGCGGCGCCGTCTCGGTCGACAGGGAATCGAGACCGGACGTCGGCACCTTCGTGTCCGGGACGTCGGAGGGGGCCTCGGCCGGCGGGTCGACGAACTGGCCCGTGTTGGGGTCGATGAGGCCCGTCTTGCCGCTCAGGCTGAAGCCGGGGCTCGGCACGGCGTTGCCCATGCCGTCGCCCGAGGCCATATAGAAGTTGGCGTCGAAGTTCGGGACGTCGAAGTTCATCGCCGGCAGCGGAACGTTGAACTTGTTCCCGGTGATGAGGGTGCTGTTCTTCGCCTTGCCGTGCAGCCCTTCGGCAAGGCTCTCGGAGAAGCCGCCCGCGAACGGCTTCCAGCCCGGATCGTCCGCCTCCGCGTTCGGGTCGAAGTACGGCATGATCTTGGCGAGGGCGTGCTCGGTCAGGCCCTCGGCGAGCGTGTTGTTGATGACACCGCCGGCGAAGCTGTTCCCGAACTTCTTGCCGAAGAGCTTGCCCAGGCCCTTGCCGATACCGAAACCGATGACACCGGCGCCCGCGCCGATGAGCGCCGTCTTGCCGATCTCCTCCCAGTTGAAGCCGTCGCGGTGGCCGCGTGCCACCTGGATCGCCTGGGCCAGGAAGTTCATGCCGCCCATCAGGAGCGCGCCGCTGAGGATCGACTTGATGAGCTGCATGACGAGGCGCTTGACGACCATCATCGTGCCCTTGATGAGCGGGGCCGCGGCGGCGGTGGCGGCGCCGAAGGTCACCACCATGGAGATGGCCGCGGCGATGAGCTCCGCGAGGACGATCGCGGCCATGCCGATGATGGTGATCTTCGCGGTCTCGACGTTGTTCGAGGCGGCGATGAGGTTCTTCGACAGGATGTCGCAGGAATTGATCATGCCGGGGAACGCGCCGGGCTTGTCCTCCGTGCCCTCACCGTCCGCGAACTTCCGGGTCATGTCCTCGAAGGCGCGGGCACCGGCACCCTTGGTGATCTCGCAGATGAAGGTGACCTGCTCCTTGAACTGAGGTGCCAGCGCCTCCAGCTGCTTCTTGGCCTCCTCCAGCGCCCGACCGCGGCGCAGCAGGTCCATCTCGCTGACGTACGGCCAGTCCTCGCCTGCGATGAACGACAGAACCTCGACGAGTTCCTTGGGGGGATCGATGTCACCCTGCATGAGGGGGCCTCCGTGCGATCGGGCGGGGGAGGGGAAACAGAAGGGGGCAGCAGAAGGGGGCAGCGTGCGGAGGCGGCTGTCAGCCGCGGCGGCCGCCGCCGGTGTAGCCGCTGTTGCTTGTCGGTGCGGAACCGACGGACGTCGGCAGTCCCTTGTTCAGGGCGTCCATGTTGGCCCGGGCGTTGTCCTCGGCCATCTCGCCGAGCTTGGCCATGCCCTCGACCGCCTCGCCGATCTTCCCGATGCCCTCGGACACCTTGCCGAAGCCGTCGATGACCTTGGGGGCGTCCTTCAGGGATTCCATGATCGCCTTGTACGTCTCGTTCGCCGGGTCGCCCTCGATGGGCTGGTCGGTGACGAACTGGACGTCGCTGCCCAGGCGCGCCATCTGCTGGGCCACGTCTTCGAAGCGGGGTACCGCAAGGCGCATCTGAGACGGGACGATGACGATGAGCTCGTCGTCCTTGGTGGTGAGCGTGACTTCACCGTTGGGGCCGACCTTCGGGCCGCTGTCCCGGCGGCCCGTCCTCGCGGTGGCGCGCTGCCTGGGCTCGCGCTCGGCCTGCCGGGCCACCTGCCGATCGGTCATGGGTTCGGACTCCCTCACCCTGCCGACCTGGGGCTCGGCCGCCCACCGCTCGGTCAAGGGCGCGGTCGCCTGAAACCGACCCGTCGTCGGCTCTTCTGCCAACCGGCCCGTCATCGGCTCAGCCTGAACCCGCTCGGTCATGGGCGCGGTCGCCTGAAACCGACCCGTCGCCGGCTCTTCTGCCAACCGGCCCGTCATCGGCTCGGCCTCGAACTGGCGACCGACCAGAGGTTCCTGCCGCGCCTCGGCCTGGCGGAACTGCGGCTCCACCTCACGCGCCTGCGTCTCGGCCAGTCGGGTCTGCGGCTCGAACTGGATCTCCTCAGCCCGCGCCTGCGGCTCCACGGCAGTCACGTCCGCCCGGAGTCCGCCCTGCAGGATGCGGTCCTGGTCGTCGCCGAGGTCCAGACTGAGCTCGGCGCGAGGCTCCGCCTCCGCCTCGAAGCGCAGCGTGGGTTCCCGCGATACCTGCCGCGCGACGACTTCCTCGGCCATGACCGCTGCTCCTAGTCCTCGTAGTCGTCAAGCACGGACTTCTTCGCGGCGGCGCGCCCGGTCTTCGACGGCGCCCGCTTCACGGCCTGCTTCGCCTCGGGCTCGGACTCCGTCTCCGGGGCGAACGCCTCCGGCGCCTCCTCGAACGTGCCGCCGCGGAGCATCTTGAAGAAGTCCTGGTTGGCCGGGTCGTCGGAGCCGGGCAGCAGGTCCCACAGCGAGTCGCCGTCGAACGACGCGGCGGGGCCGTCCGCCAGTACGGCCGAGGCCGTGGAGTTGGCCTGCCGCTGCAGATCGGCCTGCGCGCGGCGCACGGTGGACACGATCAGGTCGGCGAGCTGCGGGCCGGGCATGTCGCGATGCGCGGCGCCCCGGAAGGTGAGGGACGAGAGCTGTCCGCGCGCGTCCACCGTGGCGGTCACCGTACGGTCCGGGGATTCCGCGGACGCGTGCAGTGCCGTCAGATTCCGCTGCACCTCAAGGAATGTGTCCCGAGTCTTCTCGAAATCGGCCATGATTTCCTGGAGCAGCGCCTCGTTCGACGGCTTCATCAATTACCTCCGCATAACAGAACGGCCGGCCCCGTCAGATCACGGGACCGGCCGCCGGTTGGGCCGGCAACGGGTCCGAAGGACGGTTCATGCGGGTGCACGAGCCGTGATCGGGCCTGGTTCAGCCGGTCTGCGCGCGGTCAGGCGAGGTACATCTCCGCGGTCATCACGGACTCGGGTTCCTTCGGCTCCGCGGGGACCGCCGGCGTACGCGACTCGGCCTGGCGCTCACCGCCACCCGCGGTCGAGTTCTTCTCGAGCAGGGCCATGAAATTCCGCTGGAGTTCGAGAATGTCGTCCCCGGCGCCCCGGGTCGGCTCCGCCTTCCTCTGGACGGTCTCCGCCAGCAGACCGAGAAACTCCACGAGTTCCTGGACGACCTTGGTGAACGCCTCCGCGCCCTCACCCGTCCAGCCTTGCGCACCGCCCTGATCCGAGGTGAGTCTCCTGGCCCGCGTCGCGATGTCCTGGCCCACCTCGGTCAGCATGACCGGTACGTCGAGGAAGACGTTCGCCGCCTCGTAGAAGGGGTTGGGGTCGAGGCTCATGATCTCGTCCATCGCCGAGGCCAGGAACGCCATGGTGATGGGCGACGGCGGCAGGGGTACGGTCATCTTCGTTTCGCTCCTTTCTGCTCCGTATGCGTCTCGTACTCGTACTCGTGCTCGTACGCCTGCTCAGTCGCGGCCGAGCTGGCCCGGATTGCAGTCGCCGGTGCCCCAGACGTCCTCGTCCTCGGTCAGCCACGTCGAGGATTCCTTCTTCTCCTGGCCCTGGCCCTGTTGGGCTCCACCGGGTGCCATACCGCCGCCCATGCCGCCCATCGGCATACCGCCGACGGGACCTGCGGGACCGCCCGGGGCGCCACTGCCACCACCGGTGGCGATGCCGCCACGGTTGGCACTCGCGGCGCCCAGGTCGGAGGAGAGCATGCTGTTGGGCGTCGCGACGAGGGACCCGCCACCACCGCCACCGAGCCCGCCGCCACCGCCACCGCCGAACCCGCCACCTCCGCCGGGCACCGACAGCGACCCCAGGCCGCCACCTCCTCCGAGGCCGCCGCCACCGCCACCGCCACCACCGGTAGCGGACGAGAGGCGGGTGCTGCCGTCCTTGGCAAGCGTGTCGATGTCCTTGAACGCGGCGTCGGACAGCTTGAACCGCGACAGGCCGTCCTTGCCCGCGTCACTGCCGATGCCGAGGGAACCGGTCGGACTGCTGAAACTCCTGCCGTCGGGCGCGAGGGAGTTGATCCTGCCGGTCGCGTTCGAGAAGTCCGGCGTGCCCTGTGAGCCCAGGGAGTTGATCCTGCCGGTCGCGTTCGAGAAGTCGGGGGTCCGGACCGAACCCGTCCGTGGCGTGAGGGCGGTGGGAGCGGACGCGTTGAGCGAGCCCGTGCCGGTCGGCACTCCCGCCTGCAGCCGGCTCGCGCCGTCCCCGGCGAGCGCGCTGACCCGGTTTCCCGCTTCCGGCGAGATCCCTCCGGTCCGGCCAGGATCCGTCGCGGCCGACAGGCTGCCAGTAGCTCCCTTGCCCGGGGCCGCGCCGCTGAGCGAGGTCCTGGCATCGCCTTCGGTCGGCCCGAGCGACGCCGTACGGCTCTGAAGCGGCGTGGACGTGGGGGTCGAAGCGGTGGCCTGACGCTGACTCGGCTCGCCCTGGGTACGGGCGAGCTGCCCCTGCTGCCGCTGGTCGGGGTCGCGGGCGACCCTCCTGGCCGACTGCCTCTCGGCGACGCGCTGTTGCTGCCGCCCGGTGGTTCCCGGGGGCGCGCCCGCGACCGGCGGTCCGCCGCCGCTGGGCCGTCCCTTGAAGGTGGGTACGCCGTCGCCGCCCACGTCCCCACGCCGTATGCCGTGCTTCTGGTTGAGCTCCTGAATCGCGGCCCTGGTCTCGGCGATCGCCGCCAGGGCTCCGACGTTGAGGAAGTCCAGGATCACGTCGGCCTCCTAGCTCTCGTCCGGGTAGGTGTCGGTGTCGCCCTCGTACGTCAGCTTTTCGACATCGCCCCGGTCGGTGTCGCGGCGGTCCGTGAGCGGATCGACGCCAGGGTCCTCGTCGACCTCCAGGTCATTGGCTTCGGCGTCGTCCCTGTTGTCGAGCTTGCCGTCGTCGTCCTTGTCGCCGTACTCGCGCTCGAAGTCGGACAGCGTGCCGTCGTCGTTGAGGTCGGCGTCGCCCTCGACGTACTGGATGCCGTCCTGCACACCGTTGCCGTCGCCGTCGGTGTTCTCGTCGATGACACGGCCGTCGGAGGCCAGATTGGCGTTGTCCGCCCTGCTCTCGTCCTCGAGGCACATCCGGTCGCGGGTCTCCTCCGAGATCTCGCCGGAGCGCGCTTCCTCCTCCTTGGCCCGCTTGGCCGCCTCGACCTCACCCTCGGCACCGGGCTCGCCCGGGGCCGTCCCGGTGGCGTACCCCTGCTCGCGGCTGCCGGTCCCGGGGGCCACGCCGGGGGCCAGGTTCCCGGGCTGGGTCGGCTGTCCGGTCTCGCCCGGGGCGCTGGAGAGCGTCGTACTGGCGTCGGCTTCCGTCCGCTGCTGCTGCGCCCGCTCCCGCTCCCGCTCCTGCTCCCGCTCCTGGTCTTCGGCCGTCCTGGGGGTCTCGCCGCCCGCCTCGGTGGGCGGCACACCCTCGCTCCGCGGTTCCAACGGCTCCGCTTGCACGGACTCGTCGCCGCTCTCCGCCGGCGCGCTCCCGCCCTGGGTCTCGACCTCGGGCTCACGCTCCTCGGCCTGGCGCGACTCCTGATCGCGTTCCTCGGCTTGGCGCGACTCCTGCCGCTCTTCGGCCTGACGCGACTCGTACTCGGGCTCCTCGGCTTGGCGCGCTTCCTGCCGCTCCTCGACCCGGCCCGTTTCGGACTCGCGCTCCTCAGCCTGGCGCGCTTCCTGCCGCTCCTCGACCCGGCCCGTTTCGGACTCGCGCTCCTCAGCCTGGCGCGCTTCCTGCCGCTCCTCGACCCGGCCCGTTTCG
>NZ_JBEPDM010000025.1:92088-102041 GCF_040300305.1 Streptomyces sp. NPDC000410
CGGACTCGCGCTCCTCGACCCGGCGCTCCTCCTGCCGCTCCTCGTACTCACGCTCCTCGGCCTCACGCGAGTCGAGTTCGCGATCCTCCTCGCCGGGCGGGTCCTCGTCGACCTCCAGGTCATTGGCCTCGGCGTCGTCCCTGTTGTCGACCTTGCCGTCGTCGTCCTTGTCGCCGTATTCCTTCTCGAACTCGTCGAGTTCGCCGTCATCGTTGAGGTCGGCGTCGCCGTCGACGTACTGGATGCCGTCCTTCACACCGTTCTTGTCGCCGTCGGCGTTCTCGTCCTTGACGTTGCCGTTCTCGTCGATGTTCGGGTTGTCGCTTCTGCCGTCGCCGTCCTTGTCGTCGTTCCGCTGTGAGCGCTCATCGGCGATATCCGACTGGCCGGTCTGTTCCTCCTCTTCCTTCGCGAGCTTCGCCTCGCGCTTGTCGATGAAATCGGAGGTCTCGGCGAGGATCTTGCCGAGTTCATCCATGCTCGCTTGGGCCATGTCCTCGCCGTTGCGATAGAGCTCGGACGCCTCCTCCAGGTCGGCACCGAGCTCATTGAAGAAATTGGACAGTTGCGCCAGTTCTTCCATGATGCTCTCGCGCGTCGAATGCACGGTCGCCTTGAGGGCGTCCGTACCGGGAAATACCTCCGGGTCGACATCGGGGATCGCGACCGTCGACAGCCGGGCGCGAATCGTCTCCAGGCCCAGGGCGCCGTCGGCGCCGGTTCCGGCCATCTCCCGGAGGTACTGTCCGAACTCCTTGAGGTCCTTGGGCTCGACGGCGATGTCCACGCCTTCGGGCATGCTGTTTCACCTGCTTCCGTGATGCTGTGTCGGGGCGCGACATGACGAGCCCGTGGCGATCCGCCATCCACGATCAGCGATCAGCGATCAGCGATCCGGATACGGTCGCCACGGGCAGGGCCGCCGGCGGCACTGCCGGTGGGCGGTCGGTCAGCTGAGGGCCTGCATGGCGCGCCGGTCGCTGCCCCGGTAGCCCTCGACAACCTTCTCGATCGCGTCCCCGGTCTTGATCAGGAACTCCTGGAGGTCACCCGCGGCGTCGTTCCACTCCTTCTGCATGTCCTTGTAGACCTGCTTGGGGCCGCCGTCCGCGCCCTCGCTCTCCCACCGCTCCAGCGTCGGCTCGATCTTGTCGTGCAGGTCGTCGAGGCATTCGCGAATGTCCTTCGCGACCTGACGCAGCCGGTCCACACAGGCCAGCATTCCTTCGTTGTCGGAGACGTATCCGTCACCGTTCACATCTTTGACGTTGATCGCCATGTCCGGGTACTCCTCAGTTCGTCTGTCGGGGTCGGCCGGGTCGGCCAGGGTCGGCGTGGTCCGCGAAAGAAAGCGAGCCGTGCGCTACTGGGCCTGGGTGCGGGCTGTGAAGCGGGACGACTCGAAGAGCTTCTGCAGATCGGTCATCTGCAGATCGCTGTCCTGGTCGGTCTCGATCTGGATGTTGAGGACGTTCTCGAGCTTCGACTCGATGGTCTCCAGGGCGGTCAGCATCCGCTGCATTTCCTCGTCGAACTGGGTCATGACCCCCTGGAACATCTGGGCGGAATTCGCCGACCAGCTCTGCGCGACCGCGGCGACTTCCCCCTGCACTCCGGAGTGGTCCTTGCGCAGGTCGTTACCCGCGTTGGTGATGAGCTCGAGGCCCTTCTTCATTCCCGCGAAATCGGCGGAGTTCTGTGACATGTCATGCCTCCTTGTCTCAGTCCCGGGCCCGCGACGGGGCACCGGTCGGATCGGGTGTGCTGCTGGGTGCGGGTGCGGGTTCGGCCGGCGCCTGGGGTACGGAGCCCGGGGCGAACGCCAGCGGCCGCTTGGCCGCTTCGGGGTCCAGCACCGGTCCCGACGGGACCAGGGCGAGGACGGAGCTCGGCACGGGCACCGCCGCGGCGGTGTTGTAGCCGAGGGTCTGGGCGACTTGGGGCGTCGCGAGCGGGTACTTCACGCCCGAGTCGGTGATCAGGAAGAGCGTGGGGCTCAGGTCGCCCGCGCTGCCCTGCTCCTGCGCGAGCACACCGCGTCCGGCCGGTACGACGACCCGGTCGGCGAGCGTCGTGCCGGACGGGGCCTGTCCGGCGGGAGGGCCGGCGGGCAGTCCGATGCCCGCCGGACTCACGGCGTTCGGCTGCCCGGTCCGTACGGCGACCCGTACGGTCGACGGCGCCGCGGGGTTCTTCGCGGGCTCCACCTGGACACACGGGGTGGTGGTGCCGGTGCCGGGGTCGGCGACCGGCGTCGGCGGGACCGGCGGCAGTCCGCCCTGGTTGAGTTGCCTGTCGGTGATCGCGGTCTGGGCGATGGCGGCCGAATTCACCCTGAGCGCCACCGGGTTGCCGTCCGGGTAGGCGGCCGCGGTCCGCGGGTCGCCGAGCACGAGCGTGGCCTCGGTCCTGGTCATCGGCGTGATGCCGTCCTTCCAGACCAGGAAGAAGTTGCCGTTGGCGTCGTCCTGCAGCACCTGGCCGACGCGGGTGGCGACGCCTCCGACCGTCACACCCGCCGTGCCCCGTCCGGGCACGTCGTCCTGCTCCAGGTCGGGCCCCGCGGAGAGGGCGTTGATCCACGCGTCGCCGACCCGGAAGGAGGAGACGTTGGCGAATCCGAGTGCCGTGAGCGCGTTACGGCTGGTGGCTTCGAAGCGCCGGTCGGTGTAGGCGACGTACGCCTTGCCGTCCGTTCCCTCGACGCCGATCGCCTCGGTGTCGCGCAGCACGCGCAGCCCTTCGGGGCGCCCGCCCGCGTACGCCGTGACCACCGGCCTCCGGCCCCCGTTGCCGTCGTCGACCTCGGTGGAGCAGATGGCCCAGGGGCCGCGGTCCATGCTCTTGGCGTCGGGCAGTCCCTCGGGGGCGCCGACGATGCCGACCGCCGGGCCCCTGGGGACGTTCTTGATGGCCTTGGCCGTGACGTTCTGCGGCTTGAGCGTGCGCTGGCCGGTGATCAGCAGGGCCGAGGAGTAGTTGGCCACCGGGTGCAGTGCGCCGCCCAGATACAGATAGCGGGCGCCCTTGTCCTTGACGATGACCAGCGTGCCCTCCTTCTGGAAGGCCTTGCTGCTGCCGGGCGAGATGAAGCCGAAGGCCGCGAAGCCTGCCATGACGACCACTCCGACCAGGGCACCCGCCATGGTGCCGAGGCTGAACCGGCGCATCGGTGTCTCGGGGGCGTCCGGTTCGCCGCGCAGCAGCCCGGACTGGACCCTGCTGAGTGTGAAGAGATGGGCCTGGACCTGATCCCGGCGCGTCTGCATCTGGATCTACCTCGGGTTGGGGAGTCGGGTCGGGTACGTCGAGTACGTCGGGGATGTCAGGGCATCGAGAGGGCCGGGCGTCGGTCAGCCGAAGAGGCCGTTGGCCCACTGGTAGGCGCCCAGGACCGCCAGGAGCACCGGGAGCATGGACAGGCCGATCAGCAGCTCGCCGATCTCGGCCGCCCGGCCCCAGTAGGGCACCAGGCGGCGGCCCGGCAGCATCTTCGCGCCGGCCAGCAGCAGCCCCGCTGCCACGACGAGCGCGAGGAGCGGTCCGACCAGCCGGACCACCGGCGGCAGCACGGCGGCGAAACCGATGGTCCACACGGCGAGCCCCAGGACGGCGGGCACCATCAGGGCGATCCGCTGCCCGGCCCCGATCAGCACCCGGCTGCGCAGCAGCAGCGCCACACAGGACGCGGCGTACAGCGTGGCGGGTGCCCAGCCGCCGGCCGGGGCGAGGACGAGCAGGGAGCCCCCCGACACCAGGCCGACCGCGGTGAACAGGGCCGTCATGTACTGGTCGGCGATCGCCGAGCGCTGCAGCAGGCGCGGCGCCCGTACCGGCTCGATCTGGTCCTGCAGTTCCTCGGCGTTGGTGGGGAGGAGCGGCAGCCGCAGATCGGCGAGCCTGAACGAGGTCATCGGCACCGTGGCGTTGAAGACCAGCGCCACGACCAGGACCACGGCGGCCGACTCCGTACGGTTCAGTCCGCCGGTCAGCGACAGCAGACCGCCGAGCGTGACGGCGGCGCAGACGGTGAGCGCGGCGGCGTACGCGGGCAGCCAGCGGCTGATGGCCGCCATGCCCAGGATCGTGACGGTCAGCGCCGCCGCGCCTGCGGCCAGGACCTGCGGTGCCGCCACATCGGTGCCGGGCACCTCCACCGCCAGGTGTCCGGCGAGTGCCGCGAACAGGGCGGCGCCGAGGCCGAGCAGTCCGGCCGGGGCGGAGTCGTCGGCGACGCGGGCGACGAGCACGCCCGCCACGAGCAGGACGAGGGCGATTCCGCCGGCGGTTGCGGCCCTGGGGACGATCGGCCCGTCGAGCCGGAGCACGGCGAGGGCGACGGCCAGGGCGACGCCCATCAGGGTGAGGAAGAGCCACCGGGTCATGGAGTCGCGCCACCGGTCGGGGCGGCGGCGTACCCCGTCGGCGACGCCGGTGATCATGTCGTCGTAGTCGATGACGGGCAGTTCGGCCCTGCGGGGCCGCAGATGAAGGGTGTCGCCGTCGCGGATGGCGAGCGTCGCCAGGGTGCGCTCCTCGTCGAGCGGAGGCTCGCCGAGACGCTGGAGCACCCAGCCGTCGTGGTCCACCCCGGTGTCCGCCAGGTCCGGCCCCGCGTAGGTCAGAAGGGTCGGCAGCAGGTCGTACAGCGGGACGTCCGACGGCACGGCGACCTCGAGTGACGACAGGGGCGTCACGAGCATCAGCCGGCACAGGTCGCTGGTCACGTTGGTGGTCACGCCGGTTGGCACGGCACGTCCCGGAAGCCGGTTCAGCGCGAACGCGACGCCGTTTCCGGCCCCCGGGGAGGGCGGCGCCCCGGCGCCCCGGACAAGGCGCCATCCCGCCGGAAGGCGGCCCCCGAGCAGAGCGCCACCCGCGGAAGGCGCCCCCGGAGAGCCGGCGCCCCACCGAAGCCACCCCCGGACAAGGCGCCACGCCGCCGAAGGCGCCCCCGGACGAGACGGCACCCCGGGCAGGACACAGACGCCACCCGGCACCCGGCACCCGCCACCCGCACCCGCACCCGCACCCGCCACCTGCCCCTGCCCCGGACGGAATTCTCAATCCGCGGCCGGCCCGGCTGATCCGGCCACGCACTTCCCCCGTGCCTCATCTCTGCACACCGTGTGCGATGCGAGAACCACCCGAAACCCGAAACCCGAAACCCGATGGGAGGCCAGGGTGTCCACCGTGCTCTTCCGCCGTCCGCCGCGGCGCTCGGCTCCGGAAATGCCGCGCGGCGAGCTGACCATGCAGCCGCCGCCGGCGCTGCCCGAGCTGGAGCCCGGCGGATTCCAAGCCGTCATGGGCTTTCTGCCCATGCTCATGAGCTTCGGCTCGATGGGCCTGATGTTCGTCATCCCCGGCATCAACGCCGGTCTCCGCTACATCATGGTGGCCGCCATGGGCATCTCCGGCGTGCTCATGCTCGTCATGAACCTGATGAAGGGCCCGCTGGAGCGCAAGCGGAAGCTGCGCGGTGAACGACGCAGCTACCTGCGGTACCTGGCGCAGACCCGCAAGCAGGTGCGCAAGGCCGCCGACCAGCAACGCCGCCACCAGTTCTGGCAGTTCCCCGAGCCCGACGGGCTGTGGTCGATCGCCATGAGCAAGCGGCTGTGGGAGCGCCGGGCGAGCCACCCCGACTTCGGCGAGATCCGCGTCGGTACGGGTTCCCAGTCGCTCGGGCTGCGCCTGACCCCGCCGCAGTCCGCGCCGGTCGAGGACCTGGAGCCGGTGAGCAGCCATGCGCTGCGGCGCTTCGTGGAGGCGTACGGGAAGGTCCCGCACACCCCCGCCTCCGTCTATCTGCGGGGCTTCGCGCATCTGATCCTGGAGGGCGACAAGGACGCGGCCCGTGCCCTGCTGCGCGCCATGCTCGCCGGGCTCGTCACCTTCCACTCCCCCGAGGACCTGCGGATCGGCATCCTCACCAAGGGCCGGGAGGCCGAGGAGTGGGAGTGGACGAAGTGGCTTCCGCACACCATGCACCCGAGGAAGACGGACGCGGCGGGCCCGGTGCGGCTGATCGCCGACGACTTCGGCCGGCTGGAGGAGCTGCTCGGCGGTGACGAGCTGCGCGAACGGCCCGGATACGAGCCGAAGTCGGAGGTGTCGGCCGACGAACCGTATCTGGTGATCGTCGTCGACGGCGCGGAGATGCCGGCCGGTGTCCAGGCCGTCTCCAGCGGCTACCGCAACGGCATCGTCATCGACCTCGCCGACACCCTGCCCAAGCGCGACAACCGCTACATCCTCAGGCTCCAGGTGTCCGAGGAGAAGGTCGAACGGATCACCAGGACCGAGGCGGGCGGCGAGGTCCACACCGAGATCTGCAGCCCGGACTCCCTCTCGGCCGGTCGCAGCGCCAAGCTGGCGCGGCTGATCAGCGCGTACCGGATCGGCGGCGGCCGGGACACGTCCGAGCCGCAGGCCTCCGACTTCGAGCTGCCGACGCTGCTCGGTGTCGGCGACGCCAAACGGCTCGATCCGGCGATCAGCTGGCGGCCGCGCTCGATCTGGGACCAGCTGCGCATCCCGATCGGCATCTCCGAGCACGGCGAACCGATCGACCTCGACATCAAGGAGTCGGCGCGCAACGGCATGGGCCCGCACGGCATCCTGATCGGCGCCACCGGCTCCGGAAAGTCGGAGCTGCTGCGCACCCTGGTCCTCGGCCTCGCGATGACGCACTCCTCCGAGGCGCTGAACTTCGTCCTCGTCGACTTCAAGGGCGGCGCGACCTTCCTCGGCCTCGACAAGCTGCCGCACACGTCCGCGGTCATCACCAACCTGTCGGACGAGCTGCCGCTGGTGGACCGTATGCAGGAGGCCCTGCAGTCGGAGATGAACCGCCGGCAGGAGCTGCTGCGCGCGGCCGGGAACTACAGCTCGGTCTTCGACTACGAGAAGGCTCGGGCGGCCGGGGCGCCTCTCGACCCGCTGCCGTCCCTCTTCATCGTCGTCGACGAGTTCAGTGAACTCCTTTCCCAGAAAAGGGAGTTCATCGACACCTTCGCCATGATCGGCCGCCTTGGCCGGTCGCTCGCCGTGCACCTGCTGCTGGCCTCGCAGCGCCTGGAGGAGGGCAAGATCCAGGCCCTGCAGTCGCACCTCTCGTACCGCATCGGTCTGCGCACCTTCTCGGCGAGCGAGTCGCGTGCGGTGCTCGGCGTGCCCGACGCCCACAACCTGCCGTCGGCGCCCGGTCACGGCTACATCAAGACCGGTACGGACACCCTGATCCGCTTCCGTGCCGCCTACGTCTCCGGCGCGTACCGCTCGACCGCGGCGCGCGGTGCCCGCCGCCAGGCCGTCATCGAACAGCAGGTGGTGCCGTTCACCTCCCAGTACATCGAGCCGCGCATCATCCAGGCCGCCGAGGTGCCCGTCGTGGAGGAGCCGGAGGAGACCACCGAGTCGATGATGGACGTCATCGTGGACCGGCTGGTCGGACAGGGCCCGCCCGCGCACAAGGTGTGGCTGCCGCCGCTGGAGGAGCCGCCGACGCTCGACCAGCTGCTGCCGGAGCTCGGGAAGACCGAGCTCGGTCTCACCACGGCGGGCTGGGACCAGCGCGGCAAGCTGCTCGTCCCGGTCGGTCTGGTCGACAAGCCGCTGGAGCAGATGCGCGACCACCTCTACGCCGACCTGTCCGGCGGTGACGGCAACGTCGCGATCGTCGGCGCCACCCAGTCCGGCAAGTCCACCGCGGTCCGCACGCTGGTCACGGCACTGGCGCTCACGCACACCCCGCGCGAGGCGCAGTTCTACTGCCTCGACTTCGGCGGCGGCGCGCTGTCCTCGCTCAAGGGCCTGCCGCACGTCGGCAGCGTCGCCGGCCGGCTCGACGTCGACCGGGTCAACCGTACGGTCAACGAGGTCGCCGGCCTCCTCGACACCCGTGAGACGCTCTTCCGCGACCACGGCATCGAGTCGATGTCCGAGTACCGCAAGGCACGCGCCGCGGGCCGCTTCCGCGACGAGGACCCGTACGGCGACGTCTTCCTCGTCATCGACGGCTGGGTCACCTTCCGCGGCGAGTTCGACAAGCTGGAGGAGTCGATCCAGGAGATCGCCCAGCGCGGCCTCGGCTTCGGTGTGCACCTCGTCGTCACCAGCGGCCGGTGGATGGACTTCAGGCCCTGGATCCGCGATGTGATGGGTACGCGCTTCGAGCTGAAGCTGGGCGACCCGATGGACTCCGACATCAACTCCAAGGCGCAGGCCCTGGTGCCGAAGGTGGCGGGCCGCGGCCTCACCCAGGAGCGGCTGCACTCGCTCTTCGGCGTCCCCCGCCTGGACGGTGTGGAGAGCGCCGAAGGTCTGGCGGAGGCCCACCGCGACCTGGTCGAGTCCGTCGCGAAGGCCTGGCACGGCCCGTCGGCACCGCAGGTCAAGCTGCTGCCGTCGCTGCTCCCGGCATCCGAACTGCCCGCCGTCGGCGGGGACCTGAAGCTGGCGATCGGTCTGGAGGAGACCGGGCTGCGGCCGCAGTGGCACGACTTCGAGCAGACGCCGCACCTGTTCGTCGTGGGTGAGGAGGAAACCGGCAAGACCAACATCCTCAAGCTCGTCGGCAGGGCGATCGCCGAGCGGTACACCCCCGACGAGGCGCGCGTCATCGTCGCCGACACCAGCCGCAACCTGTACGACGCGGTACCCGACGAGTACCGCATCGGCTACCACGTCCAGGGCGCGACGCTCGGCGCCATGCTCAAGGAGGCGATGGTCTCCATCGCCAAGCGGGTGCCGGGCGCCGACATCACCCCGGACCGGCTGCCCAAGCGCGACTGGTGGGACGGCCCCCGGCTGTACCTCCTCGTCGACGACTACGACCTGCTGGCGACCGGCTCGTCCGGCTCCCCGCTGAGCTCCGTGGTCGACCTCATCCCGCACGGCGCCGAGATCGGCCTGCACATCGTCATCGCCCGCAGCTCCTCCAACGCGATGCGCGGCCTGTCCGATCCGGCCCTGCGGCGCATGCTCGAGGTCGGCACCCCGTCGCTGCTCTTCTCGTGCGGCCGCGAGGAGGGCACGTTCCTAGCGGGGGCGCCGCCGAAGAAGCTGCCGGTGGGCCGGGCGCAGCTGGTCACCCGGCGCGGGGCGCCGCTGCTGGTGCAGACGGCGCTGGTGGGTTCCGCGGAGGGCTGACCCTCCGCACCACCTCGCCGGCCCCCGTCCGGGCCCCTCCCGGACGGGGGCCTCCGCGTGCGCCGGCGTCGCCCGTCCTCGGGCCTCTGCCGCGCCCCCGTCCACGCTTCCGGCCCGGACGGGGGCCGGGCCCGTAGCGCGGCCGGTGTGTCCGGCCTCAAACGCCGGCCGGGCTCGATATGCGCGGCCGGGACCCTCGGGGCCCGCGGCACCGGCAGGCGGGTGGTGGTCCGGGGCCCCTCCGGGCTCGCCTCCTCGGCGACCGGCGGCTCGTCCCGTACCGATGGCTCGGCGTCCCATTCCGCCGGTCGCCTGCGGGGGCGACCCTGCACGGCCCCGAACCGCTCTCGTCGCCGACAGCCGCCCCGGTGGTCTCTCCCCACCGGGGGATGGACGGACCACCGGGGCAGGAGGGGGCGTGCAGGGTCGCCCCCGCAGGGGCTTGGCGGAATGGGGCGTGGCACATACGGTCCGGGACGCGCCGCCAAGCACCGAGGAGGCGAGCCCGGAGGGCCCCCGACCCGGACCCCACACCGCGCAACCCCCACCCACCCGAGCCCGGCCGGCGATTGAGGCCGGACACACCGGCCGCGCACACGGCACCGGCGACCCCGGCGCGGGCCGGGGGCACAGCCCGGAAAACCAGGCCACCCGGACGGGTCCAGGCCCGGCCGGGGACGCCAAAGGCCCGCCCCCGAGCCGGGACGCTGTTGGTTAATGCGGGTTGTGTTGCTTCGCCCCGTCGAGTTGCTCGGCGGGGTGAAGCCTTGCGAAGTGGCTGGTGCGGGTGCGGGCCC
>NZ_JBEPDM010000026.1:0-30555 GCF_040300305.1 Streptomyces sp. NPDC000410
GGCGGCGGTGCCGTACGGCACCGCCGCCCCCGCCGTGTACGGACCGTCCCCCTGGGTGATCACCCCGGGGATCGTTCCAGGGGACGGAGCGGCGCGACAGCCGGATCAGCCGAGGATGGATCCGTTCTCCAGGCGCACTGTGCGGCCGGTGAACCGTCGTTCGAGCATGCGGTCGTGGGAGACGACGACCAGTGCTCCCCGGTAGTGCGAAAGGGCCTCTTCGAGGTCCTCCACCAGCGCCGGTGACAGATGGTTCGTCGGTTCGTCGAGCACCAGCAGATCGACGGGGTCGTGCAGGAGACGGGCCAGGGCGAGCCGTCGGCGCTGGCCGACGGAGAGCCGGCCGACCGCGGTGGCCAGATCCGACGGCCGGAAGAGCCCGAGGCCCGCCAGCGCCCCGCGATGTGCCTCGCGATCGCCGGGCAGTCCTTCGCGGAACGCGTCCAGGAGACTGAGTCCGGGCGCGGTGACCGGTGTCTCCTGCGGCAGCCAGCCGGTGCGCACCGGACACGCGCTCGTGCCACGGTCCGGTTCCAGATCGCCGACCAGCACCCGCAGCAGGGTGGTCTTGCCCGCCCCGTTGGGGCCGCTGATCAGGACGCGCTCCCCCGGACGCACCTCGAAGTCCGGCACGTGGAGCCGCTGCGCCACCTCGACCTGGTACAGCCCGGCGATGACCGAGTCGCCCGTGGAGTCGCCGCCCTGGATGCGGGGTGCGAAGCGCATCGGCCGGGGCGGGCGGGGGACCGGGTTCTCCTCCAGCCGGCGCAGCCGCTCCTTGGCGTGGCGCACGCGGGCGGAGATCTGCTTCTCCACACTGCGCTGGTGACGGCCGTTCGTCCGGTCGGCGCCTCCCCGCGGCCCGGCGGCCAGGTTGTCCGCCGCGGCGCGCGCCAGTTCGCGCTGGCGGGCCAGGTCGTCCTTCCATTCCTGGTGCTGCTGCTCCTGACGCAGCCGCAGGGTCGCCTTGGCCTTCAGATAGCCGGCGTAGCCGCCGCCGTGGCGGTGGACCGTGTGCCGCTCGGCGTCCACGTCCCACAGGGCCGTGGCCACCCGCTCCAGGAAGACGCGGTCGTGGGAGACCACCAGGATGCTGCCGCGGTGGGAGCGCAGGTGTTCCTCGAGCCATTCCAGCGCGGCCCGGTCCAGGTGGTTGGTGGGCTCGTCGAGCAGCATCAGCTGCGGTGCGGCGGCGAGCACACAGGCCAGACCGAGGCGGGCCTGCTCGCCGCCGGACAGACTCGCAAGACGCCGGGTGGTGTCCACGGACGCCAGGCCCAGGCCGTGCATGGCGGCCCGCACCCGGGCGTCGGCCGCGTAGCCGTCCCGGGCCTCGAACGCCTCCGTGAGATCGCCGTACGCGGCCAGCAGGTCCTGGAGCCGGTCGCCGTCCGCCTCGGCCATGGCCGCCTCGCAGCGGCGCAGCTCGTGCTCCAGCGCGCGCAGCTCGGCGAGGGCCTGGTCGATGGCGTTCTGCACCGTGTCGTCGGGCGCCAGTTCGGGGGTCTGGGGGAGGTAGCCGGTACCGCCCGGCGCACGCACCAGCACCCGGCCCCCGTCGGGCCTCTCCAGTCCGGCGATCAGACGCAGCAGGGTGGACTTGCCCGATCCGTTCTCCCCGATGACGCCGATACGTTCGCCCAGGGCCACGGACTGGTGCACCCCGTCCAGCAGGCGACGGGCGCCGCGGGCGTGCTGGATGTCGTCCAGGACCAGGTGGAAACCGCCCGGCGACGGCGCGCCCGGTTCCGGTCGCCGTTCCTCGGCGAGCGAGGTACCCGCGTGCGAAGCGGATGAAGGGGATGAAGGAGATGAAGTCAGAAAGCTGTTCGTGGAAGAGGAGTCATGCATGGATACGCACGCCGTTTCATCAGGAGTCCGGAAAGGTCGACCGAGGGGGCACACTGCTCGGACGGGTACCGGAGACAGGCATGACCGCATGGCGCAGGACAGAAAGGCTGTCGTGAAAGGCCGGTGCGGCGCTTGAACGGTGGAAGAACGGGCCGCTGGAGAAGCGGCACTCACCATGCCTGTGGCGCCCGGAGCGAGAACTGCCCGCGGGGCGGTGTCAGATGAAGTAGTAGTGCGCGGCGGCGAAAGAGGAAATCACGGCACAAGACCTTAGCAGAGGCTCTCGGGAAGAGGGAGCGAATATGCGGGAGGGAATCGGCCAAGTGCCGGTGGTTTTCGGCTGTTGTCGGTGAGGTGGTCGGAGCTGATCCGGGGCGTGGTTAGTGTCTTGGGCATGCGTTTTCCCCAGATCTACGGCTGACGCGGGGCCGCGGAGGCCCCCGGTCCGTTCTTCTTCCTCCTTTCGCCGTAGCACTGAAAAGAGCACTTTCCTATGTCCCGTCGCCACATCGCGATGATCGGCAGCCCCATCGTCAGCCACGTCCTGCCCGGCCTCGAGGTCATCCGTGAACTCGCCGCGCGGGGGCACCGGGTGACGTACGCGGACGCCCCGAACGTCGCCGACCTGATCGCGCCCACCGGCGCCGAGTTCGTCCCCGTCGCCACCACCCTCCCCGTCGCCGACAACAACTGGCCGCAGGACCCGATCGCGGCGATGACCCTCTTCCTCGACGACGCGGCGCAGGCCCTTCCCCAGCTGCGCGCCCACTACGACAACGATCCCGCCGACCTCTACCTGTACGACATCGGGTCCTACGCGGGCCGCGCGCTCGCCGAGGCGCAGAACCGCCCGCTCGTGCAGCTCTCCCCGACCTTCGTGGGGTGGAAGGGCTACCAGGAGGAGGTCGGAGCGCAGCTGATGCAGCTGCCGGGCGCCGACGCGTACCGGCGGAAGTTCGCCTCCTGGCTGGCGGAGAGCGGAGCGACCACGCTGGACGTGGACACCTTCAGCGGCATGCCCGCCCGGACCGTCGCGCTGATCACCAAGGCCATGCAGCCCAACGCCGACCGGGTGGACACCGACGTGGTGACCTTCGTCGGCCCCTGCCTCGGGGACCGCTCCGACCAGGGCGGCTGGACCCGGCCGCCCGGTGCCGGAAAGGTGCTGCTGATCTCCCTCGGCTCCGCCTACACCCAGCGGCCGGAGTTCTACCGCCAGTGCCTGGCGGCCTTCGGTGACCTGGCCGGCTGGCATGTGGTCCTCCAGATCGGCAAGCACACCGACGTCAAGGAGCTCGGGGACATCCCGTCCAACGTCGAGGTGCACGACTGGGTGCCGCAGCTGGCGATCCTGGAGCAGGCCGACGCCTTCGTCACCCACGCCGGCATGGGCGGCAGCAGCGAGGGGCTCTACACGGGCGTGCCGATGATCGCCGTGCCGCAGGGCGCCGAGCAGTTCGGCAACGCCGACCAGCTCGTCCGGCTCGGCGTGGCCCGGCGCATCGACACGGACGACGCCACCGCCTGCGCTCTGCGCAAGGCGCTGGTGGAGCTCACCGCCGACCCGGAGGTCCGCTGCCGCTCGGACGCGCTGCGCGCCGAGCTGCTGGCCGAGGGCGGGACCCGGCGGGCCGCCGATCTCATCGAGGCCGCCGCCCTGGGCTGAGCCCCCGGCACCACCGAGGAGTCACACCGGCCGGTGGTCCTGCCTGTCAGGGCCACCGGCCGGGTGTCCATGACGGCGACGACAACGCGGCTGGGGGCTCCCCCAGGCGAAGCTCTGGGGGAGCGGTGCCAGGGCAGATCCACAAGACACCCCTGGCGGCGGGAAAGGAGGAGGACCGCGGTGGACAGGATGCGCATCGGCGTGCTGGGCTGTGCGGACATCGCCTGGCGGCGCATGCTGCCCGCGCTCGTCGGCCACCCCTCCGTCGAGGTGGTCGCGATCGGGAGCCGGGACGCGGCCAAGGCGGCCGCGTTCGCCCGGCGGTTCGGCGGTGAGCCGGTCACCGGATACGAGGCCGTGCTCGCCCGGTCCGACGTCGAGGCCGTCTACGTTCCGCTGCCACCCGCGCTCAACGCCGACTGGACACGGCGGGCACTGGAGGCGGACAAGCACGTCCTGTGCGAGAAGCCGCTGACCTCCACCGCGCGGCAGGCGTCGGAGCTGCGGGAACTCGCCCGCGCCCGCGGCCGGGCGCTGTTCGAGAACTACATGTTCCTCTGCCACCCCCAGCACCACGTGGTCGACGAGCTGCTCGCCACGGGGCAGATCGGCCATGTCCGGTCCCTGACCGCCGAGTTCACCATCCCCGGCAAGCCGGCGGGCGACATCCGCCACCGCCGTGACCTGGACGGCGGCGCGCTCACCGGCGTCGGCGTCTATCCGCTGCGCACCGCCCTGCGCTACCTCGGCCCCGGTCTGGAGGTGGCCGGCGCGTACCTGAAGCCGGACCCGCGCACCGGCGTCGACACCGGCGGGGCGGCGCTGCTCACGGCGCCCGACGGCGCTGTGGCGCAGCTGTCCTTCGGCCTGGAACACGCCTACCGCAGCCGGTACGAGCTCACCGGCTCCCGGGGCCGCATCACCGTGCCGTGGGCCTACACGCCGCCCGCAGACCGCACGGCCCTCGTGCACCTCGAACGGGACGGATCCCGCGAGGAGTTGCTCGTGCCGCCGCAGGACCAGTTCCGCTCCGTGGTGACGGCCTTCGTCGAGGGCGTCCGCTCGGGCGCCCCGTCGCCGCTCACGGGCGAGGCACTGTCGGACCAGGCCCGGCTGGTCGAGGACCTGCGCGCCGCAGCCCGGCGCGGGCACTGAGCCGGTCCTTTCCTTGCCCGGTCCGGTCCGGTCCGGTCCGGTCAGGTCCGGCTCCGATGACGGGCTGGCTGCCGTGACCAAACCGGCCCGTCAGCGCCCGGTCCTTTCCTTGCCCGGTCCGGGCCGGCTCCGGTGACGGGCTGCCGTTACGGACCGGCTGCGGTTCCGGGCCAGCTGCAGTGACGGACCGGCTGCCGTGACGGATCGCCCCGTCAGCGCGGCAGCGCCCTGCGCCGGGCGACGGCCGACACGACGTCGTCGACGGCCCGGCGCAGGGGAACCCCGGGCCGCCACCCCGTGACGTCCCGGAAGAGCGAGGAGTCGACGTCGAGGTCGCGGAAGTCGCCGGTCTCGGCGTAGTCGGGGGGAGTCACCGACAGCACCGGAACGGGCGGCTCTCCGGTGTGGCGGGCCGCGCTGTCGGCGATGGCCCGGAACAGGTCACCGAGCGCCACGACGTGCCCGCCCACCGCGCAGGCACGGCCGTTGAGCTCGGCCGCGTGGTCGAGCGCGGTGACGAAGGCGCGGGCCGCGTCCGTCACGTCGAGGAACTCGCGCCGCACGCTGCCGTCGTGCCACAGGGTGAGGGCCTCGCCGGACAGGGCCCGGTCGGCCATCGAGGGCGTCACGCCCGCGTCGCTGCCGACGGTGGTGGGCAGGCGCAGCGCGATGCCACGGACGGTGCCCCGGGCCGCGGCGTCGAGCAGATGCCGCTCCGCGGCGGCCTTCTGCCGGGCGTAGGCGCTGCGCTGGGGGCCGCCGTCCGCCGCCTGGTTGGTACTGGCCAGGAGGACGACCGGGGGAGGACCGCCCCCGGGTGGCGTCGCGCACCGCGCGATCACTTCCCGCACCAGGTCCACGTTGACACGCTCCGCCCACGGGTCCGATGCCGCGGAGCGCCACGAGCCCTCGCCCGCCATACGGGCGACCAGGTGGATCACCGCGTCGGCGCCACGGACCGCGTCGGCGACGGCGCCCTCCTCGGTGAGATCGGCCCGCACCACATCGGCCTCGGCCAGGCCGCCGGCCGGCACGGCGGACCTGCCGCGCGCCACCGCGCGCAGCCGTATCCGACGCCGGGAGAGCTCCCGAACCACCTCGGAACCGATGTACCCGGAGGCGCCCAGGACGACGACCAGGGGGCGGCGGGACGCGCCTTGCCGCGTGCCGGAGGAAAGGGGACCGGCCATTGCTGTTGCCTCATTTCTTGGGGTGATGCCGCCGCGCGTCCTCAAGGAACGCTCGTCCCCGGATCCAGCGGGGACGGCTGCGCGTATGCGTGACCCGGACGCCGGGGCAGACTCGTCGACTGTCCGTCCATCGCTTTCGGGTCTGAGGGAGTTGTCCATGCGTGTGCTCATCGCGGCGTTCGCGCACACCTCGCATTTCCATGGCTTCGTGCCTCTCGCGGGGGCCCTGCGCGCCGCGGGACATGAGGTGCGCGTGGCCAGCCAGCCCGGTTTCGCGGAAGCGATCACCGGTGCCGGACTCACCGCCGTACCGGTGGGCGAGGACCACCGGCTGCTCGAAGCGATGACGGAGAAGGGCGCGGAACTCCAGCGGTACTCCGCGGACATCGACCTGTCCCGCCCGGAAGGGTTCGACTGGGACTATCTGTTCCCTCTCTACGACCTGTCGGTTCCCTATTTCTACTCGGTGATCAACGACGAGTCGTTCGTCCGGGAGCTCGTCGGGTACGCCCGTCAGTGGCGGCCGGACCTGGTGCTGTGGGAGCCGTACACGTTCGCCGGGGCGATCGCCGCCCGCGCGTGCGGCGCCGCCCACGCACGGGTCCTGAACGCGAGCGACCTCAACGCCTACTTCCGCCGGGCGTTCGTCGAGAAGCTCGCCGAGCGGCCCGCCGGAGCGCGCCCCGATCCGCTGCGGGACTGGCTGGCCGGGGCCGCCCGGCAGCACGGGGTGTCCTACGACGAGGAGCTGGTGGTCGGCCAGTGGACCGTCGACATGCTGCCGGAGCGGTTCCGGCTCGACCTGTCGCTGCCGACGGTGCCCATGCGGTACGTGCCCTACAACGGCCCGGCCGTGGTCCCGGACTGGCTCAAGGAGCCCGGGGCCCGGCGGCGTGTGTGCCTGACGACGGGGTCCACCGGGAGCAGCTTCACCACCGACCCGGCGGTCCTCCACCGCTACCTCCGGGTCCTCGCGGAGGTCGACGCGGAGATCGTCGTCACCGCAGACCCCGCCGGCCTGCGGGAGGCCGGACCGCTGCCCGGGAACGTCCGCGCGGTCGGCTTCGCCCCAATGGACGTCCTGCTGGAGAGCTGCTCGGCCGTGATCCATCACGGCGGCAACGGAACCTGGTCGACGGCCCTGCACCACGGGGTGCCGCAGATCATGGTGCCGTACCTGTGGGACACCATTCTGCGGGCGCAGCAGACGGCGGCCGCGGGCGCGGGCCTGCACCTGAGGGAGGGTGAGGTGACCGCCGAACAACTCCGCGACAGCGTGGCCCGGGTGCTCGACGACGCCTCCTTCCTCGACCGGGCCCGCCGGCTGCGGGACGAGGCCCGCGCGGAGAGCAGCCCCCAGGACGTGGTGGCCGTGCTGGAGGAACTCACCGCCCGGCACCGGAACGCCGGCCCGGTGGCGGCCGCCGGCTGAGCCCGTGCGGCGCGGGATGCCGCCGGGCGCGCCCGGCGCTCACGCCTCGCCGTCCGTGCCCGGCGCTCACGCCTCGCCGTCCGTGCCCGGCGCTCACGCCTCGCCGTCCGTGCCCGGCGGTCACACCTCGCCGTCCGTGCCCGGCGGTCACACCTCGCCGCCCGCGCCCAGCAGGCCCCGGTGCGCTTCCCAGCCGTCGGCGATGTCCTGTTCCATCTGGTTCAGCCGGGCGGTCACGGCCTGGTCGAAACCGTCGAGGAAGTACTCGTCGCCGGGACGCGGCTCGATGTGCGGGTTCCGCTCGACGAACTCCCGGACCACGTCGTGCAGGCTCCTGGCCGGGGTGACGCGTCCGGCGATGTAGCGGGTCGCGCCCTTGAGGCCGGGGAATCCCGCCTCGCGATAGAGGTAGACGTCGCCCAGGAGGTCGACCTGCACCGCGATCTGCGGGTGTGCGAAGCCGCGCATGGTCGCCGGGGTGATCCGCAGGAGTTCGGCGTCCGTCCCGCTGCGCAGGCTCTCCAGGGCGTACCCGAGATCGATGTGCAGCCCGGGGGTGCGCTCCTGCGCGTAGGCGGTGAAGTCCTGGAGCGCGTCGCGCAGCCGGGCGCGCTCGGCGGACGCGAGCCGGCCGTCGTCACGGCCGCTGTAGTCCTCGCGTACCGTCACGAAGTCGAGGGGGCGGTCGGGGGAGTGTTCGTTCAGGTCGGCCACGAAGTCCACGAGGTCCATGAGCCGGCCGGCCCGGCCGGGCAGGACGATGTAGTTGAGGCCGAGCCGGAGCGGGGCGTGCCGCCGCGCCCGCTGCGCCATGAAGGAACCCAGGTTCTCGCTGACCCGCCCGAAGGCGCGCGGTTTGGTCGTGGTGGCTTCGTACTCGGCGTCGCTGAGGCCGTACAGCGAGGTACGGATCGCGTGCAGCGACCACAGTCCCGGCTGGCGCTCCAGCGTTCTGTCGGTGAGGGCGTAGGCGTTGGTGTAGAGCGTCATGTCGAGCCCGCGTCCGCCGCCGCGCGCCGCCAGTTCGCCGAGCCCCGGGTTGGTGAGGGGTTCGAGCCCGCCGGAGAAGTAGACCGTCGAGGGCTGCGTGGCGGGTACCTCGTCGATGACGGAGGCGAACATGGCGTTGCCCGCCTCCAGCGCGGAGGCGTCGTACCGCGCACCGGTGACGCGTACGCAGAAGTGGCAGCGGAACATGCAGGTCGGCCCGGGGTAGAGGCCGACGCTGTAGGGGAAGGCCGGGCGTCGGTGGACGACCGCGTCGAGCGCGCCCGTCCGTTCCAGCGGGAGGATGGTGTTGGTCCAGTACTTCCCCTCCGGCCCCCGCTCGACGGCCGCGGCGAGCTCGGGTACGCGGCGGAAGAGGCCGAGCAGCGCGGCGAAGGCCGCCCGGTCCAGGCGCAGCAGGTGGCGGGCCTGCTCCAGGGTGGTGAACGGATGGGTGCCGTACAGCACGGCCAGGTCGACGAGGTGCTCCGCCCGTATCCGGGCTCCGTCACCGGTGTCGCCGAGCTGTGCGAGACGGGTGCGCAGGACGCGGATCGCCGCGGCACGGTCACTGCCGGGGCGTGCCACGTCTTCGATCGCCTGCGCGGGCGCTACCGCTTGGGCGGTGTCCACGAGAACTGTTACCTCCGGGTCGGGCTAGGGCCTGTCTTTTGGATCCGGCGGATCAGGCTGGGCTCACGGCGCCTCCAGGGCCTGATCCGCCGGACAGGCCCTGGGACGGATGGCGCTCATGCGGGCACTGCCCCGGCCCACATCGCGTCGATCTGCTCGCCGCGCTCCGCGGCGAGCCGGATGATGCTGCACACCCGGCGGATGTCCTCGAAGGACACCGACGGACCGGTGGGAAGCGCGAGCACCCGCTCGGACAGGCGCTCGGTGTGCTCGAGCCGGAGCGGGGGATCGGTCCGGTAGGCGGGCATGAGGTGACAGGGCGGTGAGAAGTACAGCTGGGGGAAGACCTGCTCGGCCTGCAGCAGTGTCCGCAGCCGGTCCCGGTGCAGACCGGTGACGGAGCGGTCCGTCAGCAGGATCACGTACTGGTGGTTGTTGCGCTCGTTCTCGTCGAAGGCCAGCACCTCGACGCCGGGGACCCCGCTCAGTTCCGACCGGTAGAGGGTGTGGTTGGCACGGTTGCGTGCGCGGGTCTCCTCGAAGGCGTCGAGGGAGGTGAGGCCCATGGCGGCCGAGCACTCGCTCATCTTGGCGTTCATGCCGACGGCGGTCACCGACTTGTCCCGGTCGATGCCGAAGTTGCGCAGGGCCACGAGCCGTTCGGCGAGTTCTCCGTCGTCGGTGGTCACCGCCCCGCCCTCGAAGGCCATGACCGTCTTGGTGGCGTGGAAGCTGAACACTTCCGCGTTCCCGAAGCTGCCGACCGGCCGCCGGCCCGAGGTGCAGCCGAAGGCGTGGGCCGCGTCGAAGAACAGTTTCAGCCCGTGCTCCGCGGCCAGCTTCTCCAGTTCGTCGACCGGTGCCGCCCGGCCCCACAGGTGCACGCCGACGATGGCCGAGGTGGCGGGGGTGATGAGCGATGCGACCCGTGCGGGATCGAGGCAGCCGGTGGCCGGGTCGACGTCGCAGAACACCGGCTCGAGACCCAGCCAGCTCGCCGCGTGGGGCGTCGCCGCGAAGGTCAGCGAGGGCATGATGACCTGTCCGGTGACACCCGAGGCCTTCAGCACCAGCTGGAGCGCCGCGGTGGCGTTGCAGGTGGCGACGCAGTGCCGTACTCCGGTGATGTCGGCGATGCGGCCCTCCAGCTCCGTGGTCAGCGGGCCGCCGTTGGTCAGCCAGTCGTTGTCCAGGGCCCATTCGAGGCGCGCGAGGAACCGGGCCCGGTCACCGACGGTGGGCATGCCCACCAGGAGCGGGCGCAGGAATGCCGCCGGACCGCCGAAGACCGCGAGATCGGTGAGTGAACGCTTCATGATCACCGCCAGGCGACAGGTAGGTCGACCGGGCCCCGCATGAAGACGTGACGCCAGGTCAACGCGGTGGTGGGAACAGCCAGTTCGATGGTGGGGAAGTGCTTCAGCAGGGCGGCGAAGGCGATTTCGGCCTCCGCCCGTGCCAGGGCGGCGCCGAGGCAGTAGTGGATGCCGTGGCCGAAGGTGAGGTGGCTGCCGTCGTTGCGGTCGACCCGGAAGGACTGCGGGTCCTCGAACCGTGCCGGGTCGCGGTTGGCGGCGGCCAGGTTGATCAGGACGGTGCTCTGCGCGGCGATGGGCACCCCGCCGATCTCGACGGGCGCGAGGGTGTGCCGGCTCGTCATCTCGATGGGCGCCATGTAGCGCAGGATCTCCTCCACGGCGGACCCCATCAGGGCGCCGTCCGCGCGGAGCCGGGCGAGCTGGCCGGGGTGGGTCAGCAGGAGGAAGGCCCCCGTGCCGATCACGTTCACCGTGGTCTCGATCCCGGCGACGAGCAGGAGGAACACCGTCGAGACCAGTTCGGCCTCGGAGAGGCGGTCCCCGCAGTCGCGCAGTTCGACCAGCGCCGACAGCAGGTCCTCTCCCGGCTCGTCGCGCCGGCGGCGGATCAGGGACCGGATGCACTCGAAGAGGCCGCGGTACGAGACGGCGTTGCGCTCCGCGAACGCCGGATCGCTCTCGACGACGTGCTGCGACCAGGTCTGGAAGTCCGCGCGGTCCTCCTCGGGCACGCCGAGCAGTTCGCACATGACGGTGAGCGGGAGCGGGCGGGCGAGCGCGCCCACCAGATCCCCGCCGCCGGTGGCGGCGAACTTCTCCAGCAGGTCCTCGGCGATCTCCTGGATCCGTGGCCGCAGCGCGTTGATGCGCCGCATGGTGAATTCCCTGGAGACGAGCTTGCGCAGCCGGCCGTGGTCCGGCTCGTCGCTGCGGAACATGTTCCGCCGGAAGTACTCGGCCAGATCGTCCGGGATGCCGGTGGCCGCCGACAGGTCGATGTCCGACTGCTTCGTGGGGTCGTTGCTGAGCCGGGGGTCGCTCAGCGCGGCCCGTACGTCCTCGTGACGGTTCACGAGCCAGACGAACGAGCCGTCGTAGAAGCGCACCTTGGTGACCGGACGCTGCTCGAGGAGGTCCCGGTACGTCGCGTACTGCTCGGTGTGGAAGAGCTCGCTGCCCAGGTCCAGGACCTCGGGCAGTTGCGGCTGGGTCATGGTGTCCTTTCACCGGTGAGGGGCCCGGAACGTCCGGGGGCGCGATGGGGCGCGTGCGCTCCGGGGGAAGGTGCCGGGGGGCGGCCCCAGAGGAGCATGGCGGGCAGCTCGACCGCCGTGTGCAGGAGCCAGGCGGCGCCCCAGCAGACGAAGAACAGCACGACGGCCAGGCCGGTCAGCGCGAGCAGGCCCGGCCGGAAGCCGTCCGGCAGCAGCGCGGTGAAGAAGGCCGTCAGGATCATGTGGTGCACGAGGTAGAAGGCGAAGGAGAGTTCGCCGAGCCGCACCACGCGCGGGTGGCGTGCCAGGGAGGGCAGGTTCTTCCGGTCCCGGGAGGCGGCCGTGGCGATGAGCACGGCCAGCGGGACGACGGTGGCGCTCACCATCGCCCACAGGTGGGGCGCCTTGGTGACCGTCGTCGTGACCCCGGCGACCGCGTAGCCGGCCAGGCACAGGGCGGCGGCGAGCCGGACGCTGACGAGAGGCCACATCCCGCCCCGGACGAGGAGGGCGAGCACGATGCCCAGCGCGAACTCCAGCAGGCGCACGGGGGGCGCCGTGTAGACGAGCCAGAACTGCGTCAGGCTGTAGCCCGCCAGGGGCAACGGCTCCCCGGGCAGCAGCCGGACCAGGTGGGGGACGGCCATGATCAGGGCGGTCAGGACGCCCGCGGCCGGCCACAGCCGGTGCCGCGGCAGCCGACGCAGCGCCCCGTACAGGAACGGGAACAGCAGGTAGAAGAACAGTTCACAGGCGAGCGTCCACGAGATCGGGTTGACCGTGGCGGTGAGCACCATGCCGGGCACCCAGGCCTGAACGAGCACGAGCGCGGCCGCGGTTGTCGACACGGTCACGACGGTGCCGGTGACGAGGGCCAGGACGAGCCCGGCCGACCAGGTCACGAGGTGGTTGGGGTAGATCTTCGCCACCCGGCGCCGCCAGAAGCGCCGGACGGTGTCACCCGGCCGTGCCGCGTACGTCAGGACGAACCCGCTGAGGACGAAGAAGAAGGAGACCCCGACCGGTCCGGCCGGCAGCAGGAAGTAGGCCAGGTCGCGCGAGGCGGCGTCGGCCTGCGGGCTGAACTGGCTCAGCGCATGGCAGACGTACACCAGGAAAGCGGCGCAGAACCTCAGCCCGGTCAGCGACGGCAGCCGCTGGGCCGGGGAGAACTCGGGGGATTTGTCGGCAGGTGGCAAGGCTCGCCGGCCCTTCTATTGATTTCCGCTGTCCAGGAAGTTCGGATTGCTTATCACTGGCATATCCTGTTGCGCGGGACCGGCTCGTGGCCGCTTCCGTCGGTATCTTCCGGTACGGCGGTCGAATGCAGATGGAGAGAAACTAGAGCATCAATACGGGGCCGCTCGGATTCCCTGGCTCAAGCGTCATGCGAGCGGCTTTGACCTGCATCTTCTTTGAATTGCGGCGTTCCGGTCGAACAAAGATGCCTTGGCGCACCGAACTTACTGGTGTACTTTCAACTGGTCACTGGCCAACGGTGGTCGACCGTTCATGGGCCGCGGGGTCCATTGTTTCTTTCCCTTTCTTGAGTACCCCGCCGGACAGGTCGCAGTCGATGCGGTCGGCATTTCCGCGGGCGTGTTCTGCACAGCCCGCTCCCTGGTAATGCGCGGACGACTAGGAGTCAGGTGTGAACGGCAGCCCCCGTCAAGGTGAGAACACTTCCGCGGCGACCGAAGAGGCGGCCCGGCCGTGGGTTCTCTCGGCAGCGGACGACGGCGCGCTGCGGGAATGGGCGCGCCGGCTGCTGGCCCACCTGCGCGCTCGGCCGGACACCGGCGTCGACGAGTTCGGCGCCGCGCTCGCCCGCCAGGACCGCCGCCTGCCGCACCGGGCCGTGATCGTCGGCTCCTGTCGCGAGGAACTCCTCGACGGCCTCGCTGCGGTCGCCGACGACGACCCGCACGTGACGGTCACCCGCGCCGTGGCGTCCGCCACGGCGCCCGTCACGTTCGTCTACCCGGGCCAGGGATCCCAGTGGCCGGGCATGGCCACGGAACTCCTGGGCGAGTCCCCGGTGTTCGCGGACGCCATGGCGCGGTGCGCCGAGGTCTTCACCGCCGAGTCCGGCTGGTCGCTGACCGAGGCGCTCGACACCGCGGCCGCCCCCGGCGCCGCACCCCGGGTCGAGGTCGTACAGCCCGCCCTGTACGCGGTGAGCGCCGCCCTCACCGAGTTGTGGCGCTCCTTCGGCGTCGCACCCGACGCCGTCGTGGGACACAGCATGGGCGACCTCGCCGCGGCCCACGCCGCGGGAGGCGTGCCGATCCAGGACGGCGCCCGCGCGGTGGCGCTGTGGAGCAGGGAGCTGATGCCCCTCGTCGGCAAGGGAGACATGGCGTCGGTGGCCCTGCCCGCCGACGAGATCGCGCAGCGGCTGGCCTCCTGGGGCCCGGACCTCGTCCTGGCCGGCATCAACGGCCCCCGCTCGGTGCTGCTGGCCGGAGCCGTCGACCCGATCGGGCGCTGTGTGGCGGAGCTGACCGCCGAAGGGGTCCGCGCCCAGGTGATCGGCGTCTCGATGGCCGCGCACTCCCCGCAGATGGACGAGGTCGCGGGCGGACTGCGCGCGGCGCTGGACTGGTTCACGCCGGTCGCGGGCGCCGTCCCCTTCTACTCCAGCCTCACCGGCGCCGCCGTCGACACCCGCGAACTGACAGCGGACTACTGGTGCCACAACTTCCGCGGCCGCGTGGAGTTCGAACGCGCGGTGCGGGCCTGCGCCGAGGACCGGGCGGGCGTGTTCGTCGAAGTGAGCCCGCACCCCGTCCTCGCGGCCGCCGTGCGGCAGACGCTCGACGCTGCGGGCACGGGCCGCGCGGTGCTCCCCACGCTGCAACGCGGCCAGGGTGGGATGCGGCGCTTTTTGACCGCGGCGGCACAGGCGTACACCCACGGGGTGGAGGTCGACTGGACGGCCGCCTTCCCCGGCGCCGGGCCGGACCGCCGGGCCGCCCTGCCCGAACTCCCGCCCGCCGCGGGGGACCTCGGCGCACCGGCCGCCGCACCCGCCCGGCCGCGGCTCATCCCCCCGGGAACGCCGGAGCACGCGATACGGCAGCGGCTGGCCCGCCTCGTGCACACGGAGACCGCCGCCGTGACCGGCACCGCGGTCACGGCCGCGGACGGCTCGCTCACCTTCGCCGAACTCGGCCTCGACTCCGTCCTCGCGGTGCAGCTGCGCGACCGCCTCGCGACGGCCATCGGCCAGGACATCGGCATCGCCACGCTCTTCGACCACCCCACCCCACAGGCCCTCACCGACGCGCTGTGCGACCAGCTGCGCCCGCGGGCACCGCACGGCGGCACGGGCGCGTCCCCGGCCCCCGAGCAGCGGGAGCCGGGAGCCGGCCACACGCAGGCCGAGCCGATCGCGGTCGTCTCCATGGCCCTGCGGCTGCCCGGCGGGGTACGCACCCCCGAGCAGTTCTGGGAACTGCTCTCGGGCGGCGGCGACGCCGTGGCGGGCCTGCCCACGGACCGCGGCTGGGACCTGGAGGCGCTCCTCCACCCGGACCCGGCACGCTCCGGCACGGTGCGCCAGCGCTCCGGCGGCTTCCTGCACGACGCCGCCGACTTCGACGCGGACTTCTTCGGCATCTCGCCGCGCGAGGCACTGGCCATGGACCCGCAGCAGCGGCTCCTGCTGGAGGTCAGCTGGGAAGCGCTCGAACGGGCCGGCATCTCCCCCGAGACGGTGCGCGGCACGCCCACCGGAGTGTTCACCGGCGTCATCGCGCAGGAGTACGGTCCGCGCCTCGCCGACGGCGGCACGGACACGGGCGGCTATCTGGTGACCGGCACGACCACCAGCGTCGCCTCCGGGCGGATCGCCTACACCCTGGGCCTGGAGGGACCGGCCGTCACCGTGGACACGGCCTGCTCGTCCTCGCTCGTGGCCCTCCAGCTCGCCTGCCGCTCCCTGCACGCGGGGGAGACGGACCTGGCCCTGGCCGGCGGCGCGACGGTGATGCCGACACCCGGCATGCTCCTCGACTTCAGCAGGCTCGGCGCGCTCGCCCCCGACGGCCGGTGCAAGGCGTTCTCCGCCGACGCCGACGGCTTCGGGATGGCCGAGGGCGCCGGAGTGCTCCTGCTGGAGCGGCTGAGCGACGCCCGGCGCCTGGGCCATCCCGTCCTGGGCCTGATCCGCTCCGTGGCGGTCAATCAGGACGGCGCGAGCAACGGCCTGTCCGCTCCCAACGGCCGCGCCCAGGTCCGGGTGATCCGCCAGGCGCTCGCCCAGGCCGGGCTGTCCGCGGCCGACGTGGACGTGGTCGAGGCCCACGGCACCGGAACCCGGCTCGGCGACCCGATCGAGGCCCAGGCCGTGATCGAGGCGTACGGGACGGACCGCCCCGCCGGCCGTCCGCTGTGGCTGGGCTCGGCGAAGTCCAACATCGGCCACACCCAGGCCGCCGCCGGCGTGACCGGCGTCATCAAGATGCTGCTCGCGATGCGCCACGGCACACTGCCGCGGACGCTGCACGCCGACCGCGCCTCCACGGAAGTGGACTGGTCCCAGGGCGAGGTACGGCTGCTGAACGAACCCGTCGCATGGCCCGACGCGGCGCAGCCGCGCCGGGCGGGCGTCTCGTCCTTCGGTATCAGCGGCACCAACGCGCACGCCATCGTCGAGGCACCGCCGCAGGAGACCGGCCCGTCCGGCGACAGCGGCGCGGGACCGGACCACGGGCGCGCCCCCGTCGTGGCGCCGTGGGCCGTGTCGGCGCACAGCGAGGCCGCCCTGCGGACACAGGCGGGCCGCCTCGCCGCGCACCTGCGCGAGCACCCCGGACACACCGCCACGGACGTGGCCTTCTCGCTGGCCACCACCCGGGCGGCGGCGCGCCACCGGGCCGCGTTCGTGCCGGACACCCGCGCCGAGGCGCTGGGCGCACTGGACGCGCTGGCCGAGGGCGACATCCAGGACGCCGTCGTGGGCACGGCCCGGCCGCGGTCCGCGCCCGTCTTCGTCTTCCCCGGCCAGGGATGGCAGTGGGCGGGCATGGCGGTCGGGCTGTACGACACCTCACCGGTGTTCGCGCGCGCCATGGACGAGTGCGCCCGCGCCCTGGAGCCGCATCTGGACTTCCTCGTCCTGCCCTTCCTGCGCGCGGAGGCCGCCGCCGCGGACGGCCGGCCCGACGCCGAACTCTCCACCGACCGTGTCGACGTGGTGCAGCCCGTCCTCTTCGCGGTGATGGTGTCGCTGGCGGCGCTGTGGCGGGCCCACGGCGTCGAACCGGCCGCGGTCATCGGGCACTCGCAGGGGGAGATCGCGGCGGCCTGTGTCGCCGGGGCCCTGTCCCTCGACGACGCGGCCCGCCTGGTGGCCGTCCGCAGCCGCGTCATCGGCCGGCTGCGCGGACGCGGCGGCATGGTCGCGGTCGCCACCACCCCCGCCGACCTGACGCGCCGGCTCGCCCGCTACGACGGCCGCCTGGAGACCGCCGCGCTGAACGGGCCGCGCTCCGTGGTGGTGGCCGGGCCGGACGACGACCTGGACCACCTCGTCGCCGCCCTCGACGCCGACGGCGTACGGGCCAGGCGCCTGCCCGTCGACTACGCGTCGCACACCGCGCACATGGACGACGCCCGCGCCGCCCTGCACGAGGAACTGGGGGAGATCGAGCCGCTGCCCGGCGCCGTGCCCTTCTTCTCCACGGTGACCGGCGACTGGGCCGAACCCACGGCGCTGGATGGCGCCTACTGGTTCCGCAACCTCCGCGAGACCGTACGGTTCGAACCGGCCGTGCGGGCGCTCGCGGACCAGGGACACCGGGCCTTCATCGAACTCAGCGCCCACCCGGTGCTCACCACCGCCATCGAGGAGACCGGGCACGCGGCCGGTGCGGACCTGCTCACGACCGGGACCGTACGCCGTGGCCACGGGCAGCCGGAGGACTTCGCCCGCGCCCTGGCGACGGCGTGGGCCGCCGGCGTACCCGTGCGCTGGGATTCGGTGTTCCTCGGCGTCCCGGCCCGCCCGGTTCCGCTCCCCACCGCGCCGTTCCAGCCGGAGCGCTTCTGGTGGGAGCCCGCGCCGGACGCGCCCGCCGCGCCCGGCGGGGCGGAGCACGACGCGGCCGACGCGCTGCGCTACCGCGTCGACTGGCAGCGGATACCCGCCCCGAAGCCCTCCACGACGGGCCCGCGCAACTGGCTCGTCGTCCGCTACGACGGGGCCGCCGACCCGGCCGCGCGGGCGGCGCGGACCTCCCTCGAAGCGGCCGGTGCGACGGTGTCGGACCTCGTGCTCACCGCCGCGCCGTCGCGGGCGGAACTGGCGCGGACCCTGCGGCGCGCCGCCGAGGGCACGGACCGGGTCGGGGTGCTGTCCCTGCTGGCCGTGGACGAGCAGGCCGTGGAGGGGAAGCGCGCGGACGAGAAGCGCGTGGACGAGAAGGCCGCGGACGGGAAGGGCGCGGACGGGAAGGGCGCGGACGGGAAGGGCGAGGGCACTGGCGTCAGCACCGGCACCGGCGTCGCTGTCGGCACCGGCACCGGCACGCCTCTGGGCCTGCCGTCGCTCGGCGACACCGTCGTCCTCGCCCAGGCCTTCGTCGACTCCGGTCTCGACGGCCCGCTGTGGTGCCTCACCGAAGCGGTCCAGGTCACCGCGCCGGACGAGCGCCCCGGCGACCCCGCGCGCGAGGCCCTGTGGGGGCTGGGGCGCGTCATCGCCCTCGAACACCCCGATCTCTGGGGCGGTGTGATCGACGTGCCCGCCGGTTCCACGGCCGAGCTCGCCCGCTCGCTCGCCGGCGTGCTGACCGGCGAGAGCGGCGAGGACCAGGTCGCCCTGCGGGCGCAGGAGGTGTTCGCGCGCCGCTGGAAGCGGGCCGCTCCCCGGCCCAAGGCCGCGCCGCGCACCTGGACGCCCACCGGCACGGCGCTGGTCACCGGAGGCACCGGTGGCATCGGCCGCCACGTCGCCCGGTGGCTCGCCCACCGCGGCGCCCCGCACATCGTTCTCACCAGCCGCAGCGGCCCCGGCGCCCCGGGCGCCGACGAGCTGGCCGCCGAACTGCGTGCGCTCGGCTCCGCGGTGACCCTCGCGGCCTGCGACATCACCGACCGGGACGCCCTGCGCTCGCTCCTCGGCAGCCTGCCCGCGGACCAGCCGCTCACCTCGGTGTTCCACACCGCGGCCACGCTGGACGACGGCACCCTCGACGCCCTCACCGGGGAACGGATCGAACAGGCCGGCCGCGCCAAGACCCTGGGCGCCAGGCACCTGCACGAACTGACCGCCGGCGCGGACCTGACCGCGTTCGTCCTGTTCTCCTCGTTCGCCTCCGCGTTCGGCGCGCCGGGCCTGGGCTGCTACGCCCCCGGCAACGCCTACCTCGACGGCCTGGCCCGGCAGCGGCGCGCCGACGGGCTGCCCGCGATCTCCGTGGCCTGGGGCACCTGGGCCGGCAGCGGCATGGCGGAGGGCCCCGTGGCGGAGCGCTTCCGCCGGCACGGCGTCGTCGAGATGGCTCCGCGAGAGGCCCTCGACGCCCTCCAGACGGCACTGGACCGGGCGGAAGTCTGCCCGGTGATCATCGGGATCGAGTGGGAGCGTTTCCTCCTCGCGTACACCGCGCAGCGGCCCACCCGGCTGTTCGACGCGCTGCCCGAGACCCGGGACGCGCGGGAGGCACTGCGTCGTGAACACGGCGCGGCCGGGACGCCGCTCGCGGACCTGGCGGACCTGCCCGCCGCCGAGCGCGAGCGCGCGCTGCTGGAGCTGGTGCGGCAGCACGCCGCCTCGGTGCTCGGACACCGGGATACGGAACCGATCCTTCCGGAGCGGGCGTTCCTGGAACTCGGCTTCGACTCGCTGGCCTCCGTCGAACTGCGCAACCGGCTCACGGCCGCGACCGGCCTGCGCCTGCCCACGACCCTGGTGTACGACCACCCGCACGCCCGCGCCGTCGCCTCCCGGCTGGAGGCCGAACTCTTCGGCGGGGCGGAGCCCGAGGCGGGGCCGGGGGAGCGGCCGACCGGTGGCGCACCGCGCGAGGACGACCCGATCGCCGTCGTGGGCATGGCCTGCCGGCTGCCCGGCGGCATCGACTCCCCGGAGGGCCTGTGGGAGTTCGTCGCCGCGGGCCGCGACGCGGCCGCCGCGGCGCCGGACGACCGGGGCTGGGAGCGGCGCGCGGTGCTGGGCACCGGCGCCGGCCGCCCCATGGGCAACTTCCTCGACGGCGCGGGGGACTTCGACGCGGCGTTCTTCGGGATCTCCCCGCGCGAGGCGCTGGCGATGGACCCGCAGCAGCGCCAGGTCCTGGAGGTCACCTGGGAGGCGTTCGAACGGGCGGGCATCCGGCCGCAGACCCTGCGCGGCAGCGACACCGGGGTCTTCGTCGGCATGTCGCACCAGGGATACGCGTCCGGACCGGTGGAGGGCCGGGACGAGGTCGAGGGCTATCTGCTCACCGGCAGCACCGCCAGCGTCGCCTCGGGCCGCGTGGCGTACGCGCTGGGTCTTGAGGGTCCCGCGCTGACGGTGGACACGGCGTGCTCGTCGTCGCTGGTCGCGCTGCATCTGGCAGCCCGGTCGCTGCGGGACGGGGAGTGCTCGCTGGCCGTGGCCGGCGGGGTGTCGGTCATGGCGGGCCCGGAGGTGTTCACGGAGTTCTCCCGGCAGGGCGCACTGGCCGCCGACGGCCGGTGCAAGGCGTTCTCCGCCGACGCCGACGGCTTCGGGATGGGCGAGGGCGTGGGGCTCGTGGTGCTGGAGCGGCTGTCGGACGCGCGGCGCAACGGCCATCAGGTGCTGGCGGTGGTGCGGGGCAGTGCGGTGAACCAGGACGGAGCCAGCAACGGCCTGTCCGCCCCCAGTGGCCCCTCACAGCAGCGGGTGGTGCGGCAGGCGCTGGCCGCTGCCGGTCTGACGCCGGATCAGGTGGATGCGGTGGAGGGGCATGGGACGGGGACGGTGCTGGGGGATCCGATCGAGGCGCAGGCGTTGCTGGCGACGTACGGGCAAGGGCGTGATCCTCAACGGCCTTTGTGGCTGGGTTCGTTGAAGTCGAATATCGGGCATGCGCAGGCGGCGGCGGGTGTGGCTGGTGTGATCAAGATGGTGTTGGCGTTGCGGCATGGGGTGTTGCCGGGGACGTTGCACGCGGATGTGGTGTCGCCGCATGTGGATTGGTCGTCGGGTGCGGTGGAGGTGTTGCGCGAGGCGCGCGAGTGGCCGCGTGACGGTCGTCCGCGTCGGGCGGGGGTGTCGGCGTTCGGTGTGAGTGGGACGAACGCGCATCTGATCGTGGAGGAGCCGCCTCCTTCGGCGGGCCGGGAGACGGAGTCCTCCGGTGGTTCGCTGGACGCCGGGGGCGTCGTGCCGTTGGTGCTGTCGGCGCGTACGGACACCGCCCTGGCCGCCCAGGCCCGACGCCTGGCCGACCACGTGAGCCTGCACCAGGACATTCCGCTGCGGGACGTGGCCCGGACCCTCACCGCGGCACGGCAGCACTTCGACCGGCGGGCCGTGGCCCTCGTACGCGACATCGAGGACGCCACCGCCACCCTGCGTGCCCTCGCCGAGGGCCGTCCCACGCCGCGCACCCTCACCGGTACCGGTGGTGGTGGTGGTCGTCGTGTGGTGTGGGTGTTCCCGGGTCAGGGGTCGCAGTGGGTGGGGATGGGGCGCGGGCTGCTCGAAGTCCCGGTGTTCGCCGAGGCGTTGGAGGAGTGCGACGAGGCGCTCGCGGAGGTGGCGGGTTTCTCCGTGCTGGAGGTGATCCGTGGTGTGGAGGGTGCTCCGTCGCTGGAGCGGGTGGATGTGGTGCAGCCGGTGCTGTTCGCGGTGATGGTGTCGTTGGCGCGGTTGTGGCGGGCGTGTGGTGTGGAGCCGGACGCGGTGGTGGGGCATTCGCAGGGGGAGATCGCGGCGGCCCATGTCGCGGGCGCCTTGTCGTTGTCGGACGCGGCGCGGGTGGTGGCCCTGCGGGCCCGTGCGCTCGCCGAACTCGCCGGCCACGGCGCCATGCTGTCGCTGCGCCTGGGCCGCGAGGACGCGCACAAGCTGCTGCGCACCGCCGCGCCCGGACTGGAGCTCGCCACGGTCAACGGCCCCGACGCCGTCGTGGTGGCAGGTGACCCCGAGGCGGTGCACAGCCTGCGGGAGCACTGCGCAGGGGCGGGCATCGACGCGCGGGTGCTCCCCGTCGACTACGCCTCCCACACCTCCCACGTGGAACGCCTGCGAGAAGCGATCACCGCTCCGCTGTCCGGCATCGCCCCGCGCGGTGCCGACGTGCCCCTCTACTCCACCCTGCGGGGCGCATTCGCCGACGGCCCCGAGCTGGACGCCGGCTACTGGTACGAGAACCTGCGCCGCACCGTGGACTTCGAGGCCGCGATCGAGGAGCTCTCCGCGGCGGGCCACGATGCGTTCATCGAGGTGAGCCCCCATCCGGTGCTCAGCGGGAGCATGCAGGACACACTCGGTGACACGAGCGCCGTGGTGGGCTCCGTACAGCGTGACGACGACACGCCCGGACGCTTTCTGGCCGCTCTCGCCGAGGCGCACGTGAGCGGTGTCTCGGTGGACTGGCGGGCCGTGCTCGGCGAAGGCGAGCCGACCGACCTGCCGACCTACCCCTTCGACCACGAACGGTTCTGGCTGCTGCCCGACGCGTCCGACGCGTCCGGGCCGTCGCGCGCGGACGACGGATGGCGCTACCGCGTCGGCTGGCAGGAGACCACCGGCACCTTCGCCGGACCCGCTGGCCCTACCGGACGCTGGCTGCTCCTGCTGCCCGCCCCGACGGACGCCCACCCCGCCGGGCATGCCTGGCACGACGCCGCGGCCACCGCCTTCGCCGAACACGGGGCCCTGCTCCACACGGTGACCGTCCCGCTCGACGATCCGCACACGCTGACCGCTGCCGTCCGCGACGCCCTCGCCACCCAGGCCGGGTCCGGCGCGTATGCGGGGGTGCTCTCGCTGCTGGCCGTCGGTGACGCGGACGCCGGAGCCGAGGCCACGCTGGACCTCCTGCGCGAACTGGAGGCGGCGGACACCGACGCGCCCGTCTGGCTGGCGACGTGCGGCGCGGTCGGCACCGGCGCGGACGACCCCGTGACCTGCCCGGCAGGGGCGCAGGTGTGGGGTCTCGGCCAGAGCGCCGCGCTCGAACGCGGCGCGCGCCACACCGGCCTCGTGGACCTGCCGCAGGAGGCGACAGAGGCGGAGCGCGCGCTTCTCGCCCGCGCGTTGACCGGCACGGAGGACCAGCTCGCGGTCCGGTCGCGCGCCGTGTTCGCGCGCCGGCTGCTGCCCGCCGCGCCGGACGCGGACCGGGCACCGGACGCCGCCGGAGCGGTCGTGCCCGAGGGGACGATCCTCGTCACCGGCGGCACCAGCGGCCTCGGCGCGCTCACCGCACGCCGGCTGGCGGCCCGGGGCGCCCAGCACCTGGCGCTGGTCAGCCGCCGGGGCGAGGCGGCACCGGGCATCGCCCCGCTGGTCGCCGAGCTCACCGGGCTCGGCGCCCGGGTCACCGTCCACGCCTGCGACATCAGCGCGAGCGATGCGGTGGCGGGGCTCGTCGACGGGCTGCGCGCGGACGGCGCGACGATCACCGGCGTGGTGCACGCGGCCGGACTGAACCAGCAAACCGCCCTGCGGGACATGACCCGCGAGGAGTTCCGGGAGGTCCTGGCCGCCAAGGTGCACGGTGCGCGGAACCTTCAGGACGCCTGCCCCGGCCTGAGCCTCTTCCTCCTTTTCTCCTCCGGCGCCGCCGTATGGGGCAGCGCCGGGCAGGGGGCGTACGCGGCCGGCAACTCCTACCTCGACGCCCTCGCCCAGCACCGCCGCGCCCGGGGCCTCACCGCGACATCCGTGGCCTGGGGACTGTGGGCGGAAGGCGGCATGACGGGCGACGAGCAGGCCGTCGCCCGGCTCCGGGACCAGGGCGTGCGCCCCATGCCCGGCGACCGGGCGCTGGAGGCCCTCGAGACGGTGCTGGCCGCCGACGAGACCGCCGTGGTCGTCGCCGATGTCGACTGGCCGCGGTTCACCGAGACGTACGCGGCCCTGAGGCGACGACCGCTGCTCGACGCGGTCCCGGGAGCCCGGTCCGCCGTGTCCGCGCCGCCGTCACCCGCGGGGGGAGCGGCCCTGCGCGACCGGCTCGCCGGACGGCCGCCGGCCGAGCAGCACCACGAACTGACGCGTCTGGTGCGTTCCCACGCCGCCGCGGCCCTCGGACACGAGGACACCCGCGCGGTGGCGGTGGACACGGCCTTCCGCGAACTCGGCTTCGACTCGCTGGGCGCCCTGCGCCTGCGCAAACGCCTGACCGAGGCCACCGGGCTCGCCCTGCCCTCGACCCTGGTCTTCGACCACCCCAACGCCGCCGCGCTGGCGGACCACCTCCGCTCCGAGCTGTTCGCGGACCCGCACGACGACGAGGACGTCGTCGCGGCGGCGCTGGGCGGACTGGACCGGCTGGAGGCCCAACTGGCCGGCGTACCCGGGCCGCGGCGTGCCGAACTGGCCCGGCACCTCGACCGCGTACTGACCACTCTGCGGACCACCCTGCGGACCGGCGCGGCCGGCTCCGGCACCGGTCACGACGGTGCATCGGGCACACCGTCCCCCCAGGAGACGGATCTCGCCGAGGCCGGATTCGACGAACTGCTGGAGGCCCTCGGTCGCGAGCTCGGCGACAACGGACAGCCCGCGGTGAACAGGTAAGGACACGACACAGTGACGGACAACGACAAGATCGCTTCATACCTGCGCCGGGCGACCCTGGACCTGCGAGCGGCCCGGCAGCGCATCCACGAGCTGGAGGCCGACCCGATCGCGATCGTCAGCACGGCCTGCCGGCTGCCCGGCGGGATCGACACCCCGGAGGACTTCTGGGACGTGCTGGCGGCGGGCGAGGAACGGCTGTCCGGCTTCCCGGACGACCGGGGCTGGGACCTGGCGGGCCTCTACCACCCCGACCCCGACCACCCCGGCACGACCTATGCGCGCAAGGCGGGCTTCCTGGAGCGCGCGGGGGACTTCGACGCCGCGTTCTTCGGCATATCCCCGCGCGAGGCCGCCGCGATGGATCCGCAGCAGCGCCTCCTGCTGGAGACGTGCTGGGAACTGGCCGAGAACGCCGGCCTCGACCCGCACTCCCTGCGCGGCACGCGGACCGGGGTGTTCCTCGGCGTCGCCCGGTACGGCTACGGCGACGCCCAGGGCCTGGCCGAGGACGCCGAGGGCTACACGGTCACGGGTGTGGCGCCGTCCGTCGCGTCCGGCCGGATCGCCTACACCCTCGGGCTCGAAGGACCCGCCATCACGCTGGACACCGCCTGCTCCTCCTCCCTCGTGGCCCTGCACCTGGCGGCGGCGTCGCTGCGCCGGGGCGAGTGCGACCGGGCGATCGTGGGCGGCGCCGCCGTGATGGCGGGACCCGAGGTGTTCATCGACTTCGCCCGTCAGCGCGCCCTCGCGCCCGACGGCCGTTCCAAGGCGTTCGGCGCGAGCGCGGACGGCTTCGGCTTCGGCGAGGGCGTCGCGGTGCTCCTCCTGGAGCGCCTGTCGGACGCCCGGCGGGACGGGCACACCGTGCACGCCGTCATCCGTGGCACCGGGATCAACCAGGACGGTGCCAGCAACGGCCTGGCCGCACCCAGCAGAACGGCCCAGCGCAAGGTCATCGAGCAGGCACTGGCCAACGCGCAGATCTCACCCGGCGATGTCGACGCGGTCGAGGCACACGGCACCGGCACCACCCTCGGCGACCCCATCGAGGCCCACGCCCTGCTCGACGCCTACGGCCGGCACCGCAGCGCACAGCGGCCGTTGTGGCTGGGCTCGGCGAAGTCGAACATCGGCCACACCCAGGCCGCCGCCGGCGCGGTCGGCGTACTCAAGATGGTGCTCGCCCTCCAGCACGAGAAGCTGCCCAGAACCCTGCACGTCGAGGAGCCCTCGCCGCACGCCGACTGGGCCTCGGGCGCGCTCGCCCTGCTGGCCGAGGAGCGGGACTGGCCGCGCGGCGAGCGGCCACGGTACGCGGCCGTGTCGGCGTTCGGCATCAGCGGCACCAACGCCCACGTCGTCCTGCAGGAGGCCCCCGAGCCCCGAGCCATGCCGGTTGACGACAACGCGGGAGATGGAGTCGCAGGGCGTCCCGAGCCCGGCCAGATCCGCCGGACGGACCCCGAGGAGACCGGGGAACGTGCGACGCCGCGGGCGGTGACGGAGCAGCACCCGGTGCCGCTCGTCGTCTCCGCGCGGACCGACGAGGCGCTGCGCGCCCAGGCGCGGCAGCTGTCCGCCGTGGTCGCCGACACGGCCGTCGAACTGCCCGGCCTCGGCCTGTCGCTGGCCACGGCCCGGGCCCGGCACGAGCACCGCGCGGTGGTCCTGGCCGGCTCCCGCGCATCCGCGCTGCAGGGGATGCGCGAGGTGGCCGACGGCCGGGCGCGCGTCAGGGGAACCGTCGAATCGGGCGGGCACCCGGCCGTGTTCCTCTTCCCCGGCCAGGGCTCGCAGTGGGCGGGAATGGCCGCCGACCTGCTGGAATGGTCACCGGTCTTCGCCGCGACGATCCAGGCATGCGACGAGGCGATGGCCCCGTGGCAGGACTGGTCGGTGGCCGCGGTGCTGCGGCAGGAGCCCGGCGCCCCCGGGCTCGACCGCGTCGACGTGGTGCAGCCCGCGCTGTTCGCGGTGATGGTGTCCCTGGCCGAACTGTGGCGCTCGTACGGTGTGGAACCGGCGGCGGTGGCCGGGCACTCGCAGGGGGAGATCGCCGCGGCGTACGTCGCCGGGATCCTCACGCTCCAGGACGCCGCCCGGCTCGTGGTCCTGCGCAGCCGCCTGCTGCGGTCGCCGGCCGGGCAGGGCGCGATGGCGGCCGTCGCGCTGGACGAGGCCGCCGTACGGGAGCTGCTCGCGCCGTACGGGGACGCCGTCGAGGTGGCCGCGGTCAACGGTCCCGCCTCCGTGGTCGTCTCCGGTGAACCCGAGGCCGTGCGGTCCTTCGTGGCGGGCTGCGCCGACCGGGGAGTGCGGGCCCGGACCATCGACGTGGACTACGCCTCGCACTCCGCGCAGATGGAACAGGTCCGTGAGGAACTGGCCGAGGCGCTGCGGGACCTGCGCCCGGCCCGCGCACGGGTGCCCTTCTACTCGACGGTGACCTCCCGCCCCATGGAGGGCGAGGAACTGGACGCGCACTACTGGTACCGCAACCTGCGTGAGCCGGTGCGCTTCCACGACGTCGTACGCCTCCTCGTCGCCGGGCACCACGACGCCTTCATCGAGGTCAGCCCGCACCCGGTGCTGGCGGCGACGGTCGAGGAGACGCTCGAGGCGGAGGGACGGGAACCGGGCGAGGCCGTGGCCGTCGGCACCCTGCGGCGAGGCGCCCCCGGCCCGGAGTCCTTCCTCACCTCCGCGGCGAGCGCCCATGTCGCGGGCGTGGACGTGCGCTGGCAGCCCGCCTTCGGCGACGCGCGGCCGGTCCGCCTGCCCACCTACCCCTTCCAGCGGAGGCACTACTGGACGTCCACCGCGGCGCCCGCCCCCCGCGGCGCCGGCGAGGTGACCTACCGCGTGGCGTGGACGCCCCTGGCCGCCACGGAACCGGCCGACGCGCACGGCACCTGGCTGGTCGTCACCCCCGCCGCGGCCCCCGCCTGGGCCGGACCGCTGACGGCCGCGCTCCGCGACGCCGGCGGCACGCCGCTGGAATGCGTCCTGGACCCGGGCCTGAGCCGCGCCGAGGCCGCCGAGGCCCTCACCGCCGCCACGGCGGGAACCACCGGGCTGCGGGGCGTGCTGTCGCTGCTCGCGGCCGACGAGTCGGACCACCCCGGCCGGGCGGGCGTGCCCGCCGGCGCGGTCGCCACCCTGACGCTCCTTCAGGCCCTCGGCGACACCGGCGTCGTGGCGCCGCTCTGGTGCCTCACCCAGGGCGCCGTACAGACACCCGACGACGACGGCACGGGCTCGTTCGCGCAGGCCGCCGTGCACGGCCTGGGCCGGGCCGCCGGTCTGGAACTCGGGCAGCGCTGGGGCGGCGTGCTGGACCTGCCGCGGGACGCCGGCGGAGCCGCCGGGGCCGACGAGGCCCTGCTCTCCCGCGTGCCCGGCATCCTCGCGGGCCACCACGCGGCAGAGGACCACCTCGCCGTACGCACCGGCGGCCTGTACGGGCGGCGCCTGGTGCGGGTGCGGGCGACAGCTGCCGGGACCGCTGCTGGGAGCGCCGCCGGGACCGCTGCTGGGACCGCCGTCGGGAACGTCGCCGCGACCGCTGTTGGGAGCGCTGCCGGGACCGCTGTTGGGAGCGCTGCCGGGACCGCTGCTGGGACCGCCGTCGGGAACGTCGCCGCGACCGCTGCTGGGACCGCTGCTGGCAACGCCGTCGCGACCGCCGCCGGGAACGCCGTCGCGGGCGGCGACGTCCGGCGCCCGCACGGGACCGTGCTCGTCACCGGCGCGGACAGCCCGATCGGGCAGCGGCTCGCCCGGTGGGCGGCCGACAACGGCGCCGAACACCTCGTCCTGGTGGGCGAGGCGGGCGAGGAACTGCTGAGCGCGCTGCGGGACGGCGGGACGACGGTCACCCGCTGCGCGGCGGACGAGGACGCCGTACGGGCCGCCGTGGAAGCCGCCCCGCACGACGTCAGCACCGTCGTGCACGCCGCGACCCGCCTGAAGTTCGGGCCGGTCCTGGAGACCGACCCGGAGGACTTCGCCGCCACCGTGCACGCCAAGACCGGACTCGCCCTGACCCTCGCCAGGGTCCTCGACGGCCGGCCGGTGGAGCAGGAGATCTACTGCTCCTCCGTGGCCGGTGTCTGGGGCGGCGCGGGCATGTCCGGATACGCGGCCGGCAGCGCCTGCCTCGACGCGTTCGCCGCACACCGGCGGGCCCAGGGCCACCCGAGCACCGCCGTGGCCTGGAGCCCCTGGGCCCTGCCCGACGCCCCGCGCGGCGGCGCGGGGCAGGCGGCGCAGCGCGGACTGCGCGGCCTGAGCGCCGATCGCGCGCTGACGGTACTGCGGTCCGTACTGGACTCGGGCGAGAGCGCCGTCGCGGTGTCCGACGTGGACTGGCCCACCTTCGCCGCGAGTTACGCCGCGCTCCGGCCGACCGCGCTGTTCGGGGAGATCGCCGAGGCGCGCGAGGCGGCGGAGCCCGCGGAGGCACCCGCCGGGCCGGACAGCGGCCCGGCCGCCGAACTGGCCGCCCGGCTCACGGGCCTGTCGCCCGCGGAGCGGGAGGAACTGCTGATCACCGTGGTCGGCGAGGCCGCCGCGGCGGTCCTCGGACACGACAGCGCGACGGACGTCAACGGACGGCGGGCGTTCACCGAACTGGGCCTGGACTCGCTGGGCGCGGTGCAACTGCGCAAGCGGCTCGCGGAGGCCACCGGCCTGCGCCTGCCCGCCTCCCTGGTGTTCGACCACCCGACCATCACCCGCCTCGCCCGCCACCTGCTCTCCCGGCTGGCCGCCGGCCCCCGCCAGGAGAGCACCGCACCGGTGACCGGGACCGCACAGAACGCCGGACAGGACGCCGGACCGGAGCCGATCGCCGTCGTCGGCATGGGCTGCCGCTTCCCGGGAGGCATCGGCTCGCCCGAAGAGCTGTGGCGGGCCGTCCTCGACGGACAGGACCTCACGGGCGAACTGCCCACCGACCGCGGCTGGGACCTTGAGGCCCTCTGCCACCCCGACCCCGGCCACCCCGGCACCAGCTACGCCGACCGCGGCGGGTTCCTCACCGACGCGGCGGGCTTCGACGCGGAGTTCTTCGGCATCACGCCCCGCGAGGCCCTCGCGATGGACCCGCAGCAGCGACTGATGCTCGAGGTCGCCTGGGAGGCCGTGGAACGGGGCGGCATCGATCCGGACGCGCTGCGGGGCAGCCGCGTCGGCGTGTTCGTCGGGTCCAACGGCCAGTCGTACATGCCGCTCCTCGAGAGCGAGGCCGCCCGGGTCGAGGGCTACCAGGGGCTCGGCAACTCGGCCAGCGTGCTGTCGGGGCGCCTCGCCTACTTCTTCGGCTGGCAGGGCCCGGCGATCACGGTGGACACGGCGTGCTCGTCGTCGCTGGTGGGCATCCACCTGGCGATACGGGCGCTGCGGGGCGGCGAGTGCGCCATGGCCCTGGCCGGCGGGGTCACCGTGATCTCCGACCCCTACACGTTCGTGGACTTCAGCAGGCAGCGCGGCCTGGCCGCCGACGGGCGGTGCAAGCCGTTCTCGGCGCGGGCGGACGGCTTCAGCCTCGCCGAAGGAGTGGGCGCGCTGCTCCTCGAACCGCTCTCCCGGGCCCGGGAGCTGGGGCACCCCGTCCTCGCCGTGCTGCGGGGCAGCGCGGTCAACCAGGACGGCGCGAGCAACGGGCTGGCCGCGCCGAACGGCCCGGCCCAGGAGGAAGTGATCCGGCAGGCGCTCGCCGACGCCCGGCTGTCGCCGGCCGACATCGACGTGGTGGAGGCGCACGGCACCGGCACCCGGCTCGGCGACCCGATCGAGGCCGGGGCACTGCTGGCCACGTACGGGGCGGACCGCGAACGGCCCCTGGCGCTCGGCTCGGTGAAGTCCAACATCGGCCACACCCAGGCGGCCGCCGGTGTCGCCGGCGTCATCAAGACGGTGCTGGCGATGCGCCACGGCGTCGTCCCCCGCAGCCTGCACGCGGAAGAACTCTCCCCCGAGATCGACTGGTCGACGGGGACGATCCGGGTCCAGCGGGAGAACGAGGGCTGGCAGCGGGGCCCGCGCGTGCGCCGGGCCGGGGTGTCGTCGTTCGGCGTCAGCGGCACGAACGCCCACGTCGTTCTGGAAGAGGCCCCGGCACCTCCGGCGGTCCTGGCACCTTCGGTGGCCCCGGCGGGCCTGGCGGCTACGGCGGGCTTGGTGGGCTCGGCGAGCCTGGCGGCTCCGGCACCTCCGGCGGCCCTGGCGGGCTCGGCGTCCCCGGGGGACCTGGCGGGCTTGGCGGCCTCGGCAGCCCCGGCAGCCCCGGGGGACCTGGCGAACTCGGCGGTCTCGGCGGCCTCGGCAGAGCTGGCAGACGCGGCAGCCCCGGCGGGCCCGGTGGCCCCG
>NZ_JBEPDM010000026.1:30651-70374 GCF_040300305.1 Streptomyces sp. NPDC000410
GCCGGTGGCCTCGGCAGAGCTGGCAGACGCGGCAGCCCCGGTGGCCCTGGCGGGCCCGGTGGCCCCGGTGGCCTCGGCAGAGCTGGCAGACGCGGCAGCCCCGGTGGCCCTGGCGGGCCCGGTGGCCCCGGTGGCCTCGGCAGAGCTGGCAGACGCGGCATCGGTGGCCCCGGCCGCCCCGGCCGCTCCGGCAACCCCGGCAGCCCCGGCGCCGGGCGGACGGCCCGCCGGCAGCGGTCTCGCGGCGGGTGCCGTGGCCCTCCCGCTCTCGGCCCGTACGCGCCGCGCGGTGACCGCGCAGGCGCGCGCCCTGGCCGAGCTGCTGCGCACCTCGCCGGAGATCTCCCTGGCCGACACCGCACGGACGCTCGCGACCGGCCGGGCACGCTTCGACATCAGGGCCGCGGTGCTGGGCGACGACCGGGAATCGGTGTGCGCGGCCCTCGATGCCCTGGCCGCCGGCGAGGCCGTCGCCGACGTGGCGGCGCCGCGTACGGCGGGCGCCCGTAAGGCCGTGCTGGTCTTCCCCGGCCAGGGCTCGCAGTGGACCGGCATGGCCCGCGACCTCCTCGACCGGTCGGAGGTCTTCGCCGCGTCGATGGAGGCCTGCGCGACGGCGCTCGCGCCGTACACCGACTGGGACCTGCTCGCCACGCTGCGCGGCGACGGGCCCGAGGACGCGTTCGAACGGCCCGATGTCCTCCAGCCCCTGCTGTTCGCGGTGATGGTGTCGCTGGCACAGCTGTGGCGTGTCCACGGGGTGGAACCGGCCGCCGTGGTCGGTCACTCGCAGGGCGAGATCGCCGCCGCCTGCGTCGCCGGGGCCCTCACCCTCGATGACGCCGCGAAGGTCGTGGCGCTGCGCAGCAAGGTGCTGCGCGAGCTGAACGGACAGGGCGGCATGGCCTCCGTCACGGCCACTCCCGACGAGCTCGCGGCGGCCCTGTCGCCGTGGGACGGCCGCCTGAGCGTGGCCGCGGTGAACGGGCCGCGCTCCCTCGTCGTCGCCGGAGAGGCCACGGCCCTGGCGGAGTTCCTCGGATCGCCGCAGGCCGAGGAGATGTCCCCGCGGCGGATCGCGGTGGGCTACGGCTCCCACTCCCCGCAGGTGGAACAGGTCGAGCGGCAACTCGCCGACGTACTGGGCGAGATCCCGGCCCGCTCCGCCTCCGTGCCCTTCTGCTCGACCGTCACCGGCGGCCCGCTGGACACCGCCGGGTTCGACGCGGCGTACTGGTACCGCAACCTGCGCGGGACGGTCCGCCTCGACGAGGCCGTACGGCACCTGATGGGCCAGGGCTTCGACACCTTCATCGAGGTGAGTCCGCACCCGGTGCTGCTCTCCGGCATCGAGGAGACCGCCGACGACCTCGGCCGGGACGTCGTCACCCTCGCCTCCCTGCGCCGGGACCGCCCCGGGACGCGCACCTTCCTGCGCAACCTGCTGGAGGCCTGGGCCGACGGCCTGCCCGTCGACCTCGGGCCGGCCGTGGGGCCCGGCGGCACGGCGGAACTGCCGACCTACCCGTTCGAGCACACCACCTACTGGCCGCGCCCGCGCCGTACCCGCGGCGATGCCACCGCGCTGGGCATGGACACCGTGGCCCACCCCGTCCTGTCCATGGCGCTGGAGATACCCGATGGCGGATACGTCCTGACCGGGCGGATCGCGCTCGGGGACCAGCCGTGGCTGGCCGACCACGCCGTCGGCGGAACGGCGCTGCTGCCCGGCAGCGCGCTGGTCGACCTGGCCCTGACGGCCGGCCGGCACGCGGGCACGCCCGCCGTGGAGGAACTGGTGCTCTCCGCCCCGCTGGTGCCCGGCCCGGCCACCGCCGTGCGCGTGACGGCCGGCGCCCCCGCGCAGGACGGCACCCGCACGGTGGACGTGCACGCCCGCGACGCGCGCACCCCCGACGCGCCCTGGACCCGGCACGCGAACGGCGTCCTCGGCGAGGCCACGGCGCCGCCCCCGGCCCCGGCGGCCTGGCCGCCGCCGGGCGCCCGGCCCATCGACCTGGACGCCGCCTACGCGCGCCTGGCCGACCGGGGCTACGCCTACGGGCCCGCCTTCCGGGCGCTGCGCGCCGCGTGGCAGCGCGGCGAGGAGGTCTTCGCCGAGGCCGAACTCCCCGCGGCCGCGGGGGGCGCCACGGCCGGGGGCGAGAACGCGGCAGCCCCCGGCGACGAGGGCTACCTGCTGCACCCCGTCCTCCTCGACGCGGCCGCGCAGACCCTCGGCCTGAGCCACCTGGCCGACCGGGAAGGGGCGTTCCTCCCCTTCTCCTGGAGCGGGACCACCCTGTACGCGTCCGGGGCCACCACGGTCCGCGTGACGGCGGCCCCCGCCGGCGACGACGCGATGAGCCTGTCGGTGACCGACCCCACGGGAGCGCCGGTCGCCCGGGTGAGCGCCGTGACCGTACGCCCGGCCGACGGCGCGCCGCACCCCGGCGACGGGGAGGAAACAGGCGCCGACGACCTTTACCGGCTGTCCTGGCGGCCCCTTCCCGAGACCGGCACCGCGACGGTGAACTGCGTGACCGTCGGCGGCGGCCCGACGGGGCCCGGCAAGGACTACCCGGACCTGGCGGCACTGGCCGCGGCGGTCGCGGCGGGCGAGCCGGAACCCGAGGCCGTCGTCGTGCACGGTCGTCCCTGGCAGGCGGCGGACCCGGCCGGGTCCGTGCGCGAGAGCGTGCTGCACGCGGCCGGACTCGTCCGCCAGTGGCTCGACGCACCGGAGCGGACCGGCCGCCTGGTGTTCCTCACCCGTCATGCCGTCAGCGCCGGCCCGGCCGACACCGAGGCGGACCCCGCGCAGGCCGCGGTCTGGGGCCTGGTCCGCTCCGCACAGGCGGAGTCGCCGGGCAACTTCGTCCTCGTCGACAGCGACGCGGACCTCTCGGCCCTCGCCGGGCTCCCCGCCGTGCTCGGCCATCCGCAGGTCGCGCTGCGCGGCGACCTCGCGCTCGTGCCGCGGCTGTCCTCCACCCGCGCCGCGGTGGCCCTGCTCCCACCTCGGTCGCCCGCCCGCCTGGAGCCCGCCGGCAACTCCCTGGACGCCCTCACGTTCGCGCCGGCGCCGGACGCCGGGCGGCAGCCGGGCCCCGGCGAGGTACGGGTGGAACTGAGGGCCACCGGCGTGAACTTCCGCGACGTCCTCATAGCCCTCGGCATGTACCCCGGCGCCGCCGTCATGGGCACCGAGGGCGCCGGGGTCGTCACCGCCACCGGCCCCGACGTCACGGGAGTCAAGGCGGGCGACCGGGTCATGGGCCTGTTCGAAGGCGCCTTCGGGCCCGTGGCCGTCACCGACCACCGGCTGGTGGTCCCCGCACCGCGGGGCTGGAGCACCACCGAGGCGGCGGCGCTGCCCATCGCCTTCACCACCGCCCACTACGCCCTGCACGACCTCGCCGGTCTGCGGTCCGGGCAGACCGTCCTGGTGCACGCCGCCGCCACCGGCGTCGGCATGGCCGCGGTCCGCCTGGCCCGGCTGGCCGGGGCGGAGGTCTTCGCCACCGCCAGTCCCGCCAAGCACGACATCCTGCGCGGACTCGGACTGGACGACGACCACATCGCCTCGTCCAGGGAACCGGGCTTCGGACAGCGGTTCCGGTCCGCCGGCGGCGGCCGCGGCATGGACGTCGTGGTCAACTCGCTGACCGGTGCGCTGCTCGACGAATCGGCGCGACTCCTCGCGGAAGGCGGGGCGTTCGTCGAGATGGGCAAGACCGACCCGCGCGACCCGGAACGGTTCCACGGGCGCTACCTGCCCTTCGACCTCGCCGACGCGGGGCCGGACCGGCTCGGCGCGATCCTGGCCGAGGTCGCCGCCCTGGTCGCCGACGGGAAGCTCACGCGCCTGCCGGTCACGGCCCGGCCGCTCCAGCGGGCGTCGGCCGCCCTTCAGCACATGAGCACGGGGCGGCACACCGGCAAGCTGGTGCTCGTCCAGCCGGCACCGCTCGACCCCGACGGCACCGTACTCGTCACCGGCGGAACGGGCACCCTGGCCCGGCTGCTGGCCCGCCACCTCGTCACCGAGCACGGGGTGCGCCACCTGCTGCTGCTCGGACGGCGCGGGCCCACCGCCCCGGGAGCGGACCGGTTCGCGGCCGAGCTCGGGGAGCTGGGCGCGGCCGTGACGACGCTCGCCTGCGACGTCTCCGACCGCGCCGCGCTCGCGGCCGTACTCGACGGCATCCCGGCCGCACACCCGCTGACGGGCGTCGTCCACACCGCCGGGGTGCTCGCGGACGGCCTGGCCGCCTCCGTGCAGCCGGACGCGCTGGCCGAGGTCTTCGCGCCCAAGGCCGACGCCGCCTGGCACCTGCACCAACTCACCGAGGGCCGCGACCTGAGCTTCTTCGCCCTGTTCGGCTCGGGCGCCTCCGTACTGGCCGGGCCGGGCCAGGGCGCGTACGCGGCGGCCAACGCCGCACTGGACGCGCTGGCCCGGTACCGGCAGGCGCGAGGGCTGCCCGCGACGTCCCTCGGCTGGGGGCTGTGGGAGGAGGCCAGCGGCCTGACGGGCGCGCTGGACGAGCGGGACACCCGGCGGATGGCGCGGGCGGGCATGCTGCCCCTGCCGACCGCACGGGCGCTGGACCTGTTCGACCTCGCGATCCGGCGCGGCGACCCGGTCCTGTACCCGCTGCGCCTGGACACCTCCCGGCCGCAGGGCCCGGACGGTCCCCCCGAGGTGCTGCGCGGGCTGCTGCACACGCCGTTGCGCCGGGCCGCCGGGGAACAGTCCGGCGGCGACGGGCTCGCCGCACGCCTGGCGCCGATGCCGCGCCCCGACCGGCTCGCCGCCCTGACCGATGCCGTACGGGCCCAGGCCGCCGCCGTCGCCGGGTACGACACGGCCGACCCGGTGCCGTCCGGGCGGCAGTTCAAGGACCTCGGCTTCGACTCCCTGGCGTCGGTCGAGTTGCGCAACCGCCTGGGCGCCGTGGTCGGCCTGCGGCTGCCGAGCACCCTCGTCTTCGACCACCCGACGCCCGAGGCGGTGGCCGCCTACGTGGACAACAAGCTGTTCGCGGACGCGTCCGGCGCACCGCAGGCCGGCCCGCGGCGCCCGGCCGGCGAGGTCGCCGAGCACCTCGCCGCACTGGAGGCGGCACTGGACGGCTGGCGGGAGGCCACCGAGGACGAGGCCGGTGAACGCAGGGCGATCGAGGCGCGGCTGACGGCCCTGCTCGGCAGGTGGAGCGCCCTGGGCGGCGGGGACTCCCGCACGGCCGTCGTGGACGTCGACACCGTCGACGACGAGGAACTGTTCGCACTGCTCGACCAGCGGTTCGGCGAGGGGAACGAGGGACGATGAGCGGGGACCAGGAGACCACCCGGACCAAGGTGAGCGGGGACCAGGAGACCACCCGGACCAAGGTGAGCGGGGATCAGGAGACCACCGAGACCAAGCTGCGCCGCTACCTGCGGCGGACGGCCGGGGACCTGGAGGCCGTCAGCGCGCGGCTGCGGGAGACCGAGTACCGGGCCGGCGAGCCGATCGCGATCGTCGGCATGGGCTGCCGGCTCCCCGGTGGCATCGACAGCCCCGCCGCCCTGTGGGACTTCCTCATGGCGGACGGCGACGCCGTGGCGGGCCTGCCCACCGACCGCGGCTGGGACACCGCCGCCCTCGACGGATGCGAAGGAGGGTTCCTGTACGACGCCGCCGGCTTCGACGCGGACTTCTTCGGCATCTCGCCGCGCGAGGCGCTGGCCATGGACCCGCAGCAGCGGCTCCTGCTGGAGGTCGCCTGGGAAGCCCTGGAACGCGCCGGCTTCGACCCCGCGTCGCTGGGCGGCACCGCCACCGGAGTGTTCGCCGGAGTCGGCGCCGTCGACTACGGGCCGCGCCCCGACGAGGCGTCACCGGACGTGCTGGGATACCTGGGAACGGGCACGGCCTCCAGCGTCGCCTCCGGCCGGGTGGCGTACGCGCTCGGCCTCGAAGGCCCCGCGCTGACCGTGGACACCGCCTGCTCCTCCTCCCTCACCGCGACCCACCTGGCCATGCAGTCGCTGCGCCGGGGGGAGTGCACGACCGCGCTCGCGGGCGGCGCCACCGTCATGAGCACCCCCGGCGCGTTCACCGAGTTCCGCAGCCAGGGCGGACTGGCCGCGGACGGCCGGTGCAAGCCCTTCGCCCGCGCCGCCGACGGCTTCGGCCTGGCCGAAGGCGTCGGATTCCTCGTGCTCCAGCGGCTGTCCACGGCACAGGCGGAAGGCCGCCGGATACTGGCCGTGCTGCGCGGCTCGGCCGTCAACCAGGACGGCGCCAGCAACGGCCTCACCGCACCCAACGGACCGGCCCAGCAGCGGGTGATCCGGCAGGCGCTCGACGACTCCCGGCTCGGCCCCGCCGACGTCGACTACGTCGAGGCGCACGGCACCGGAACCACGCTCGGCGACCCCATCGAGGCACACGCCCTGCTGGAGACCTACGGCGCCGGGCGGCCCGAGGACGCTCCGCTGTGGATCGGCTCGGTGAAGTCCAACATCGGACACACCCAGGCGGCCGCCGGCGTCGCGGGCCTGATCAAGACGGTGCTCGCCCTCCAGCACGGCCGGCTGCCCCGCCTCCTCCACCTCGACGCACCCTCGCCGCGGATCGACTGGGAGACGGGCGCCGTCGTACCGCTCGCCGAGAGCAGGCCGTGGCCGCGCGGCACCCGGCCGCGCCGCGCGGGAGTCTCCTCGTTCGGCATCAGCGGGACCAACGCGCACGTCCTGGTCGAGGAGGCCCCGGAAGACGGCCTGGCCTCCGGGCCGTCGGCCGGTGGCGTGGAACCCGGCCTGGCCTCCGGGCCGTCGGCCGGTGGCGTGGAACCCGGCCTGGCCCCCGCGCCGTCGGCCGGCGGGTCGGAACCCGGCCCGGCCCCCGAGCCGCCGGCCGGCGGCCGGGAGGAGGCAGGACCGTACCCGCTGCTCCTGTCCGGCCGGACCGAGGGCGCCCTGCGGGACCAGGCCGAACGGCTCGCCGCCCATCTGGAGCGGCCCGGCGCCGCCCCGCTGCCGGACACCGCCTTCACCCTCGCCACCCGGCGCACCGCGTTCGAGCACCGCGCCGTGGTGGTCGGCGGCCGCGCGGACGCCCTGGCCGCCCTGCGCGCCGTGGCCCGCGAGGAGCCGCACGCGCAAGCGGTCACCGGCACCGCGGCCCCGGGCAGCCGGAAGGTCGTGATGGTGTTCCCGGGGCAGGGGTCGCAGTGGCAGGGCATGGCCGCCGAACTGCTCGCCGCCTCGCCGGTCTTCGCCCGCTCCATGCGCGCGTGCGAGCAGGCGCTGGCCCCCTACACCGACTGGTCGCTGACCGAGGTGATCGCCGACGGCGCGCCGCTGGAGCGGGTGGACGTCGTCCAGCCCGCGCTGTTCGCGGTGATGGTGTCGCTGGCGGAGCTGTGGCGGTCCCACGGTGTCGAACCGGCCGCGGTCATCGGTCACTCGCAGGGGGAGATCGCGGCCGCCTGCGTCGCCGGCGCCCTCTCCCTCGACGACGCCGCGAAGGTGGTCGCGGTGCGCGCCAAGGCGCTGCGGTCCCTCGCCGGCACCGGCGGCATGGTCTCCCTGGCCCGCTCCGAGGAGCAGACAGAGGCGCTGCTGGCCCCCTATGGCGGAGCCCTGACGATCGCCTCGGTCAACGGCCCGGGGGCGGTCGTGGTGGCCGGTCCCCGGGAGCACCTGGACGCGCTGCTCGACGCCTGCGTGGCGGGCGGCGTCCGGGCGCGGAACATCCCGGTGGACTACGCCTCCCACTCGGCCATGGTCGAGCCGCTGCGCGAGGAGCTGACGGCCGCGCTGTCCGGTGTCGTCGCCCGGACGGCACCCGTACCCCTGTACTCCACGACGACCGGTGAGCCGGTCGACACCGCCGTCATGGGGGCCGACTACTGGTACCGCAACCTGCGCGAACCGGTGCGGTTCGCGACGGGGACGCGCCTGCTGGCCGAGGCGGGCTTCGACGCCTTCGTCGAGGTGAGCCCGCAGCCGGTGCTCGGCCCCGGCATCGAGGCCACCCTGGACGCGGTGGGGGCCGACGCGGTGGTCCTGAGCACCCTGCGGCGGGACGCGGGCGGCCTCGACCGGTTCCTGGCGGCGCTCGCCGAGGCACATGTGCGCGGCGTACGGACCGACTGGCGGCCCGCGCTGCCGGACGGCGCCGTGGCCGACCTCCCCTGCTACCCCTTCCAGCACCGCCCGTTCTGGCACACGGCCCCCGACCGCCGCACCGGACCAGCCGCCCAGGGGCGGCGCTACCGGGTGGAATGGCGAGACGCCGCGTGGGAGGCGGCACCCCTCACCGGCCACGTCCTCCTGGTGACCGGCCGTCAGGTCCCGGGCGCCTGGTACGACACGGTCCGCACTGCCCTCGAAGGTGCCGGTGCCACGGTCACCGCCGTCGACTGCGGCGGACAGCGACGCGCCGAGGCCGCGGCGGCCCTGCGCGCGGCCGCGGCCGACCGGGAGCCGACGGCGGTCCTCTCGCTGCTCGCCCTGGACGCTCCCGAGGACGCCCCCGTGGACGGATCCGCCGACGCGCCGCACCTGCCGGCCTGGCGGACCCTGACCCTGGCCCAGGCCCTGGGCGACGCGGACGTCGAGGCGCCCCTGTGGGTGCTGACCCGGCGGGCCGTGGCCGTGACCGATCAGGACGGGGAGCCGGACCCCGCGCAGACGGCGGTGTGCGGCCTCGGCCGGGTCATCGGTCTGGAACACCCCACGCGCTGGGGCGGGTCGATCGACCTGCCCACGCCGGAGGGGGACCTCGTCGCGGCGATGGCGGCGGTGCTCGCCCGGCCCCGGGACGAGGACCAGGTGGCGATCCGCGCGACCGGGACCAGCATCCCCCGGCTCGTGCCCGCCCTGGCGGACGCGTCGGCGGGCACGTCGGCGGGCACGACGGCGGGCACGTCGGCGGGCACCCCGGCGGACGCGTTGGTGGAGACCTCGGCTGACGCGTTGGCGGCCACCTCGTCGGGCACCCGGGCGGCCACCCCGGCGGCCACCTCGGCCGACGCGTCGGACATCCCGGCGGCCACCTCAGCGGACGCACCGGCCGACGTGCGCGGCTGGTCCCCGCGCGGCACGGTCCTGGTGACCGGGGGCACCGGCGGAATCGGTGCCCATGTCGCGCGCCGCCTGGCGCGCGCCGGCGCCGCACATCTTGTCCTCACCAGCAGGCGGGGCCCGAAGGCACCGGGCGCCGGGCGCCTCAAGGAGGAACTGGCCGCCCTGGGCGCCGGGGTGACCCTCGCCGCCTGCGATGTCGCGGACCGGGACGCGCTGGCCGCGCTGCTGGCCGACGAGCGCGCGCACGGCAGGACCGTCGACGCCGTCTTCCACACGGCCGGCGTACCGCAGTCCACGCCGCTGGACCGCATCACCGAGGAGGAGTTCGCGAGCGTCACCGCCGCCAAGACCGCCGGGACGGCGCACCTCGACGAACTGTGCCCCGACGCGGAGGCCTTCGTCCTGTTCTCGTCGAACGCCGGAGTGTGGGGCGCGACCCGTGCGGGCGCCTACGCGGCGGCCAACGCCTTCCTGGACGGCTTCGCACGGCGGCGCCGTCACCGCGGGCTGCCCGCGCTGTCCGTCGGGTGGGGGCTGTGGGACGGACCGGGCATGGCCGACGACGCGGGCCAGGACTTCCTGCGCCGCCAGGGCATGCGCCCGATGCCGCCCGAGCAGGCCCTCGCCGAACTGGACGCGTGCCTGGACCGCGACGAGGCCGCTGTCTGTGTCGCCGACCTCGACCTGCCGGCGTTCCTCGACCTCATGGGCGCCGCACGGCACCGGCCGCTGTTCGACGAACTCGCACGAACGCTGCCCGCCGCCGGGCCGGCCGGCCAGGAGCGGGAGGAGGCGGAGCAGGGCCGCTCCCGGCTGCGGGAGAGGCTGCTGCCGCTGCCGGCCAGGGAACGCCGGGAACACCTGCTGCGTCTGGTGCGGGCCGAGACCGCCGCGGTGCTCGGCCACACCGACGCCGGGGCCGTCGACCGGGACCGCGCCTTCAGGGACCTCGGTTTCGACTCGATGACCGCGATCCAGCTGCGCAACCGGATCACCGCCGCGACCGGCCTGCGCGAGGCGACCACCCTGGTCTTCGACCGGCCCAGCGTCACCGCTCTCGCCGACTACCTGCTCGACCGGCTCTTCGGCTCCGAGCAGACCCCGGCCATCGGGGCGGAGCCCGAGGCGGGGCCGCGGCCGGCCGGCGGCGCCCCGCGCGAGGACGATCCGATCGCCGTCGTGGGCATGGCCTGCCGGCTACCCGGCGGCATCGACTCCCCGGAGAGTCTGTGGGAGTTCATCGCCGCGGGCCGTGACGCCGTCTCGGAGCTGCCCACCGACCGCGGCTGGGACCTCGACCGCCTCTGGGACACCGCTGCCGACGGCACGGCCGGCCCCCGCTACGGGGCCTTCCTCGACGGCGCGGGGGACTTCGACGCGGCGTTCTTCGGGATCTCCCCGCGCGAGGCGCTGGCGATGGACCCGCAGCAGCGCCAGGTCCTGGAGGTCGCCTGGGAGGCGCTGGAGAACTCCGGCATCGACGCGCGCTCGCTGCGCGGCACCGACACCGGGGTGTTCCTGGGCGCCGCCTACCAGGGCTACGGCCACGGCGCCGAGACCCCCGAGAGCAGCGAGGGCTATCTGCTCACCGGCGGCTCACCCGCCGTCGCCTCGGGCCGGGTGGCGTATGTGCTGGGTCTTGAGGGTCCCGCGCTGACGGTGGACACGGCGTGTTCGTCGTCGTTGGTGGCGCTGCATCTGGCGTCCCGGTCGCTGCGGGACGGGGAGTGTTCGCTGGCGGTGGCCGGCGGGGTGTCGGTGATGGCGGGAACCGAGGTCTTCGAGGAGTTCTCGCGTCAGGGCGCGCTGGCCGCCGACGGGCGCTGCAAGGCCTATTCCGAGCAGGCCGACGGCTTCGGTTTCGCCGAGGGTGTGGGGCTCGTGGTGCTGGAGCGGCTGTCGGACGCGCGGCGTAACGGTCATCAGGTGCTGGCGGTGGTGCGGGGCAGTGCGGTGAACCAGGACGGGGCGAGCAACGGTCTGGCGGCGCCGAGCGGTCCGGCTCAGCAGCGGGTGGTGCGGCAGGCGTTGGCCGCCGCGGGTCTGACGCCGGATCAGGTGGATGCGGTGGAGGGGCATGGGACGGGGACGGTGCTGGGTGATCCGATCGAGGCGCAGGCGTTGCTGGCGACGTACGGGCAAGGGCGTGATCCTCAACGGCCTTTGTGGCTGGGTTCGTTGAAGTCGAATATCGGGCATGCGCAGGCGGCTGCGGGTGTGGCTGGTGTGATCAAGATGGTGTTGGCGTTGCGGCATGGGGTGTTGCCGGGGACGTTGCACGCGGGTGTGGTGTCGCCGCATGTGGATTGGTCGTCGGGTGCGGTGGAGGTGTTGCGCGAGGCGCGCGAGTGGCCGCGTGACGGTCGTCCGCGTCGGGCGGGGGTGTCGGCGTTCGGTGTGAGTGGGACGAACGCGCATCTGATCGTGGAGGAGCCCCCCTCGGCGGGTCAGGAGGCGGAGTCCTCCGGGGGCCCGGTGGGTGTGCTGGAGGCCGCGGGCGTGGTGCCGCTGGTGCTGTCGGCGCGTACGGACACCGCCCTGACCGCCCAGGCCCGACGCCTGACCCCGGTACTGGCGGACGCGGCCGGCACCGACGCGCTGGAACGCGCGGGCCGCACGCTCGCGACCGGACGCACCCACCACGAGCGCCGCGCCGTCGTCCTCGCCGAGGACCACGACACGGCCCGGGACCTCCTGCGCCGGCTCGACGAGGGACTGCCCGCTCCCGGCCTGCTCACCGGCACCGGTACCGGTGGTGGTGGGCGTCGTGTGGTGTGGGTGTTCCCGGGTCAGGGGTCGCAGTGGGTGGGGATGGGGCGCGGGCTGCTCGATGTCCCGGTGTTCGCCGAGGCGTTGGAGGAGTGCGATGAAGCGCTGGCGGAGGTGGCGGGTTTCTCCGTGCTGGAGGTGATCCGTGGTGTGGAGGGTGCTCCGTCGCTGGAGCGGGTGGATGTGGTGCAGCCGGTGCTGTTCGCGGTGATGGTGTCGTTGGCGCGGTTGTGGCGGGCGTGTGGTGTGGAGCCGGACGCGGTGGTGGGGCATTCGCAGGGGGAGATCGCGGCGGCCCATGTCGCGGGGGCGTTGTCGTTGTCGGACGCGGCGCGGGTGGTGGCCCTGCGGGCCCGTGCGCTCGCCGAACTCGCCGGCCACGGCGGCATGACCTCCGTCCCGCTGCCCGAGGACCGGGCGCGCGAACTGATCGCCGACTGGCCGGGGCGGGTGAGCGTCGCCGCGGTCAACTCCCCGGCGTCGACCGTGGTGGCCGGAGACCCCGAAGCGCTCACCGAGCTCGAGGAACGCTGCGCCGCCGACGGAATCCGGGCCAGGCGCATCCCCGTCGGCTACGCCTCCCACACGCCCCACATGGAGCCGCTCCGCCGGCGCGTCCTCACCGACCTGGCGGGAGTGGCACCCCGGTCGTCGGACACGCCGCTCTACTCCACGCTGCGCGGCGAACGCTGCGACACCGGCGTCATGGACGCCGCGTACTGGTACGACAACCTCCGCTCCCAGGTCCGCTTCGACGAGGCGATCCGCGCCGCCCTCACGGATGGCTACGACACCTTCGTCGAGGTGAGCCCGCACCCCGTGCTCACCACCGGCGTCCAGGAGACCGCCGAGCGGTCCGGTAACTCCGGGAACGAGGTGCTGGTCCTCGGCAGCCTGCACCGGGACGAGGGCGAACGGCACTTCGTCCGCGAACTCGCCCGCGCCCACGTGGGCGGCGTACCCGTCGACTGGCGGGCCGTCTTCCCGGACCGTGCGCCCGCGCACCTGCCCACCTACCCCTTCGAGCACCAGCGGTACTGGCTGGCGCCCGAGGTCCCCGACCGGGTGGCCGACTGGCGCTACCGCGTCGAGTGGCGGCCCCTCTCCCCGGCCGAGGGCCCGCTCTCCGGGAAGTACCTGGTGGTCGGCTCCGGCACCGGGCCGCGCGAGGACGCCGTGGTCCGCGCCGTCGAGGACGCCGGCGGCACGGTGCTGCGGCTCACGACGGACGCGGTGGCGGCCGGACGGGACGGTCTCGCCAAGGAGCTGGGGGAGGTCGTTCCGGACATCACCGCGGTGATCTCCCTGCTGGCCCTGGAGGAGCCGGCGGACGGCCCGTACGACGAACTGCGGGCCACCACCGCCAACCTCGCCCTCCACCAGGCGCTCGGCGACGCGGGCGTCGAGGCGCCCCTGTGGCTGGTGACGTGCGGGGCCGTGGCGGTGGAACAGGACGGCACGACCGGCACGACCGGCACGACCGACCCGGCCGACCCGGCGCAGGCCATGGTCTGGGGCATCGGACGGGTGATGGGCCTGGAGGCCCCCGAGCGCTGGGGCGGCCTGCTCGACCTGCCCGAGCAGCTCACCGGGCCCGTACTGCGCCGGTTCACCGCCTGCCTCGGGGCCGCGGGGGACGAGGACCAGCTCGCCCTGCGCGAGAGCGGCTGCCACGCCCGACGGCTCGTCAGGGCCCCGCTCGCACCCGGCAGGGCCCCGTGGCAGCCATCCGGCACGGCACTGATCACCGGCGGTGCCGGAGCCCTCGGCGGCCACGTCGCCCGCCACCTCGCCCGCGCTGGGGCGGACCATCTGGTGCTGGTCGGCAGGTCGGCGGGAGCGACGCCACGGGACACCGAGCTGGCGGCGGAACTGACCGCCCTGGGCGCCCGGGTGACCTTCGAGGCCTGCGACGTCACCGACCGGGCGCGGCTGACGGAACTGGTCAGCGGGATACGGCGGCAGGGGGAGCGGATCCGTACGGTGATGCACCTGGCCGGCGTACCCGACGGACGGGCCGTGGCCGACCTCGACCCGGACGAGCTGGCGCGCGTGACCCGGGTGAAGACGGCCGGCGCCGGGCTGCTCGACGAACTGTGCCCCGACGCCGAGACGTTCGTGCTCTTCTCCTCCAACGCGGGGGTCTGGGGCAGCGGCCTGCTCGGCGCCTACGCCGCGGGCAACGCCTACCTCGACGCACTGGCGCACCGGCGCCGGGCCCAGGGCAAGGCCGCGACCAGCGTCGCCTGGGGCGCCTGGGCGGACGGCGGCATGGCCGACGCCGACCTGCCCGGCCTGATCCGGCGGGGGCTGCGCCCGATGGCGCCCGAGAAGGCGGTACGGGCCCTCCAACAGGCCCTGGACCAGGGGGACACCTGCGTCTCGATCGCCGACGTCGACTGGAACCGGTTCGCCGTCGGCTTCACCGCCGCCCGGCCGCGCCCGCTCATCGAGGACCTGCCCGACGCCGCCCGGCAGGCGCCCGCCGCGGCTGCCCAGGACGGGCCGGGACACGGCCCCAGCTGGCGGGACCGGCTGTCCGGCCTGCCCGCGGACGAGGCCGAGGCAAGGCTCGCCACCTGGGTCCGCGCGCAGGTGGCGGCGGTGCTCGGGCACCCGGACCCGGAAGCGGTGGGACTGGACCAGCCCTTCACCGGGCTGGGTTTCGACTCCCTGACGGTGGTGGGCCTGCGCAACCGGCTGCAGGACGTCACCGGACTGGCCCTGCCCACCACCCTGGTGCTCGACCACCCCTCCGCCACCCGCCTCGCGGCCCACCTGCGGCCCCTGCTCACGTCGGGGACACCGCACGCCCCGGCCGCCCCCGACGGAGGCGACGGCATGCTGCGCACCCTCTACACACGCTCCGTACGGCAGGGACGCTTCGACTCCTACCTGGAGCTGCTCGGGGAACTGTCCGAGCACCGGGACCGCTTCGAGGGCCCCGAGGACCTGGCCTCCCCGGTCGAACTCGTGGAACTGGCCTCCGGCCCGGGTGAGGTCCGCCTGATCTGCTGTGCCGGTACGGCGCCGGTGGCCGGGCCGCACGAGTTCCTCCGGATCGCCGCCGCCCTCGACGGCCGGATGCCGGTGTCCGCGCTGCCGCAGCCGGGCTACGAGCCGGGCGAGCAGGTGCCCGCGTCGATGGCGGCGGTCCTCGGGGTCCAGGCGGACGCCGTCCTCAGGTCCGCGGACGGGCCGTTCGTGCTCGTCGGCCACTCCGCCGGCGCTCTGATGGCGTACGCCCTGGGGGCCGAACTCGCCGACCGCGGCCGCCCGCCGCACGGCATCGTCCTGATCGACGTCTACCCGCCCGGACAGCAGCAGGCGGTGCAGGGCTGGCTCACGGAGCTGACCGACACGATGTTCGGCCGCGAGGGGGTGCGGGTGGACGACACCCGGCTCACCGCCCTGGGCACGTACCACCGGTTCACCCGCGCGTGGCGGCCCCGGGACCTCGCCGTCCCCACGCTGCTCGTCCGGGCCTCCGAGGCGCTCGGGGTGTGGCCGGAGGGCGAGTCCTGGCAGGCCACATGGCCGTTCCCGCACGACTGCGTGGACGTGCCGGGCGACCACTTCTCGATGGTGCACGAGCACGCCGGGGCCGTCGCCGACCGCATCCACACATGGACGGGGAACATGGCATGAAGACCACCACAGACCGAAGCCGGCTCGGCAGCCGGCTCCAGATGGCCCGCGGCTGGTACTGGGCCTTCGGCGTGAACGGCGACCCGTACGCGATGCTCCTGTGCGGCCAGGACGACGAACCGGGCCGCTGGTACGAGCAGATCCGCTCGGCCTCTCCCGCACTCTTCCGCAGCCGCTCCGGTGCCTTCGTCGTCACCGGGTACGAAGCCGCCGCACGGGTACTGGACGGCCCCGGGTTCACCCGGGCCGCGGGGGAGACGGCCGCGGACTGGGCACAGCCGTTCCTGGACGTGCGCACGGGCGCCGGCCCGCCGCTCGCCGCCGTGGAGGAACTGGTCGCGGAATACCGCGCGTTGCTGCCGAGGCCGGGGACACGCTTCGACCTGATGCGGGACCTCGCCCGCGAGGTCCCGGTCTGCGGCCTGGCCGCGCGCCTCGCTCCGGGCGGCGTGGCCGCGCGCCTCGCTCCGGGCGGCGTGGCCGCGCGCCTCGCTCCGGGCGGCGTGGCCGCGCGCCTCGCTGCGGACGCCGTGACCGCCCGCCTCGCTCCGGACGGCGAGGACGCGCGACGCCTCGCTCCGGACGGCGAGGACGCGCGAGCCCTCGCCGCCCTGCTGAGGTCGAGTGCCGGGGCACTGGACGCCCGGCTGACCCCGCAGCTGCTCGCCGTGACCGAACAGACCCTGGCCGCCCTCGCGGGCCTGCGCGAACGGGCGGGCGCCGACGGCGTCCTGGCGGGGGCCGGCTGCGAGACGGCGGCCAACACGGTGTGCAACGCCGTGCTCGCCACCCTCAGGACCCCGGGCCTGGCCGGCCGGCTGGCCGACGACCCGGACCTGGCGGACCGCATCGTGGCGGAGACCCTGCGCACCGCGCCCCCGGTCCACCTCGAATGCCGCTACGCCACCGCCGCCCGGACGGTCCACGGCACCACGCTCGCGGAGGGTGACGAGGTGGTGGTGGCCGTCGCGGCGGCCAACCGCGATCCGGAGGCGTTCGCCGCGCCCGACCGGTTCGACGTGGACCGCCCGGACGACCCACCGGCCCTGACGTCGGGCCTCGGCCACCAGGACGGCCTGGACGCGTTCGCGGCCCGGCACGCCGTCGCGGCACTGCGCGCCCTCGCCACGACGCTGCCCCGCATGACCCTGGCGGGCCCCCTGGTCCACCGCCGCCGTTCGCCCGTACTGCGGGGCATCAGCCGGTGCCCGGTCGAGATCTAAGGACTGCCGATGCGTATCGTCTTCTCCTCCATGACGAGCAAGACCCACTTCTACCCGCTCGTCCCGCTCGCCTGGGCCGCCCGCGCGGCCGGGCACGAGGTCCGGGTCGTCGGATCACCGGGGCTGACCGAGATCACCACCACCGCCGGTCTCACGGCGGTGCCCGTGGGCGAGGACGTCGACCTCGTCGGGCACATGAGCGCGGTCGGCGAAGACATGATCAAGTACGTGCGGTCACTGGAGTTCACCGACGCCGCCCTGGGGACCGCGTCCTGGGATCACCTGCTGGGCATGCAGACCGCCCTCACGCCCAACCTCTTCGCGCTGATGACCCCCGACTCGCTGATCGACGGGATGGTCGATTTCTGCCGCGCATGGCAGCCGGACCTGCTGATATGGGAACCGCTGACCTTCGCCGCCCCGATCGCGGCCAAGGTGACCGGAGCGGCCCACGCCCGGCTGCTCTGGGGCCCGGACATCACCACGAAAGCCCGCCGCGCCTTCCTGGACCTGAGTCGGAGGCAGGAGCCGGAGCACCGGGAGGACCCCTTCGCGGAGTGGATCGAATGGACCCTGCGCCGGCACGGGGTGGAGCCGGAGCCGGGCTTCGACGAGGAGATGGCCGTCGGCCAGTGGACCATCGACCCCGTACCGGCGAGCATGCGCCTCGACCTGGGGCTGCCGACCGTGGGGATGCGCTACGTCGACTACAACGGCCCCTCCGTCGTACCGGACTGGCTGCAGAAGCCGCCCACCAGGCGCCGGGTGTGCATCACGCTGGGCGTCTCGGGGCGCGACAGCGGGGTGGAGGTGATCACCACCGGCGAGATCCTGGACGCCGTCGCCGACATCGACGCCGAGTTCGTCGCCACGCTCGACGCCCACCAGCTGGAATCCGTCCCCCGCGTCCCCGACAACGTCCGCACGGTCGACTTCGTCCCGATGCACGCCCTGCTCCCCACCTGCGACGCGATCGCCCACCACGGCGGGCCGGGCACCTGGCACACCGCGGCGATCCACGGCGTGCCGCAGATCCTGCTGCCCCACGGGTGGGACACGGACGAGCGGGCCCGACTGACGGAGGACATCGGCATGGGCCTGTCCCTCCCGGTCGGGAAACTGACCGCCGATCGTTTCCGGGAAAGTGTCGTACGCGTCCTCGAGGACCCGTCGTTCCGTGCGGGCGCGGCGAAAGTGCGGGACGAGATCCTGTCCGAGCCGGCGCCGACGGAAGTCGTCGGTGTGCTGGAGAAGATGACCGCGGCGCGACGCGCGGGACGGGCTCGCGGTAACTGAACCCGGGGTGCCTCTTTCGGAGATCGGTCGGTCCGCGAAACCTTCGCCCCCGTCCAGCGGGTTGCGGCGGATGAGCTGCTTCACACAACGTTGATTTGAAATTTGTGGGCAGTTGGTCGGTGCTTCCCCCCGGCGGCGGAGCTGTTGTCGACGTCGTGAGGCTCAAAGAAGAGCACAAAGCATTTTTCGCAGAAACGCCAATCATTCTGTAGACCAGGAGCGGTTTTAACGTCATAGGGTAGGAGATAGGCCTGCCCCTCCGCCGCGTGAAGGGCCGTGCGCTACCCGAGCGTCAACGCCAGGTCAGGAACCGGGGCAGCCACCTGTGCGCCTCCACGAGGTCGGCTTCCCGTTGCGCCCTGGAGCAGGCAGGATCGGGAGCCATGCGGATTCTGGTCATGGGCGGTACATGGTTTCTGGGAAAGAGCGTCGTGGATGGCGCGCTTCGCCGCGGTTGGGAGGTGACGACGTTCAACCGCGGCCGGTCCGGACGCGACGCACCAGGAACGGAAGCGGTACACGGCGACCGGACGAGCCGGGAGGACCTGCAGCAGCTCGCCGTGCAGGGGCCTTGGGATGCGGTGATCGACACGTCAAGCTCGGAACTGCCCCCTCGAGATGTCCGCCTGGCCGCGCAGGCTCTCCGAGACCGAGCCGCCCGATGGGTGCACATCTCCACCGTGTCCGTGTACGCAGGATGGCCGCACCGGACACTCACTGAGGACGCCACACTGTTGGACTGTCCGCCTGACGCTGACGAGACCCATGGCCACACAGGCGCAGATGGATCCCCGACGAAATACGGGTTTCAGAAAGCAGGCGGGGAGCGCGCCATTGCCGAGTCATTCGACGACCGGGCCGTGTTCCTGCGCCCAGGTGTGATTCTCGGGCCGGGCGAGTACGTCGGCCGGCTCCCATGGTGGCTGAACCGGGCACACCGAGGCGGACGGATCCTGGCACCGGCACCAGCCGAACGCTGTATTCAGCCGGTGGACGTGCGCGACGTAGCCGCATTCGCCTTGGACCAGGCCGCCGTCTCGGACAGCGGCGCCTACAACATCGCGCACCCGGAAGGGATCAGCTTCGGTGACTTCCTCGAGGCATGCCTGACATCCACCGAGGGCGCTGGCCGACCGGTATGGGTGTCCCCGGAAGTGCTCGCCGAATATCGAGTGAAGCAGTGGACCGAGCTCCCACTATGGCGAACCCACGACGGCGTGTGGTCAGTGGACTCCAGCAGGGCTGTCGCGGCCGGGCTGACGTGCCGGCCGCTCCGCGAGACGATCAACGACACCTCGGCGTGGCTGCGGGCTGACGGTCGGCCCGTGGACCACACACGATGGGCGGACCACGGAATCGACCCTGACAAGGAAGCCAAGATTCTGGCCTCCTTCGCCAGCTGATGCTGCGCTAGCTGTGCTGTCGCACGAGGTTGGTGCCGCCGTGCGCGACCTACACGCTGCGTAGGTCGCGGAGCATGACTGCATACAGCGGGGAATCGGGGAACGGCTGCTGTTCGCCGACCTTCCGGTACCCCCATCCCTCGTACATCGCCTGGAGCCGGGGCCGTTTGGTGTCAACCGTGAGCACGGCCAGGGCCTCGCTCCGGCCGTCGAACAGGGCGGCGTGCAGCCGCTCACCGATTCCCTGCTTCCGCCACTTCGGCCTGAGCATCAGTTCCGACACCGAGAACGTCGCCGGGTCGGCCGGCGGGATGTCAAGGTGGTCGCGCCACCATTCCCGGCCCGGTTCGCCGGGCGCGCCGTAGGTGAAGCCGACCGGCTCATCCCCGTCGTAGGCGATCACGCACGCGAAGCCCTCCCGGCCTCCCCAGTGGTCCACGAACCAGGGGAAGCGTTGTACGAACTCCTCATGTTTCCGGTCGGCGTAGGCATCGGCGTGGACATCGAGAAGGGTTTGCCGGATGCCAGGGAGGTCGTCATGGGCATAGCGGCGCATGGTGACGGTCATGCAAGGCTCCATTCGGATCGGTATCGGTCAGCCCACTCTCGCGCGACCTGGGTGGACGGCGCGAGGGTGAGTAGGTCGCGGTAGAAGTCTCCGAGCTGGACCCGCAGTCGGCCGGGCAGCGGGCTGCCGGACATCAGCCTGAATACGTCCTCGGTGGTGCTGCAGGCTTGTTCGGCGTCGCCCTGGTGGAGCTGGGCCAGGGCGAGGTCGACGGTGGTCATCGCCCGGTTGCGCCGGTAGGCGCCGGGAAGCGCGCCCAGTGCCCGATGTGAGGAGGCCTCGGCCTCCGCGGGATCGCCGAGGATGTTACGGGCGACCCCAGTGAGGGCGTGGAGCTCCGCGCGCCCGTAGAAGGCGATCCAGGCGGGTCGTGGGCGGTCCTGTGCCCGTTCCAGGGCTTCTTCGGCATAGCCGAGCGAGCGGATGGTGGCCTGTCGGTCTCCGCGCTCCGCGTGCCCGAGGGCGGTACGGGCGTGGGCGAGAGAGCCGAACAGCGGATCGCGGCGGGTGATCGCCGTGGCCTGGGCGGCCTGGGCTGCGGCGATGCCCTCGGCGTAGTCGCCGCGCTGGTGAGCCAGGAGCGCGGTTGCGTTCCATACCCGCATCTGTGTCATGGGGTCCTGCGCCATCCCGGCCAGCCGCAGCGCCTCGCTCACGTGGAGGCGTGCACGGTCGAGCTGGCGGGCGTCGATGCACGACCAGGCGGCGGCCGTGGTGTAGTCGGCGGCGACGGCGAACAGGCGTTGCCTGATCGTCTGTGAGGCTGCCTGTTCTTGGAGGCCGACTGCTTCGGCTGCTCCGGCCAGGGCAGCGCGTTCGAGAGCGCTGTGTCCGCCGCGTCTCTGGTCGAGGGCGGTGAGCTTGTCCATTCCCTCGCGCAGCCGGATCACGTCGGAGGTGCCCACGCTGGTGGGGCGGGAGTCGGCGGCAGGCAGTACGGCGGCGGCGACCGCGGTAGCGGCAGCGACGCAGAAGCGGCGGCGGAGCATGTGGGAGAGATCCTCTGCGGGTGGTGCGGGCGTGCCGGGGGGCAGGAAGCCGAGACAGGCGTCCGTACATCCGAATACTGCACGCAGTGCGGCGCGCTGTCGCTCGTGAGGCCATCGGGATTTTCCGGTCGTCCAGTTCCGTACGGTCCGATCCCCGACCGTCCCCCGGGGACCAGCGGCTCTCAGCTCGTCGTTCACCCTGTCGGCCAACGCACCCTGTTTGAAGCCGTGTTCGAGCATGTGGGCCTGCAGCCGGAGATTTTCCACACACTCACCGTAACCGCGTAATCATGCAGCGTGGAGAGGGTCTACTGGGATCGCCCGCTCAAAATTTCCGGTCACCGCGAGTAGCGACCGGGCGCTTTTTCCTACCCGTTGACCTGCCTTTGGCGTTGGACTGGACAAGTGCCGCCACGGACTCCACGCCCCGCAGCGGTACACGGCGCCCCCATCCCCTGCCCCCCTGGGGGATGGCGACGCCTCCTCTGCCACCGACCAGGACGAGGCTCCCCGATGACCACGAAGCAGCAGGAGCGCCAGGAGCACGAGCAGCAGGCGACCCCCGTGGAGTGCACGGCGGAGGCCACGGAACACGCGCTCGCGACGGCGGCGGAGACCATCGGCGAAGAACCGCCGTGTGGTTGCCCGCAGCATAGGAGGCAGCAGTGACCACGCCTCCGCCTCGCCCTGCGATTTCCGCGCCGCCTCCAGGGCCGTCCCAGGAGCTGCTTGATCGCGTTGCCGACGGCTGGGAGAGCTTCTGCCGTCGCTCCGAGCCCTTGGCGCACGTCACGGATCCCACCGCGCCACGCGCGATCGCGGTTCTCGGAACACGTCCGCCGGTCGGCACGATCGTCCGCGCCATGGACGCTCCAGGCCTCCTGGTCGGCGAGCTTGTCCGCTACGGAAGCCTCCTGCACCCGGACGCCGGTGTCCCCTACGTGCAGCCGCTTGACGGCGGGATGGCGTTTCAGGCCGTCCCGGAATACCTGCGGCCGGCTACCCGCGAAGAGATCGAGCAGGCCCGAACCGGGAGCACGTCATGACCGGTCTGGTGGACGCGCCGGTGATCCGGCTCGATCGGTTGAGCCCCGCGCAGCGTGCCGGACGCTCGTGCGCCTGGTGCTCCTTCTGGGCCGATCCCCGCTACCGCGTACCTCTCCTCCAGGACGTCGCGGTACTGAGGGCCTGTGAGACCTGCGCCGGCACGTACGGCATCACCCCCGTGGAGGACGACCATGACTGACCAGCAGCCGCCCCGGGTCGGCGATGAAGTCGTTTCTGATCATCTCGGAACCGCCCGCCGTGCTCCTCGCGTGTCCGACCGGTAGGAGTCGAGCGGGGAATCACGGGGAACCAGGGCGACGCAGCGCTTCGCTCGCAGGTCAAGAGTCCCGCAGGTCAGCAGGTATCCGCATTCGTGGTCTTCCAAACAGGTGCTCCAGGACGGGGGCAGCGGCGTTGGTCGCGGGTGGTGTTGACAGGCCGCGGGGGGCGAACGACGGTCGCAACATGGACGCTGCGCGGCCCAGCCGCAGTCATGACGATGCCTGGGCGGAAATGTTTGCCTTATGCGGGCCGCCGCATCAGGACCCCTGGGCCGAGGCCATGTGGCCCGTAATTCAGGTGGCAGCCCGTGATGAGCTGCTCCGGTCGATGTATCCGTGGCTCGCTATGTGCCAGCTGTACGTGTCAGAGTTCGACGACATGCGGGATCGACACGAGCCATTTCCCAGGATCGCGGCTCGCGGCGACCACTACGTGGTGATCGCTTACCCCCCGTGGCCAGGTCACGTCCTGTTTGAGACCGAGGATCCTGCCGAGGCTGTTGCCCTGGCGGCTGGTCTGACGCGCGAGGCCTTGGCGAACGACTCGGGCAGCAACTGACGGCAGTCTGACGGCAACGTCAGCGAACGCCACGGTACGCAGCGGTGCGTCACGGGGTGTCAGCCTTGGTCGTTGTCGGCACGAAGCGATCCCCATGCCGTCCGGTCAACTCGCCTGAAAAGCGAACGGTCAGCCGCATCCGCGTGCCTGCTGCGGCGGTCACATGGTTGCGCGGCAGTCCATGATGGCAACATGACCAACGAGCCGATCAGCGCCCCGCCAGCAACCACTCACGTCGACGTGGTGGCCGATGAGGTCACAAGAGTGTTCACATGGCAGGACGACGCCCGCATCGAGGTACGCAACCTCGGAAGCGAGATCGTCATTGAGGCGAACGCCGCAGGACTGCGCACCCTGGCCGGTCACCTGCTCACCCTCGCCAAAGACGGCACCCCGGACGGAGCCCATCTGCACCTCGAGGGGAACAACGGTCTCGAAGAAGGCTCCGCGAGCCTGGTCCTGGAGCGCTGCGGCGAGGAGTAGGCGCGTGCCACATTCGTGCCCATGAGGGGGAGAGCACCGCGGTTAGGGCCTGCTGCGAAAGTGGATCTTGTTCGTTGGTCATCACCCTGTCGTGGTACGTAGTGATCTGACGAACAGTCAGCGGCGGGAGTCTCGTCGGTCCGGGTCCGCCGTCGTATGCCATCCCTCAGCTCCCGCCGGAGTGCATGCTTCCCCTTCCAGCCTTCGTGTCGTACGCGCGTTCTGGTGTGGGAGGCTTCAGGGAGTACAAGTCACGGGGGTGCACAAGTGCGCAGAAGACGCGTGCGGAAACTACTGCGGTCGATGGCGACCGGGGAGCCGGTCACACTCCACCTCTCCTCCTCGATCACGTTCAAGGGTATGACTCAACTCGCCCTTGTCGCTGAGCAGTTCGGGTACGTGTACATGGACCTGCACATGAACATCGAGGGACGGTACTTCACCATGCTGCTCCTGCCGGACCGCAGCGAGCACGCCCGGGCCCGCGCAGCGGCGAACTGGGCCCGCTATCCCCACGCGGCCGACGGACGCTCACTGCCGCCCGACGAGCCTGAGGCGCGCGAACTCCTCAAGGCCCGGATGTGCACAGACCTCGGCCGCCAGTATTCGACCAGGCACCGGGTGGTGATCGCACTCGTCCCCGCCTTGACGGCCACCTTGGGCCTCTGGTTCGAGTTCGGGCCGGAGAACAGGACCGCCGCCCTCGTCCTCGCGGGCAGCTCCCTCTTCCTCTTCTCGGCTCTCATTCTCCTGGGGATCGCGTACAGCCGACGCGGCTCCACCAAGTACACGAGGCAGCTGGAGGCCGCCGGGTTCACCGCCGTGACCGACCGGAACGGGCGACGGCGCTACTACCCGCCCGGCCGGCACCTCCCGGGGCCCGACAGCCTCCTGTTCCCCGCGAACGAGCTACGGGACTAGGGTCTGTTGTGAGAGTGCTGGTCACAGCCACTCGTTGAGGACTGCGACCAGCACGGTCGCCTCGTAGCGAACGGCGAGCTTGTCGAATCTGGTGACCACCGCCCGGTGGCGCTCGAGCCGATTGATGCCGCGCTCGACCGCGTGACGCTGCTTGTCTACTGGAGTCGCTGCTCACGCTCGCCGGCAGCGAGCACGGCCGCGACCACGTCGAGGAGGTGGACCTGAGCGGGATCGTGCAGCAGGCGATCCGCGATCGGACGGCAGACGTCGAACGTCACCAGCTCCGGGTCAAGGCCGCCGTCCGTCCCGCCTGGGTCATCGGCGATCCCACACTGATCGCGCGGCTGGTCGCGAACCTCTGCGACAATGCGGTCCACTACAACACCCTGGGCGGTGTGATCGATATCAGTACACGCCTCGACACCGGCCGAGCGGTGCTGGTCATCGCGAACACCGGGCCCGTGGTCCCGCCCGACGAGGTGCACCGTCTCTTCGAGCCGTTCCAACGGCTGCACCGGGTCTCCGACGACGCTCATCACGGGCTCGGCCTGTCGATCGTCCGCGCCATCGTGGCCGCGTACTCCGCTGAGCTCAACGCGTACGCACGGCCGGGGGGCGGTCTGGCGGTCGAGATCGCGTTCCCGGCGGCCGAAGCGAACCCCCGACCCGCGGGCTGAGACGCCACCCGCAAGGCTTGGCGGGCCGTCGGCGTCGCGGGCCGCGACGGGAACGGATCGGCGGAATGCCCCCTGATGGGTAATCGATCCGCGCCCCGGCCGGAAGAACCCGAATATTCGAGGAGAACCCGGCCTCCGTAACGGAGAGAAAGCGCGGGAATGCCGGAGCGGACAGCGGGCTCGCGGCATCCTCGTAACTCCCTAGTGCGGTGCTCGAATTGGGGACGAGGCGGCTTGTGGGGCGTCTGGCGATCTTGTTAGGGTCGCCGCGGATATCGAGCTCGCGTCGCTTCGGAAAGCGCGGACGTATTACTGGGGACATTGCGCCGGAATTTCTTGGCCGCCCCGACGCCGTATGCCGGGAAGAGGGAAATGAAACGACGAATATGGGTCCCCGCCGTATTGGTGACGGTTCTGGCGCTGCTGAGCCTGGACGTCGCCCCCGCGTCGCCCGGCCGCACGGAAAGCCGGGCCGACCGTCTCGTCGCGCGGATGACGCTGGACGAGAAGCTCTCGTTCGTGCACTGGGACTACGACACGACGGACCCGACCGCCAAGGTCTATCTGCCGGGCGTACCCCGCCTGGGCATTCCGAAGCTGCGCGCCACCGACGGGCCCGCGGGTGTGACGATCCACCGGCCGGCGCTGGCGATGCCCGCGCCCGTCGCCCTCGCCTCCTCCTTCGACGAAGGGCTCGCCGAGAAGTACGGGCAGGTCCTCGGCCGCGAGGGCCGCGCGTTCGGCCAGGACGTGATCTTCGCGCCGATGGTGAACGGCATCCGGGTGCCGCAGGCCGGGCGGAACTTCGAGACGTTCAGCGAGGACCCGCTCGTCACCGCGCGCACGGCGGCCGCCGAGGTCAAGGGCATCCAGAGCCAGGGCCTGATGGCGACGGTCAAGCACTACGCCGCCAACACCCAGGAGAACAACCGCATGGGTGTCGACGTGAAGGTGGACGAACGCACCCTCCAGGAAATGGAGCTCCCCGGCTTCGAGGCCGCCGTCGACGCCGGCGCCGCCTCGGTGATGTGCGCCTACAACAAGGTCAACGGCGAACCGGCCTGCGGCAACGGGCACCTGCTGGACGGCATCCTCAGGGAACAGATGAAGTTCCAGGGCTGGGTCACCTCCGACTGGATGGCCACGCACAGCACGGACGCCATCACCAAGGGGCTCGACCAGGAGCTGGGCATCGACGTGGCCGTCGCCATCCCGCCCGGCGGCGAGGTCCCCGGGGGCAAGTACTTCGGTGACAAGCTCAAGCAGGCCGTCACGGACGGCACCATCCCCATGGAGGTCCTCGACCGGTCGGTGAGCCGGATCGTCGGACAGATGGACCGCTTCGGCCTCCTCGACGAGAACAAGCCGCCGCGGCCCGCACGCGATGTCGCGGGCGGCACCCGGGTGGCCGAGGAGGTCGCCGAGTCCGGCGCGGTGCTGCTGCGCAACCAGGACGGCATGCTGCCGCTCGACGCGGCCACCACCGACGACCTCGCGGTGATCGGCCCGACGGCCAGGACACCCAAGGTGACGGGCCTCGGCAGCTCCTACGTCATCCCCGACGCGGCCACCGCCCCGCTGGACGCCATCAAGAAGAAGCTGGGCGGCGGCGCGCACGTCTCCTACGCCGAGGGCGAGGACATCGAGGGCGAGACGATCCCGGCGTCCGCCCTGAACCCCGCCTTCACCGGGGGCACGGTCCTTCAGCCCGCCAAGAGCGGCGTCATCTACGACGGCAAGCTGACGGTTCCCGAGGACGGCCTCTACCGCATCGCGGCCCGCGTCACCGGCGGCAACGGCGCCATCCTGATCGACGGCGGCGAACCGATCAGCATCGGCGAGGTCTTCGGCAAGCTCACCAGTGTTCCGCTGAAGCTGACCGCCGGCACCCACACCATCAAGATCGCCGGCGGGGCGGTCGTCGACCAGCCGATGACGCTGGACCTGCGCTGGGTCACCCCGGCCAAGGCCCAGGAGGCGATCGACAAGGCCGTCGCCACCGCGCGCCAGGCATCGACCGCGGTGGTCTTCGCCTACGACGACGGCGCCGAGGGCGGCGACCGGCCCTCCCTGTCCCTGCCCGGCCGCCAGGACGAGCTGATCAAGGCCGTCACGGCCGCCAACCCCCGTACGGTCGTCGTCCTGAACACCGGCTCGTCGATCACCATGCCCTGGCTCGACAAAACCCGGGCGGTCCTCGACATGTGGTACCCCGGGCAGGCCGGGGCGGAGGCGACCGCCGACCTGCTGTTCGGCGACGCCGAACCGGGCGGACGGCTCACCCAGACCTTCCCCGCCTCCGAGCAGGCCACCCCGGTCGCCGGCGACCCCGAGCGCTACCCCGGCGTCGACGGCGTCCTGCGGCAGTCCGAGGGCATCCACACCGGGTACCGGTGGTACGACCACAAGGACGTCAAGCCGCTCTTCCCGTTCGGCTTCGGCCTGTCCTACACGTCCTTCGCGTACGAGAAGCCGACCGTGCGGCGCACGGCGGACGGCTTCGACGTCGACGTGACGGTGCGCAACACCGGCGACCGGCAGGGCAGCGACGTCGTCCAGGTCTACCTCGGCCCCAGTCCGCGGCTGCGGCTCGACCAGGCGGAGAAGGCCCTGGCCGGCTACCGGAAGGTGGAGCTGGCACCCGGAGAGTCCCGGCGCGTACGCATCCACGTGGCCGAACGTGCCCTGCAGTACTGGGACACCTCGGCCGACGGCTGGAAGCTCGCCGGCGGCGAGCGCCGCGTGCTCATCGGCTCGTCGTCGGACCGGATCCGGCTCAGCGCGAGCGTCCAGGCCGACCGGCCCGGCAAGCCGTAGAGACCGTAGCGACCGTGTCCGGACAACAGACCCCACAAGGGAGACCAGCCGTGACCGACAGCGCAGCCGCGGACCCGTACGACCCGTACGTGCGGCTCGGCCGCCTCGCCGTCCGGGTGAGCCGGCTGTGGCTCGGCACCGTCAACTTCAGCGGCCGGGTCGAGGACGACGACGCCCTGCGCCTGATGGACGAGGCCCTCGACCGCGGGATCAACTGCGTGGACACCGCCGACATCTACGGATGGCGGGCCTACAAGGGACACACCGAGGAACTGGTCGGGCGCTGGCTCTCCCAAGGCAAAGGACGCAGGGAGCAGGTCGTTCTCGCGACCAAGGTCGGCGGGGAGATGAGCGAACAGGTCAACGACGGCGGCCTGTCCGCCCGCCACATCATCGCCGCCTGCGAACAGTCCCTGCGCCGCCTGGGCGTGGAGTGCATCGACCTCTACCAGATGCACCGCATCGACCGCACCGCACCGTGGGACGAGGTGTGGCAGGCCATGGAACGCCTGGTGGCGAGCGGGAAGGTCTGCTACGTCGGCTCCTCCAACTTCGCCGGATGGCACATCAGCGAGGCGCAGGCGAGCGCCCGGCGCCGGAACACGCTGGGCCTCGCCTCCGAGCAGTGCCTGTACAACCTGGCGGTCCGGCACGCCGAGCTGGAGGTCCTGCCGGCCGCACGCCACCACGGCCTGGCGACCATCGCCTGGTCACCGCTGCACGGCGGCCTCCTCAGCGGCGTACTGGACAAGCTGCGCTCCGGCACCGCCGTCAAGTCCGCCCAGGGGCGGGCCCAGGTGCTGCTGCCCTCGCTGCGTCCCGCTATCGAGGAGTACGAGGCGCTGTGCCGCCGCATCGGCCGGCACCCCGCGGAGGTCGGCCTGTCCTGGGTGCTGTCCCGGCCGGGCATCACCGGCGCCGTCATCGGGCCGCGCACCGTCGAGCACCTCGACTCGGCGCTGCGCGCCACCCGCCTGAGCCTCGGGGACGACGAACTCGCCGAGCTCGACCGCATCTTCCCACCGGTCGGCCGGGGCGGTCCGAGCCCCGAGGCCTGGGCCGCCTGACGGCCCACCACCCGGTTTCCACCATCGCGACCACGAAACGAAGGGACGGACCGCATGACTTCCGGAGCACAGGCCAACGAGGACACGGTCGAGGACAAGGTTGTCGAGTTCTACGACAACTTCACCGAGGTCTTCAGGGAGATCTGGGGCGACAACCTCCACGTCGGCTACTGGCACGACGCCGCCGACGAGGCCCCCGTCGAGAAGGCCACCGACCAGCTGACCGACCAGCTGATCGCCCGCCTCGCCCCGCGGCAGGGGCAGCGCATCCTGGACGTGGGCTGCGGCATCGGGGAGCCGGCCTTCCGGCTCGCCCGCGCGGCCGCCGTCGACGTCGTCGGCGTCTCCATCAGCCGGTACCAGGTCGGCCGCGCCAATGAGCGGGCCGGCGCGCTCGACCTGGCCGGACGCGTGAGCTTCCAGTACGCCGACGCGGCCGAACTGCCCTTCCCCGACGCGTCCTTCGACGGGGCCTGGGCCTTCGAGTCGCTGATCCACATGCCGGACAAGGAGAAGGTCCTGCGCGAGATCAAGCGCGTACTGCGCCCCGGCTCGACCCTCGTCCTCGCCGACATGTTCAGCCAGCCCGACACGGAGCTGACGTTCCAGGACATCATCACCACCCCGGAGATGAGCGACTACCGGGCCGTCATCGAACAGGCCGGACTCGTCGTCCAGGACATCACCGACATCACGGCCAACACCCTGGCCCCCCAGTCGGTGCGCGACGGCATCGCCGCCGATCTGCTGGCGCGCAAGGACGACGTCATCGCGATGACCGGACCCGAGGAGTTCGAGCGGATGGTGGACGGGGTGCGGGTCCCCAAGGCCTATGGATACCTCCTCGCCACGGTCACCACGGACTGAAACGGACTGAAACGGGCAGAAGATGATCATTACTCAGTGCCGCGTCTGCGGCAATCACGAACTGCTCCCGGTCCTCGACCTGGGCGAGCAGGCTCTGACCTGCGTCTTCCCCAAGAGCCCCGACGAGCAGGTGCCCGCGGTCCCGCTGGAGCTGGTGAAGTGCTCGCCCGCCGGGTGCGGCCTCCTGCAGCTGCGGCACACCCCGGACCTCGGCCTGATGTACGGAGACGGCTACGGATACCGGCCGGGCATCCGGCCCTTCATGGTCAACCACCTGCGGGGCAAGGCCGTCGCGGCCGCCGAACTGACGGGCCTCGAGCCCGGGGACGTGGTCGTCGACATCGGCAGCAACGACGGCACGCTGCTGCACCAGTACCCCGTCGAGGGACTGCGCCTGGTCGGCATCGACCCCTCGGGCGAGAAGTTCCGCGACCACTACCCGCCCGCCGAACTGATCCCCGAGTTCTTCACCCGCGAGGTCTTCACCGAGCGGTACGGCACCCGGCGCGCCAAGGTCGTGACGACCACCGGCATGTTCTACGACATCCCGGACCCCCTCCAGTTCATGCAGGACATCCACGCGATCCTCGACGAGGACGGCATCTGGATGACCGAGCAGAGCTACATGCCCGCCATGCTCGAAGCCAACGCGTACGACGTCGTGTGCCACGAGCACCTCGAGTACTACGCGTTCCGGCAGATCGAGTGGATGGCCGAGAAGGTGGGCTTCACCGTCCTGCGGGCCGAGGTCACCGACGTCTACGGCGGCAGCCTCTACGTGACCCTCGCCAAGAACCCGGGCCGCCATCCGCGCGACGAGGGCTCCCTGGTCGCGCTGCGCGAGCGCGAGGCCGCCGCGCGCCTGGACACCATGGCCCCCTACGAGGCGTTCGCCCGCCGGGTGCGGCAACAGCGCGACGAACTGCGGGGTTTCCTCGCCGACTCCCGCGCGGCCGGCCTGCTCACCTTCGGGTACGGCGCGTCGACCAAGGGCAATGTGACCCTCCAGTACTGCGGCATCGGCCCCGAGGACCTGCCCTGCATCGGCGAGGTCAGCGAGGAGAAGGCCGGACGCTTCACCCCCGGCAGCGGGATACCGATCGTGTCCGAGGAGGAGGCCAAGTCCCGCCGCCCCGACCAGCTGCTCGTCCTTCCCTGGATCCACCGCGACGGCTTCGTCGAGCGCGAGCAGGCGTACCTGGAGAGCGGCGGCAGGCTCGTCTTCCCGATGCCGACGCTCACCACGGTGACCGCCTGACCGGGCACACCTCCGAAGGAAAGGGAGACCGCAGTGCCGACCGACACCCCGACCACTGTTCCCAGCCTGGACAGCGACCTCTTCCACATCGACCAGTACGAGGCCTACGCCGCGCTCCGCGAGCGGGAGCCGGTGAGCAAGGTGAGCTTCATCGGCCGTGAGGCGTATCTGATCACCCGCCACGCAGAGGCCAAGGCCGCCCTCGGCGACCTGCGGCTCAGCAACGACTTCAAGAAGCAGCCCCCCGAGGTGGAACTGCCGACCTTCCACGGCATCCCCGAGGACGTCCGGCCCTACTTCGCCAACAACATGGGCAGCAACGACCCGCCGGCCCACACCCGGCTGCGCAGGCTCGTCGCCAGGGAATTCACCGCGCGCCGGGTGGAGTCCATGCGCACCCGGATCGAGGAGCTCGCCGAGCGGCTGCTCGACGGCCTGGCCGGCGAGGCCGAGGCCGACCTGGTCGAGCGCTTCGCCTACCCGCTGCCGATCACCGTGATCAGTGAGCTGCTCGGCGTCGAGGAGCGCTACCAGGGCGACTTCGGCCGGTGGAGCAACGAGTTCCTGGTGATCGACGCCGAACGGGTCGAGCAGCGCGAGCAGGCGGCCCGGGCACTGGTCGGCTTCATCCTGGAACTGATCGAACGCCGGCGCGCCGCCCCCGGCCCCGACCTCCTCTCGGCGCTGATCGGCGTCCACGAGGAGGACGAGGACCGGCTCAGCACCGACGAACTGGCCTCGGTGGTCCTGATCCTGCTCATCGCGGGCTTCGAGACCTCGGTGAGCCTCATCGCCATGGGCACCTACCTGCTGCTCACCCACCCCGGGGAGCTGGCGAAGGTGCGCCAGGACCCCTCGCTCCTCCCGAACGCCGTGGAGGAGGTCCTGCGCTTCCTCGGCCCCGCCGAGATCACCACACGGGGATCGCTCGAAGACGTCCGGATCGGCGACGTCCTCATCCCGGCGCACAGCACCGTGCTCATCGCGGGCGCCGCGGCCAACCGCGACCCCCGCCGGTTCCCCGACCCCGACCGGTTCGACGTGACGCGCGACGCCGCCGGACACCTCTCCTTCGGCCACGGCATCCACTTCTGCGTGGGCGGCCCGCTGGCCCGCCTGGAGGGCGAGATCGCGCTGCGCGCCCTCCTGCGGCGCTTCCCCGGCCTCGACCTGGCGATCCCGCCGCAGCAGGTGCGCTGGCGCCGCTCCTTCCTGCGCGGCATCGAGGCCCTTCCCGTGAGGCTGGGCCGGTGACCGCCACCGACTCCGGGACCTGGCTGCGGCGGTTCGGCCCGCCGGCCGAGCGGCCGATGCGGATCGTCTGCTTCCCGCACGCCGGGGGCGGCGCGAGCAGCTACCACGCCCTCGCCCGCGCCCTGGGCGACGAGGCGGAGGTCCTGGCGGTGCAGTACCCGGGACGGCAGGACCGGCGGCACGAGCCGGCCCTGCCGCGGCTGAGCGAGCTGGCCGACCGGGTCGCCGAGGCACTGGACACCCTCGACGAGGCGCCGTACGCCCTGTTCGGCCACAGCCTGGGGGCACTCGTCGCCTATGAGACCGCCCGGCGCCTCGACCGCTTCGGCAACACCCCGGACCGGCTGTTCGTGTCCGCCCGCTGCGCGCCCACGGCCGGGGCGGGACCGACCGACGAGCTGGCCGACGACGCCGCGCTGCTGGCCGAGGTCCGCAGACTCGGCGGCGGCGACGCGCTCGACGACCCCGAGATACAGGCCCTGGCACTGCCCGCGCTGCGTGCCGACTACCGGGCCCTGAGGTCCTACGTCTGGCGGGACGGGCCCGCCCTGCGCTGCCCGGTCACGGTGCTGACCGCCACCCAGGACCCGCTGTGCGCCCCCGAGCAGGCGGCCGACTGGCTGCGCCTCTCGGTCGTCCCCGGGCGCTCGCGGGTCTTCCCCGGAGGCCACTTCTATCTGCAGGACCGCGTCACCGAGGTGGCCCATGCCGTCCTGACGGACCTCGGACTGCGTACGCCGGACCCTGCCGGGGCGCGCGTTCCCGTCCCGGCAGGCGCGACCGCCACATGAGAAAGGGAAGTCCCGTTGCGTTTGCTCGTCACCGGCGCCGCCGGATTCATCGGGTCCACCTATGTGCGCCATGTGCTCGCCGGAGCGTACGGCGACGCCGGTGACGTGCGGATCACGGCCCTGGACAAACTCACCTACGCCGGCAACACCGCCAACCTCGCCGACGTCCAGGGCCACCCGGGCCTGACCTTCGTACAGGGCGACATCTGCGACGCCGCGCTGCTCGCCGACCTCGTCCCGGGACACGACGCGGTGGTCAACTTCGCCGCGGAGAGCCATGTGGACCGGTCGATCGCCGGCGCGGACGACTTCGTACGCACCAACGTCCTGGGCACGCACGCCCTGTTGTCGGCGGCGCGCGCGGCGCGGGTGCCCCGGTTCGTCCATATCTCCACCGACGAGGTGTACGGGTCGATAGAGACGGGCTCCTGGACCGAGGACCGCCCCCTGCTGGCGAACTCGCCCTACGCCGCGACGAAGGCCGGGGCCGACATCCTGGCGCGCTCCTACGCCCGCACGTACGGGATGGACGTGAGCGTGACCCGCTGCAGCAACAACTACGGCCCCTACCAGTACCCCGAGAAGCTCATCCCCCTCTTCGTGACCAACCTGCTGGAGGGCAGGCAGGTGCCGCTGTACGGAGACGGTCTGTGCGTACGCGACTGGCTGCACGTGGACGACCACTGCCGGGGCGTACAGCTGGTCCTGGAGAAGGGCAGGCCCGGCGAGGCCTACAACATCGGCGGCGGCGAGGAACTGGCCAACGTCGACCTCACCCACCTGCTGCTGCGGGCGTGCGGAGCCGGCCCGGAGCGGATCGCCTACGTACCCGACCGGCCGGGCCACGACCGCCGCTACTCCGTCGACGACAGCAAGATCCGGGAGCTCGGGTACGCCCCGCGCGTCTCCTTCCCCGAGGGCCTCGCCCGGACGGTCGACTGGTACCGCGACAACCCCGGGTGGTGGAAGCCGCTGCGCAGCGCGCCGGCGGCCGCGGCCTGAGGGCGGCGGCAGACGAAACGGCCCGGGCAGAAACTGCCCGGGCCGTTCCGTATGTCCGTATGGACGGGCGGCGTGTCAGCGGCCGCCGGGGGTGAAGCGGTAGAGCTTGTTGTTGTGGCCGCTCAGGCCCTCGCCCACATTGGAGATGTAGTAGCCGGAGCCCCAGTACACGCTGCCGTCGACCACGGCCGCCCCGCCGAAGACGGAGCCGCCGCTGGCGAAGTCCCACAGGATCTTGCCGGTCTTCGCGTCCAGCGCGAACATGTTGGGGCCGCCGGGCGCCGAGGAGCCCGCGTACATGACGCCGTTCGCGCTGGTCACGAAGGAGTCGACCAGCCACTGGCCCTCCTCGCCCTGCGGGACGGCGGTCTGCCACTCGATCTCGCCGGTGGCCGCGTCGACCGCCGCGAAGAACCCGCTTTTGACCGTGGACTTGGTCCCGTCCGCGGCGGTGATGGTCCAGGGCAGGTGATCACCGTTGCCGATGCCGACGTAGATGCGCTTTCCGTCGGTGGCGGAGCCCCACTGGATGCCGCCCAGCGCACCGCCGGGGCCGACCTGCGTCTGCCACACGACCTTGCCGGTGGCCGGTTCGAGGGCGTAGTAGACGCCGCTCTTCTGGCCTATGCCGAGCAGGTCCTTCGGCTTGCCGCCGATCTCGGTGGTGTAGAGGTTCGGGGCGGAGCCGAAGTCGAAGTCCGGGGCCTGGTTCTGCTGGTACATCATCCAGGTGTCGGCCGTCAGGGTGTGGTGGGCCCACCGGATCTTTCCGGTCTTCAGGTCCAGGGCGAGCACGCTGTCGAAGTGGTCGTCGTCCGCCGGCGGGGTGCAGCCGGTCTGCTTCGGGTTGAGGCAGACACCGGGCGGCGAGGTGTAGTTGTTGCCCGTGCCCACGAACACCAGGCCGGTCTTGTGGTCGACCACGGGCTGGCTGCCCCACACGGCGGCGCCGGTATAACCCTTCGGGACGGTGTAGGTCTTCCACAGGATCTTGCCGGTGCGGGCGTCGATCGCCAGGATCGCGCCGCGGAACTCCGGCTTGTCGTGCAGGGTCGACGCCTTGGAGGACGTCCCCACGTAGATGACCCCGTTGTCCACGGTGGGGGAGGAGGTGATGACCGTGGTCGGGTCCTCGTCGACCTTGGTCATCCACTGCTTCTCGCCGGTGGCGGCGTCGACGGAGATGACGTACGCGCTCTTCATCGCGGTCGTCGTCAGCGTGCCGGTGCCGATGAAGAGGCTGCCCTTCCAGTACGCCGGGCTGGTCCGGGACATGTGTCCTTCGACGCCGTCGTAACTCTTGATGGTGCGGGACCAGACCTCCTTGCCGCTGTCGGCGTCGATGGCCCACAGCTTGCCGCCCCAGTCGGGGACGTACACGGTGCCGCCCACGACGGTGGGGGTGGCGGAGACGTCGCCGGCCGTGGTGAAGGTCCACTTCGGTGCCAGCTTGCCCACGTTCTTCGGGCCGATGGCGCGCTCGGTGGCGGCATGGCGGGTGTTGTGGTTGTTCTGTCCCGCGCTGACCCACTCGGGCTTCACGGGGACGCTTCGGGTCCTGGCGGGCTCGGCGCCGCCGCTCGTGGCGGGTGTGCCGGTCGCGGAGGCCGCGACGGCGGCCAGCATGAGGGCGGCGCAGCCGGCCGTCGCGACGGACAGCCGTCGCCACAGTTTCCGGCCCTGCGCGGACCCTCGTTCCGTACGGGGGCTCATGGAGTGGTTCCCTCTGTTCTCTCTGTACCGGCGCAGGGTGCGGGCGGAGCCGGGAGCGGACTCCCGGCTCCGGGCGCGCAGCGCCGTACGCCTGGGCGGATGGCCGGCCGGATCGCCGGCCACGTGTGGGGTTGGTCCGCGCGGGACGCGCGACCAGGGCCTGTCCTTTGGATCAGGCCTACGGAACGGCCGCCGCGGGTGCGTCGATCCAGTCGGCGACCCGCACGTCGAGGACGCCGGGGGCGTCCTCGACGCCGATGGCGCTGCCGGAGAGCTGCTGGAGGAACTGGCGCGCGGGCGCGTTGCGCCGGGTGGGCCGGTAGGACAGCCGCAGGGTGCGGCAGCCCGCCGCACGGGCCTTCGCGCTCAGCATCCGCAGCATCCGGGTCTCCACCCGGCGGTTGAGGACCCGGCAGCTGAGCAGGAAGACCGGAACGTCCAGCACGTCACCGTCGGCCCGTGCCAGCACGAGCCCGACGGTGCCGTAGTCGCCGAAGACGTCGCGGACCCGCACCGTCCAGCCCCGGCCGCCGTCGTCGAGCAGCCGCCGCAGCGCCGGCACGGTGAAGGCGGCGCCCGCCAGGGTGAACTGTGTGGTGCGGGCCGTCAGCTGGGCCGCCCGGTCCAGCGCGGAGTCCGACAGCTCCTCCATCGTGACGTCGATGGCGCAGCGGGCCAGGAACTCCTCGTAGTCCGCGACGGACCGCTCCAGCTCCCGGCGCTCCGGCTCGGCCCCGTACCAGTCGGCCCGCAGCCGGTCCTCGTCGGTCACCGTGAGCTGGTCGAAGGCCACCTCGTGGGCCAGCTGCCGCGGTGCCGCGTCCGCGTCCCGGGTCAGCTCCACCACGGCGACCTCGGGCAGCTGCGCGCGCACCGACGCGCATTCGACGGCGTCGTCGTCCACGAAGACGAACGAGTTCAGCGCGAGCCCCAGCTCCTCGGAGAGCTCGGCCAGGTACTGGGCCTTGGGCTGCCAGCCGATCCGGTGGGCGGTGACGTCCCGCATCGTCAGGACCATGCCGGGGTTCTCGGCGAACACGGCCTGGACGTCCGCCTCCTCGTTGCGGCTGCACAGGCACAGCAGCTTTCCCCGCGCGCGCTGGTCCAGCATGAACTCCTGGACCGCGCGGCGCCCCGGGCCGATCTCCACCCCGAGCGGCCCGTCCTCGCCGCACACCCCGGCCCACAGGGTGTTGTCGCAGTCGAGCACCACGACCTTGCGTGGCCTGCGCCAGGTCGTGGCGGCCAGCCGCACGAGCCGGTCGGCCAGCGCGTCGAAGTACCCGTCGGTGTACGGGAGATGGGCGATGCGGTCGGCGTACTCGTCGTGCGTCTCCGGCACGTCGTAACGGTCCGCGAGATCGTCCAGCGACACGAGGTGCATGCCAGGCAGCGGGGCGACGGCCTCGGTGATCCGCCGCGTGGCGGCCTCGGTCCACCGCGCCAGGGCGGGGTCGGCCAGGGCACCCGGCGACGGCGGGGTCAGGGCCACCAGCCAGGTGGCGGCGCTGCGGGTGGGGGCGGCGGACAGCACCGAGAGCAGCTCGTCCAGGAGCCGGTCACCGGCCGAGGGCTCCTCGGCGCCCCGGCACAGGTCCTCGGCCCGCAGCAGCAGGGCGTTCACCCCGGCGTGGGTCAGCAGCACGCTGCCGGGGTCCAGCAGCGGCTCGACCAGCTGGCCGTACGGCGCTGTCCGGACCTCGCGTCCGGTCTCCGCCAGCCGCCGGGCCATGGCGTCCCTGAGCGCGTCCGACGTGAAGGTCGCGGCGAGGGCGATGCCCGGATCACTCACGTCGTTCATGCGGCCTCGCCGTTCATGTGGGCACGGACGGCCGTGGCGAGTTCGGCGGCGGTCGTGTCGTTGCCGAGCGCGTGTACGGGCAGCTCCACACCCAGTTCACGCCACAGCCGCGACAGCACGCGCACGGCCCGCATCGAGTCCCCGCCCAGGGCGGCGAAGGGAACGTCCGGGGCGACCACGTCCAGGCCCAGGATCCCGCGGAACGCCTCGAGCACCGTGGTTTCCACCTGTGGGGCGGAGGCGGGGACCCGCGTTCGCTCGGAGACCTCGCCGGGTATGGCCTTTACTTCGTTCGCTTCCATCTCGAGAACACCCTCGTTTCGGCCGTGACTGGCCAAGGCATATGGCGGAAAAGGTGAAACAGGCCCAACGGCCTTCGGATGATGGCTGGATATGGGCCCCAAGGGCCGCTCGTCGGGCACCGCACGACGGATTCGGGATCGTACCTGTTCAAGTTCTCCGGTGCAGTGGGTGTTCTGTCCGGCTGTCAACCGTCAACACCCCGCGCGTTCAGTTGCGTTACGATGCCGCCCGCGGTCGTTGCCCTACCCACCGATCTGCCGGGCCGAGCCGAACAAGGAGAACAAACATGCGTAAAAGCGGGTTGGCCAGTCTCATCCCTCTTTACTTCATCATCCTGATCGACAACTTGAGCGTCAGCCTCATCATTCCCGTGCTGATTCCCATCTCTTACGACGCCGATATCGGCATCATGAGCAGCGGCGGAACCAGTGCGCGTGACCTGTTCTACGGAGTCGCCATCGGAAGCTATTCCTTAGCGATGTTCTTCGGCGCCCCGCTGCTCGGCTCGCTGTCCGACCACTTCCGCCGCAAGAAGACATTGATGCTGTGTCTGCTGGGGCTGGCACTGAGCTACGCGCTGACCATCTGGGGGCTGCTGCGCCAGGACGTCGTCCTGTTCGTCGCCGGCCGGGTCATCGGCGGCCTGTTCTCCGGCAGCCTGCCGGTCGCCCAGGCGGCGATCCTGGACGTCACGCCGAAGGAACGCCGCGTGAACTCCATCGGGCTGATCATGTTCTGCGTCTCGGCCGGGTACGTGGTGGGCCCGCTCATCGGCGGCTACCTCAGCGACTCCACCCTGGTCTCCTGGTTCGACCTCACGACCCCGTTCGTCTTCGTGGCCGGTATCACGCTGCTGAACCTGCTGGTCCTGCTCGTCTCCTACCGCGAGGAGCCGGCCCCCCGGCCGGCGCGGCGCCTGGCCTTCCCGAACCCGGTCAAGCACCTCGTGGAGTCCTTCTCCTTCCCCGGGGTCAGGGTGCTCTCCGTCGCCCTGCTCCTCATGTCCCTGGGCTGGACGGCCTTCTTCCAGTTCATCGGCCTGTACCTGACGGCCAACGAAGGCTTCGACCAGCGCGCGGTCACCAACCTCATCTCGGTGGTCGGCGTGGGCCTCGCGGCGGCCTTCCTCTCCCTGGTGCCGCTCTCGATGAAGTACCTGAGGCCGCAGGTCGCGGTGGCCGGGGCGCTGGCGGGGATGACCGTGTGCATCGCCGGCACCGCGCTGACCGGATCGACGGTGGCGCTCTACGCCCTGTGCCTGGTGGGCGCGGCCACCTACGGCATCTCCTACAGCGGTCTGGTGGGCATGATGTCGGCGGCCGTGGCCGACAGCCACCAGGGCTCCGTCATGGGCACGGCCGGTGCCGTCGCGGCCCTCTCGGCGGGCCTGTCCGGCGTCGTCTTCGGGGCCGTCGACGGCTCCAGCGCGGTGCCCGTCCTCTCCGCGGCGGTCTTCGTCCTGCTCTCCTTCCTGCTGTTCGCCGTGGCGCGGCCGGGCGGCGGCTCCGGCTCCCGTGAGGAGCCGCGGGAGAGCGTGGACACGACCTCGGCGGTCTGACAGCCGCTCCTGGGCAGGGCCGTCCGGCCCAGGAGCGGGCGTCCGGGCCCGGTGACCGGTTTCGGCACCGGGCCCTTGTCGTACCCGGCCGGTCGCGCCGGGCCGGATATACCCGGGCAGGTCAGGCCGCCGGTCGCATCCGGCCGGTCGCATCCGGACCGGATACACCTGGGCCGGTCACACCCAGGCCGGATACACCCGGGCCGGTCGTACCCGGCCGGTTGCACTTGGGCGGGTCGCACTTGGGCCGGTCGTACCCGGCCGGTTGCACTTGGGCGGGTCGCACTTGGGCCGGTCGTACCCGGCCGGTTGCACTTGGGCGGGTCGCACTTGGGCCGGCGTAC
>NZ_JBEPDM010000026.1:70468-101720 GCF_040300305.1 Streptomyces sp. NPDC000410
GTCGTACCCGGCCGGTTGCACCTGGGCCGGTCACCCCCGGCCGGCCGGGACCGGGCCCGTGGCCTCCTCGCCGATCACGAGGGGGACTCCGCCGTCGGGCGCGGGCTCCAGCAAGCCGCGCACCAGCCGCGCCGCCACCGGTTCCACCGGCCCGGCCGTCTCCCGGGCGCTGGGCGAGTTGGTCTGCTCGGTCCACAGCATCCCCGGCCGCGCGAGGAGGAACGCCACGCCGGGACGGTGCCGGGCGGCCCAGTGGACCAGGCCCTCGACGGCGGACTTGGCCGCGACGTAGTGCGGCCAGTCGCGGGGCGGTTCGCGCAGGGCCGCCGACGAGATCACCAGGCACCTGCCCCGCCCCGGTTCGAGGAGCGGGAGCAGCCCGGCCATCGGCGCGCTGACCAGCCGCAGCGAGCCGGTCAGGAACGCGTCCATCCGCTCCAGGTCGGTGGCGGCCAGGCCCAGTGTGCGCAGGGGCGGGGCCGCGCTGCACACCAGGAAGTCGAGCCGCCCGTGTTCGCGCTCGACACGGGACCGGAGCTCGCCGCTCCAGCGCGGGTCCGCGGCATCGCCCGGCACGGAGTGCAGCCGCCCCGGCAGCCGGTCGCCGTCGTCCAGCAGGGTCCGCGGCAGTGTGCCCCGATGCCCCACGTACACCTCGCATCCCTGCGACGCCAGGCCCAGGGCCAGGGCCGCACCGAGTCCGCGGCTGCCGCCGACGACGACGGCCGTGGTGCCCCGCAGCCGGGTGGACGGGCTCAGATGCTCGCCCAGCGTGGCCGATGTGGCCAGCGGAGCGGGCGTGCGGACCATCGCCTCGATCTCGGCCTCGGCGACGACCGCGCCGTCCGCCGTGATCTCCCCGACGATCGACACCAGCCCGAAGCGGTGGTCGGTGTGGACCACGCGCGCGGTGTACGACAGCCGCGCGGGGCCGCTCGCGGCGACCGGGAGGAACCGTAGCGCCACCCGGCCGAGCAGGCAGTTCTCTCCCGGCAGGCACATTCCGGCCAGATAGCTCGCCCACAGCAGGCAGGCCAGCGGCGTCCGCCCGAGCAGCCGGGAGGCGGCCGGGAACCGCTCGCGCAGCGCGTCGATCCCCTCCGGGCCGTACGCGCCGGACACCGCGGTGCCCGGTGGCAGGTCCGCGATCGTGTGCCGGGGCGCCGACCGCGTCGGCGGTGCGGGCAGCGGCTCCACCTCCGGCGGGGAGCCGGGGCTCACCCGCACGGTCAGGCAGGTGCGGTCCCCGTCGAGCAGCCGGTGGCCGGCGCCGCCCCGGGCCCCGTCCAGTGCCTCGGAGCGGTAGAGCACCCCGGGGAACACGGGGTTGCCGAAGTCGACCTCGACGGCCGTCGCGCCCGCCCCGTCCGGCGCCTGTTCGTCCAGCGTCGCCAGGGCCGCGAGGACGCCGTGTGCGACGGTCCGGCCGAAAGGCGTACGGCGGGCGTGGCCCGGCGAGCAGTGCAGCGCGTTCCGGTCGCCGCTGACCCGCGCGAACAGCGCCACGTCGTCTTCCGAGAGCAGCACGTGTGAACCTCCGATGGGCACTCAGGCGGAATTTCCTCAAGGCCGAACGCTTGAATTTCGCTCAATTCGCGGGTGTTCAATTGCGGTTCGTCGGCAGTTGAACACGCGAGAGCGCGCCGGACCTGTGCATGCTGGTGACACGCGATTTCCGCACGGCATTATGTGCGCGGTGCGGCGTTGCCCCGCAAGATCCACCAGGAATCTACCGGCATTCGAGTGCGGGTGATCCGGGGCGGTGTACAAATTACTCGGTGGCCTGGGCGGTTGAAAGGTCTGAATTGGCATGACGGAGCGTCAGGCAAGCGCCTACGAGCGCTTTCAGTGGAATCGGTACCAGCAGAATCCCGATGACCCGGGACTCACCGTCAGCTATGTGTACGCGCTGACCGGAGACGTCGACACCGACCGTCTCGACGACGCACTGCGGGACGTGGTCTCCACCGCGTTCCCGCGGCTTCTCAGCTATTTCACCGAAGTCGGCGGGGAGCTGGTGGCGAAGAGCCGTCCGGTGCCCCGGCGGGTGCTGCGGCGCTGCGAGCGCCGGGGCGACCTCCTCGACTCCGGCGGTATCGACCCCACCGGCCAGGAGCTCTTCCGCTTCCGGTGCTGGCGGGAGTCCGGACAAAAGCTGTTGCTCCGCCTGGATTTCAGCCACGTGGTGTTCGACGGCGGGTGCTACGCGCCGTTCCTCGCCGCCCTCAGCGCCTGCTGGCGGGGCGAGGCCCCGGTCCTTGAACGGTCGTTCGGCGCGGTGGTGTCCGACGCCGCCGCGGACGCGTCCTACTGGCGGTCGACGCTGGCGGGCCGCCGGCTGCACCAGCCGCTGCCCTTCTCCTCCGCGGCGCCCCACCAGGGCGGCCGCCGCATCGCCGTCAAGGAGACGATCACCGGCGAACAGGCCGAGGACATCCACCGGTTCCTGCGCCACAACGAGCTGAGCCTGCTCCAGTTCGTCGTCGGCGTCACCGGTGCCCTCGTGCATGCCTGCGGCGACGGCGACGACCGGAGCGTCGTGGTCGCGCACACCGTGGACACGCGGGCCTACGGAGCCCCCTACGGCTGTCACACCAATCTGCTGCCGCTGTGGCTGGACGCCCCGGCGGAGCGGTCCGCGCTGTCGGTGCTGGAGCAGGTGCGCACGCAGCGGGAGGAACTGCGGGACCACCAGGGCTTCCCGACGTCCGACCTGCTCGCCCTGGCCGCGACCGGGCACGGTCCCGCGGTGGACCAGGGCGGCAGCGCGCTCAATCTCGTGGTGAACTCCTCCTCCGCGATGCTGCCGACCGCGGCGTTGGAGCTGACGGGGGTGGACGTCTCCTGGGTCCGCAAGCCCGACACCGGCAGTTCGAGCGACCTGAGCGTCAACTTCAGCTCCGACGAACAGGGCATCCACCTCTCCTTCGACTCCTCCACGCGCGTGCTGTCGCCCGAGGCCCTGTCGGCGCTGGCGACCAACTTCCTGCGCATGGCCCGGTTCGTGACCGCCGAGCCGCACCGGCCGCCGTCGCAGTGCGACCTGTCGCGCCCGCTGGAACCGGTGGCCGAGGGAGCCGTCCCGACCGTCCCGGCCCACGCGGGCCTGGGCGCGGCCCTGGTCGAGGCCGCGGGAGCGGCCCCGGACCGGGTGGCCGTCGTGGACGACCACCGGTCGCTCACCTACGGCGAACTGCTCGGCGCCGCGCACCGGCTCGGCCGCACCCTGGCCCCCGACGGTGCCCCGGCTCCTGACGGCGCCCGGACGCAGGAGCGGCCGGTCGGCGTGTTCCTGGAGCGGTCGGCCGCGATCCCCGTCGCCTACCTGACCGCGCTGGCGCTGCGCCGCACGTTCGTACCGCTGGACCCGCGGCTGCCGGACAGCAGGCTCGCGTACATGGCCGAGACCGCGGAACTCGGCGTCATCCTGGTGGACGCGGCGACCCGGGGCCGGGCGGCACGGCTGTTCCCCCACATACCCAGGCGGGAGGTGGACGGCGCGCCGCCGGCCGCGTCCCCCGCCCCGCAGCCGAGGGACGCCTGGCCGGCGACCGAGGCCCCCGGCCCGCAGCGGAGCGACGCCTGGCCGGCGACCGAGGCCGACGCCGGCCGCACCGCCTACGTGATGTTCACCTCGGGATCGACCGGCACCCCCAAGGGCGTGGCGGTCAGCGAGGGCAACCTCGTCAACTTCCTGCACTCCGTGCGCCAGGACCCCGGGATGCGCCCGGACGACCGCATCGTGGCCCTGACCCCGATCGGCTTCGACATCTCGCTCCTGGAGATCCTCCTGCCGCTGCTGTGCGGCGCGAGCGTCCAGGTGCTGTCCGACGAGGCCAGGACCAGCGGGACCGCGCTGGCCGAGCGTATCGACAGCAGCGGTGCCACCGTCGTCCAGGCCACGCCGTCCACCTGGCGCATCCTGAAGGCCGTCGGCTGGCGGGCGCGTCGGCCCATGACCCTGCTGTGCGGCGGGGAGGCCCTGGACCGCGACCTCGCGCAGTACCTGCTGGACCAGAGCGCCGCCGTCTACAACATGTACGGCCCGACCGAGGCGACCATCTGGGCGAGCTGGCAGCGCGTGACCGACGCCGGGCGCATCCATCTGGGCGAGCCCGCGCTCGGCACCCGGTACTACGTGGTGGACGCCGACGGGCGGTCCGTCGCCCCGGGCATGCGGGGCGAACTGATGATCGCCGGCGACTCCGTGGCGCAGGGCTATCTGAACGCCCCGGCGGCGGCCTTCGGCACGCTGCCCGACGGCACGCCCTCCTACCGGACCGGCGACCTGGTCCGCCACGAAGGACCGTCGCACCTCACCTACGTCTCCCGCAAGGACGGCCAGCGCAAGGTCAACGGCCACCGGATCGAACTCGACGAGGTGGCCGCCGCGGTGGCGGCCCAGGCCCCGTCCGCGACCGTCGTCGCCGTCGTACGGCCACAGCCCGAGCCGCACCTGCGCTGCTTCGTGTGGCTGCCCGCCTCCGAGCACTTCGACGCCGCGGCGGTGCGGGAGCGCTGCCGGGACACCCTGCCGTACTACATGGTGCCGCAGGCCGTGCACCGGCTCGGCGCGATCCCGCTGACGGCCAACGGCAAGACCGACGTCAAGAAGCTGAGCGAGGCCCCCCTCGCCTCGCTGGACCTGTACCCGACGGACGAGGCGCCCCCGCCGGCGGCCGGCGAGGAGCGGGCCGGGGCGGACACCGGCGAGGCGGGCGGGCAGGACCTCCTCGCCGAGCTGCGCCGGCTCGTCGCCGCTGAACTGGGCCTGCCGCAGCCGGACGCCGACCGGCCCCTCGGGTATCAGGGCGTCACCTCGCTCGGCTACAACGTCCTCGCCGCGCGGATCAGCGAACGGTACGGGGTCGTCGTCCACGCGCACGACTTCTACCGGATGAACACCCTGCGCAACGTCGCCGAGACCGTCGCGCGGCTGTCCGGCGGCCGGGCCGGCCGGGCGGACGCCCAACCGGCCGCCGCGCCGCGCCCCGCGGCGGCGCCGGACCGGACCGGCGCCGACGGCCGCCTGGCCATCGTCGGCCTCTCCGCGGTCCTGCCCGGCGGGCCGGACCCCGAGGCGTTCTGGCAGACCCTGCTCGACGGACGGGACTGCGTCGGACCGGCCGCCTCCGAGCGCGAACTGCCCGGCGAGAGCGCCGGATTCCTCCCCGGGATCAAGGGGTTCGACGCCAGGTTCTTCTCCATCTCGCCACGGGAGGCGAGCTGGATGGACCCGCGGCAGCGGCTGCTGCTGCAGTCCGTCTGGCACACGCTGGAGGACGCCGGGTACGCCGCCTCCGAGCTGAGCGGCTCGCGTACCGGCTGCTACATGGCGGCCACCGGCAACGACTACGCGCTGCTCCAGGCCAGGGCGGACGCGCGGCAGATCCCGTACTCGCTGGTGGGGCACTCCATGAGCCTCATCGCGAACAGGATCTCCTCCTGGTTCGACTGGCACGGACCCTCCACGGTCCTCGACACCGCCTGCTCCGGATCCCTGGTGGCGCTGGTCAAGGCCTGCCGCGATCTGCGTGCCGGGGTCTGCGACGCGGCCGTGGTCGGCGGCGTGAACCTCATCCTCGACTCCCAGATCAACGAGGGGCTCCACTCGGCGCGATTCCTCTCCCCCGACCACCGGTGCGCGGCCTTCGACGCCTCGGCCAACGGCTACGTGCGCGGTGAGGGCTACGGAAGCTTCCTGGTCAAGCGCCTGGAGGACGCCCTCGCCGACGGCGACGACATCCGCGCGGTGATCGAGAGCGTGGCGGAGAACCACGGAGGCCGCGCCAACTCGCTCACCGCACCGAACCCCAATGCCCAGTACAGCCTGCTCCTGGACGCCTACACCCCCGAACTCGCCGCCCGCACCGGTTACATCGAGACCCACGGAACGGGAACGGTGCTCGGTGACGCGATCGAGATCGACGCGCTGAAGCGGGCCTGGGAGCACCTGGTGCCGCGGCCCGCGGGGCGCCGCGTCCGGCTCGGCGCGGTCAAGTCCCACATCGGGCACCTGGAGCCCGCCGCGGGAGTCGCTTCCGTCATCAAGGTCATCAAGGCCTTCGAGCACCGGACCCTGCCGGCCAACCTGCACTTCCAGGAGCTCAATCCCGGCATCGACCTGGAGGGCACCCCTTTCGAGGTGGTGCACAAGACGGTCTCCTGGGACGGCGACGGCGACGGCGACGGGGACGGCGACGGGGACGGCAGCGACGGCGACCGCGATGGCGGCGACCGCGTGGCCGGGATCAGCTCCTTCGGCTTCGGCGGCACCAACGCGCACGTCGTGCTCTCCGCGCCGCCGAGCCCTCCCGCCCGGCGCGAAGCCCCCGCCGAGCCCCGCCTCGTCCCGCTGTCGGCGCGCACCCCGCGGGCGCTGCGCAGGCTGACGGCCGCACTGCTCGACCACATCGAGCGGACCGGGCCGCTGTCGGACGAGGACCTGCTCGACCTCTCGTACACCCTGTGCCGCAGGGAGCACCTGGCGTACCGCCTGGCATGGTGCCCGTCCTCCGGCGACGAGCTGGTGCACGCACTGCGCACGGCGGGCGAACCGGTCCACGCGCCGCCAGGGGAGCGGGAACGGGACGCGCGGCGGCCGGCCGCCGGGACGACCCCCGGGACGACTCCCGGGACGGCCCGCGAGCGGTACCTGGCCGGCGGACAGCCCGACTGGCGGGCGCTGTTCGCGCCGCACACGCCGCGCCGACTGCGGCTGCCCGCCTATCCGTTCGAAGAAACGGATCTCTGGTTCACGGATGAGGGACGAACGGCATGACGACAGAAGCCCACGAGGCGACCGGCCACGGCGCACGCTCCGCCGCCGTGGAGCCGATCCGGCTGACCGCCACCGGTGAGCCGGGCACCTTCCGGGCGCGGATCGACCCCGATCACACCTACCTGAGCGAGCACCTGGTGGGCGGCCGGCGCGTGCTGCCCGGTGTCGCCTGCCTGGAGATGGCGCTGCGCGGGGCCGCCCTGCTCCACCCCGACGCGCGGACCTTCGCCGTCAGGGACGCCGCCTGGCTGCGGCCGATCGCCGGTGACGAGCCGTTGGACGAGCTCTTCGTGGCCTTCCGCTCCGAACCCGGCGCGACGGCGGTGGACTACACCGTCACCCACCGCGGCGCGCTCTGCGGCATGGGCACGCTGCTGTTCGAGAGGCAGGACCGCGCCCCGGCCGTGGGCCTGGAGGTCCGCGACGAGATCTGCGCGAACACCCGGTCCCATCTCACCCGCCGGGAAATCTACGAAGAGTTCTCGAAAATGGGCATCGACTACGGCCCGTACTTCCGCCGCAATACCTATGTGCAGCGGTACGGACAGCGGTCGTTGGCCTGGATGTCGCACAACGACGGCACGCCGATGGGGCTGGTGAACCTCCTCGACTGTTCCTTCCAGTCGGGCATGGCCATTTCCATCGGAGAGCACCGTGACAGCTTGATGCCTTTCTCCATGGGATATATGATCTTTCACGCTCCGGCGCGATTTCCCGCCGCCTCTGCTTTCGTCCTGACGGAAAAGCTCTCGCCCTTCAGGACCAGCTTCACGGTATTCGACGAGGATTACGGACCACTTCTCTCCGTATACGACCTCGGTGTGAAGCCCGCTCTCTGAACTCGGCGTCCGGCCGGCTGCGTGCGGCCGTATGACGGCGCACTTCCCGCAGTGAATCCTAGACATAGGGGATTTTGTTGAGTCGCAACGAATGGCGAAGCGAAAACGCCGCGTCCGGTACAGCGCGCCCCGATGTCTCGCTGGTCCGTCGTGCCGCCGTGGACCCGATCGTGTTCGCCCCGCGGTGGACGCGGGGCGAACTGGACCCGCCCGGGGCCGCCGAGGACGGCCCGCGGACCTTCCTGGTGCCGCCCGGACAGCACCGGCTGTACCAGGAACTGCGGGAAATGACGGAACGGTGCGGGACCGGCAGGGTGCTGCGGCTCGACAGCGCGGTGGTGACCGGACTCGCCCTCGCCCCGGCCGCCGACGAGCACCTGGTGTTCGTCAGCCGCACCTCGTGGGCCGACGGGATCCACGACGCGGACCTCACAACCTTCCTCGAACTCGTCCACGCCCTCGACCGGTGGCCACGGGTCCGCCTCGACGTGTTCACCGACAAGGCGGTGCACAGCCCGCTGTTCCCCGCCGCCACCCATCCCGCGGACGGCGTGTACGTCGGCCTGGCCCAGGCCCTCGCCAAGGAGCGGCCCGACTGGGCGGTGCGCGTCTTCTGCCTCGCGGACCTCACCGCGTCGTCGCTGGCGGAAGCCCTGGACCGGCCCCTGCCGACCGTGCCGGGCCGGCCCGTGTGCCTGCGCGGCGACGAGTACGCCGTCGCGTCGATGGAGCCCGCGTCCCTCGGCGGCCCGCCGGCCCGCCCGGCCTTCAGGAGCGGGGGCACCTACGTCATCCTGGGCGGCACCGGCGGACTCGGCGGCCTGCTCGCCGAGCACCTGGCCGCCGTCTACCGGGCCGAGGTGGTCGTGATCGGCCGCCGCCCGGCCGAGCACTTCACCCAGGCCGAAGAGCACCTGCGGGAGCTCGGCGCCCGTGCGGTCCACTACCACCAGGCCGACCTGACCGACGGCCCGGCACTCAAGCGCGCGCTCGACGCCCATGAGGTCATCCACGGCGTCGTGCACTCCGCGCTCGTACTCCAGGACGCCACCCTCGCCACCATGAGCGAGCAGGTGCTGCTCGACGTACTGCGCCCGAAGCTGCACGGCACCCACCACCTGGTGGACGCCCTGCGCGGCAGGGACCTCGACTTCTGCCTCTTCTTCTCCTCCGTCCAGGCCCATATCGCCAGTGCCGGCCAGGGCAATTACGCCGCCGCGTGCGTGGCCAAGGACGCCTACGCGGACCTCCTCCACCAGGCCCTGCTGATCGACGCCAAGGTCATCAACTGGGGCTACTGGGGCGAGATCGGGGTCGTCGCGAAGCCGGAATACCGGGAGCGGATGCAAGGGCTCGGGATCGGCTCGATCGACCCGGCCGAGGGACTGGCGGTCATCGAGCGGTTCCTCGCGAGCGATCACCGACGGATCACGTGTGTGAAAGGAACGGAAGAGGCGTTGGAGCGCATGGGAATCACGCCGCACAAGCCCGCCGCCGCGGAATCCCCCGCCGCCGCGGAATCGCCCATCACCTGGGAATCGCCCGCCGCCGAGGCATCGCCCGCCGGCTCCCCGGGAGTTCTCGACGACGTGGTGCCGGCCTTCAGGGGCGACGACACGGACGTCGCCCGCAACCGGGACCTCTCCGAGCGGCTGGAGGCGTACACCCGCTGGCGGCTGCGGCAGGTGCCGCTGCCGCCGACGACGATCGCCAAGTACGCGAAGCTGAGGGACGCCATCGGCGCGATGCCCTCGGCGCGGTCCCTGCCCCGGAACGCCCTGCTGCGCGACTACCCGGAGCTGGAGGGCCACCTCACGCTTCTCGACCGCTGCCTCGACCAGCTGCCCGACGTGCTGAGCGGCGCCACCGACGCGGTGGAGGTGCTCTTCCCCGACGGCTCCTTCGACCTCGTCGCGCCCGTGTACCAGAGCAACCCCATCGCCGACTACTTCAACCGGATCTGCGCGCAGGTCGTCGCCAATTTCCAGCGCCGCTCGGCGGGGCGGCCGCTGCGCATCCTGGAGATCGGGGCGGGCACCGGCAGCACCACCAAGTTCGTGCTGCCGAAGCTGGATCCGCGCCAGGTGAGCTACCACTTCACCGACCTGTCGTACGCGTTCCTGCACAAGGCCCGCGACGCCTTCGGCGGCGACTATCCGTTCCTCTCCTACGAGATCTGCGACATCGAGAACCCGCCGGAGGAGTACGCCGGGTCCTTCGACATCGTCGTGGCCACCAACGTCCTGCACGCGACGTCGAACGTCCCCGGCACGCTCCGGAACGTGCGCACGGCGCTGCGGGAGGGCGGAATCCTCGTACTCAACGAGATCACGACACGGCAGGACTACGCCACGCTCACCTTCGGTCTCACCGACGGCTGGTGGCTCAGCAACGACCCGTACCGCATCGAGCACAGCCCCCTGCTCGGCAGCGACCAGTGGCGCTCGCTCATGCACGAGGCCGGCTTCGTCGCCGTACGGCCCCACGGCGGCGACGGACAGCAGGTCCTGGTCGCGCTGGCCGGCGCGGCGGACGAGCCGCGCGCCGAGACCGCCGCCGCCCCGGCCACCGAAGCCACCGAGGCCGACCGGGCCCCCGAGGCCGCCGAGCCCCGGCCGGTGGTGGGCGATGCGGGTGAGGTGCGCGACGAGGTGGAGCGTTTCGTCCGTGGGGTGATCGCGGAGACGATGCGTTTCGAGGTGGCGGAGGTCGAGCGTGATCGTCCGTTCCGGGACATGGGGATCGATTCGCTGATCTCGATGGAGTTGTTGAAGCCGTTGCGTGAGCGGGTGGGGTATGTGCCCGCGACGGTGTGGTTCGAGTACCCGACGGTGGGGCGGCTGGTGGAGTACCTGGTCACCGAGTACGCCGAGAAGGTCGCTGAGGCGTTCCCCGTCGCCGCCGCCGAGCAGCCGCCTTCCCCGTCCGCGGCGGCCACCGGTGACGTGCGGGAGGAGGTGGAGCGGTTCGTCCGTGGGGTGATCGCGGAGACGATGCGTTTCGAGGTGGCGGAGGTCGAGCGGGATCGTCCGTTCCGGGACATGGGGATCGATTCGCTGATCTCGATGGAGTTGTTGAAGCCGTTGCGTGAGCGGGTGGGGTATGTGCCCGCGACGGTGTGGTTCGAGTACCCGACGGTGGGGCGGCTGGTGGAGTACCTGGTCACCGAGTACGCCGAGAAGGTCGCCGAGGCGTTCCCCGTCGCCGCCGCCGAGGCCCCGGAGGCCGTCGAGCCCCTTCGGCCGGTGGCGACCGACGGCACATCGCGGCACGGCCGGCGGAGCGCCCCGCCCACCGCCGACTTCGTACCGCGGCCCGGCGACATCGCCATCGTCGGCATCGCCGCACGGCTGCCCAAGGCGTCGAACGCCAAGGAGTTCTGGGACAACCTGTCCGAGGGCCTGGACTGCACGTCCACCGTGCCCCCGGAGCGCTTCGGCGCGCGCCTGGCGGACGGCCCTGAGCCCGTCTCGTACACCGAACGCGGCGCCTTCGTCGACGACATCGACGCGTTCGACCACACGTTCTTCAGCATCACGCCCCACGACGCGGCGCGCATGGACCCCCAGGAACGGCTCGTCCTGGAACAGACCTACCTGGCGGTCCTGGACGCCGGGTACACCCGCGCCCGGCTCGCCGGCAGCGACACGGGAGTGTTCGTCGGGGTCATGAACGGCGGATACGCCTGGCACACGCCCACCGCCCCCGGTGCGCAGCCGCCCACCTCGACGTTCTGGTCGATGGCCAACCGCGCCTCGTACCACTTCGACTGGCACGGGCCCAGCATGGCCGTCGACACCGCCTGCTCGGCGTCCCTGACCGCGCTGCACCTCGCCTGCCAGTCCCTGCGCACGGGGGAGTGCGACCGCGCTGTCGTCAGCGGCGTCAACCTCATCACGCACCCCCGCCAGTACCAGCTCCTGTGCGGCCTGGAGATGCTGTCGCGCACCGGGGAGTGCCGGCCCTTCGGCGCCGGGGCCGACGGTTTCGTGGACGGCGAGGGCGTCATCAGCCTGGTGCTCAGGCCGGCCGAGGACGCCCTGCGCGACGGGGACCGCGTCCACGCCGTCATCAGCGGCTCCGCGGTCAACGCCGGCGGCCGGGCGAACGGCTACACCGCGCCGAACCCCGAGGCCCAGTACGCCGTGGTCACCAAGGCGCTCGCGGCGGCGGGCACCTCCCCCGAGGAGGTGGGCTACGTCGAGGCCCACGGCACCGGCACCGCGCTGGGTGACCCCATCGAACTGCGGGCCCTCACCAAGGCCTACGCCGGGGCCGGGATCCAGCGGATCCGGCTGGGCTCGGTGAAGTCCAACGTCGGCCACCTCGAGTCGGCGGCCGGCCTGAGCGGAGTGCTCAAGGCGGTGCTCCAGATGCGCCACGGATCCCTGGTGCCCTCGCTGCACGCGGAACGCACCAACCCGCACCTGGACTTCGCGGCCACGCCCTTCACGCTCGTCACGCGGCGCGAGAGCTGGCCCGCGGACCTTCCCCTGGTGTCCGCCGTGAGCTCCTTCGGCGCCGGCGGGGCCAACGCCCATGTGGTGCTGCGCGGGGTGCCCGAGCAGACCGCGGTCGAGGCGGCCGCCACCGGCGCGCGACGGGACTGCTACGTCATCCCGCTCTCGCACCACAGCGCCGCCGGACTGCAGCTGGCCATGGACGAGCTGCGCGAGTGGCTGCGCGGGCGCCAGGTGGACATGGACGCCCTGGCCCACACGCTCGCGTGCCGCCGCGACAGCTTCGCGCACCGCGTGGCGATCGTCTGCCGTGACCAGGACGAGCTCGTCCGCGGCCTCGGACAGGACCTGCAGCGCCGCCCCGGGCCCCGGGCCACGACGGCCACGACGGCAGGGACGGCGCGGGAGCTGAACGCCCGCACGGCCGAGGACATCGCGGCCCTGTACGAGTCGGGCGGCTCCCCGGACTGGGACAGCTACTACACCGAGGCCGCCCCCGTCGAGCTGCCCCCGTACCCGTTCCTGCGCCACCGCCACTGGGTCGACTCCGTGGAGTCCGGCTTCGGCTCCCTGTCCTCGCTGGTGTCCGCCCACCGGATCGACGGCGTGACCATGGCGCCGGCGGCCTGGACCCTCGCGGCCCTCGCCGAGCGGGCGGAGGGCCGCGCCCTCGGGAACGTGCTCTGGCAGAAGAGGATCACCGACCCCGGGGCCGTCGAGGTCCGGGAGCGCGGCGGCGAGCTGTCGCTCGTCGACCGTGCCACGGGCGACGTGCACTGCACGGCCGAGGTGTGGGCGCCCGCCGCGGTCGCCGGCCCGCCCGGCCCGCCCGCCGCCGACCGCAGGCTGCACGGGCGGGAGATCTACGACGCCTTCCGACGGCTCGGCTACGACTACGGCGAACCGCTGCGCGGCGTGCGCTGGGCCGAGGTCGGAGCGGACGCGGTACGGGCCTTCATCCACGTGGACCGCGACTGGGGGTACGGCGTGTCGCCCGCGCTCCTCGACTGCGGAATGCAGCTGTCCATTCTGCTGGCGGCCGGACAGGAGGCGGGCGGGCCCGTGTTCGTCCCCTACCACCTGGGACGGCTGACGGTGCTCCGGGCCCCACGGGACGAGGCGGTGTACTGCCACTGCGTGGCCCGGCCCGGCGGCACCTCCCGGCGGACCCGCACGTACGACTTCTTCTTCACCGACGAGCACGGCGACGTCCTCCTGGCCCTGGAGGAAGTGGTGTCCGTGGCGATCGACGGCAGCGTCCCGGAGGCCGGGCGGCCGGCCCCGGCGCCCGGGGCCGCCTCCGCGCCCTTCACCGTCGTCGAGCTGAACTGACGGGGGCGGCGATGACCAGCGATGTCGTGATGTTCCCCGGGCAGGGCTCACAGCGCCTGGGCATGGGCCAGGAGGTGTTCGACGCCTATCCCCGGCTGTGCGACAGGGCCGACGAGATCGTCGGCCACTCCCTGCGCGAGCTGTGCCTGAAGGACCCGGACGGGCTGCTGAACGAGACCGCGTACACGCAGCAGGCGATCTATTTCGTCAGCTGCCTGATGTACCTGGCGTACGCAGAGGAGCACGGGGACGAGCAGGTGCGGTGCGTGACGGGCCACAGCCTGGGGCTGTACCCGGCGCTCTTCGCGGCCAAGGTCTTCGACCTCTTCGAGGGACTGGAGATCGTGGCCAAGCGCGGCGCCCTCATGCAGGAGGCGCGGGGCGGGGCGATGGTGGCGGTCCTCGGACCGCAGGCGGACGACATCGACGACCACCTCGTCCAGCTGGAGTTCTTCGACGTGGACGTGGCCAACTACAACAGCCCGGACCAGGTCGTCCTCAGCGCGGCGAAGCCGCGCCTGGAGGAGCTGGTGCCGCGGCTCGAGGAGCTCGGCCACCGCTGTGTATGGCTGCCGGTCAGCGGGGCCTTCCACTCCCGCCACATGGAGCCGGCCCGGTGCGAGTTCGCGCGGTTCCTGCGCGACAGACAGTTCGCGCCGCCCGCCAAGGCCGTGGTCTCCACGACGAGCGGCCGGACCCTGGGCGCCGGGCATCTGCTGGAGGAGATGGTCTTCCAGCTCGTGAAGCCGGTGCGGTGGCGGCAGACCGTGACGTATCTGGCCCGTACGGGCCACAAGACCTTCGAAGAGGTCGGTCCCGGCCGGGTGCTGACCAAATTGAGCGCAGAGATCCTCGGCGACGAATCCTCGCCGCAGGCCGAGACCGGGAAGTGATGACGATGACCGTGGAAACAAAGAACAGCAGGATCGCCGTCATCGGTGGTGGCGGCTCCGGCGCCGTCGCGGCCTGGCTGCTGGCCCGGCAGTACGACGTCACGCTCTTCGAGGCGGGCGAGTACCTGGGCGGGCACGCCTACAGCCACCCGATCGAGACGGAGCAGGGCACCGTCCACGTGGACATGGGCGTGGAGCACTTCAACGAGAAGCTCTCGCCCAACCTGTTCCGGCTGCTGACCGACTTCGGCATCGGCACCTACGTCGCCCCGTCCTCCGTGCACGTGGACTTCCCCGGTGAGCAGCAGTCGTGGAACAACCTCAACTTCCTCGGCCGGCTGCGCGAGGAGCTGCACGAGGAGTTCGACCGGTTCCACCAGGAGATGAACCAGCTGCCCACCTCGGGCGACGACGCGTACAAGAACATGAGCATCGGCGAGTACCTGGACAAGAACGGGTACTCCAAGAGCTTCAAGTACCGGGCGATGAACCCCATCCTGAGCATCTACTCGGGCTGTCACGCGCCGTCCCTCGACTACAACCTCATGTACGTCGCGCTGTCGTTCAGCATGAACCTGCTCTCCTTCTTCTCCGCCGGGTACTGGCGCAAGGCCGAGGGCGGCATCCACGGCTACCTGGCCAGGATCGAGAGCGAGCTGGGCGACCGGATCCGGCTGAACACGCCCGTCGAAGCCGTCGTTCCGGCGGACTCCGGCGTGACGGTGGTGGCCGGCGGGCAGGAGCACCGGTTCGACCAGGTCGTGTTCGCCACGCACGCGGACGTGACGCTGGGCCTGCTGCGCACGTCCGACCCCCGGTACCGGGAACTGCTCGGGGACTTCGCGTACGTTCCCGTCGAGAGCGTGCTGCACCAGGACGAGAGCTGGCTCAGCCCGGTGGGCGGCGACGCCTACTGCCAGTTCCGGATGCCGCCGGGGTTCGACCTCGACCGCGCCGAGGAGCAGATGGGGAGCCTCACCCGTAACTGCAACGTGCTCCACCCCTACCGGGACGTCACCTCACCCATCCTGATCACCTTCGACCCGCAGGAGGAGATCGACCCCGAGAGCGTCATCGTCCGCCGCAGCTGGAAGCTTCCCCAGCTCCGTCCGCAGGACGTGCGCCGCAAGAAGCAGCTGAGCCGGATCCAGGGCCTGAACAACCTCTGGTTCTGCGGCACCGACACCAGCGTCACCGGGCACGAGGGGGCGATCGTCTCCGGCATGGTGATCGCGGACCGGCTGGGCGTCGCGCACCCCTTCCCGGACGACGCGCCCGCCGCCGGGCAGTTCCGCGGCATCAAGGAATTCATGGGTGTCTGAGCGAACACCTTCCGGCCTGTTGCGACCTCACTTTCTCAAACGGGGATGACCCATGGAATCGCTAGCACCTCGGTACACCGACCTCACCGTCCCGGACCCGTCCGGCGAGCCGGCCGGCGCCACTGTGGTGGTCACCGACCGGGATGACATCGCGTCGGCGGCCCGCTCCATCGGCGCCGAGTGCTGGTACGCCGACCCCGTCACGGAGAGCGAGGACCGGCTCGGGCAGGAACTGCGGCGGCGCGTCGCCCATGCCACCACCCTGGTGGTGGCATGGGGCGACGGGCCGTCCACCGCCGCGCCGCAGTACGGCGCGGCGGTGCGGTTCGCACGCGCCTGCCTGGCCCTGCTCCAGGCCGTACGCGAGTCGGGGCGCCCGGTCCGCCTCGTCACGCTGTCCCGTACGGACGACGTGCTCCCCTCGCTGCTCGACGGCATGGCCCGGACGGCCGCGCTGGAATGCCCGCTCGTCCACACGGCGGTCGAGTGCGCCGACCCCGTCACCGCGCAGCGGCTGCGCGCGTGGATCGCGGCCGGTGCCCGCCACCCGGGGGCGGTGCTGCGGGCCGGGGGAGACCGGATCGCGCGCCTCGGCCACCTGCCGCGGCCGATGGAACCCGTGCGGCCGGGTGAGGTGTTCGGCGACGGCGACCCCGTCGTGGTCATCGGCGGCGCCGGAGGCATCGGACGTCATCTGTCCCGGTACCTGAGCCGGCGCTGCGGCGCCGAGGTGTTCGTCCTCGGACGCGGCACCCTGGACCCCCAGGCGCAGGAGGCGCTGAAGGAAGCGGGCGTACGCAGCTACCTTCGCGCCGCGGCCCACGATCCCGAGGCGCTCGACGGCGCCCTGCGCTACATCCACGACCGGTTCGGGCCCGTCAAGGCGGTGTTCAACCTCGCCGGAGTGCTGGACGACTGCCTGCTGTACCACCTGACCCCCGACCGCCTGGAGAACGTCCTGCGGCCGAAGGTGGCCACCGGCCTCAACCTGGCGGCCCTGACCGGTGCGCACCGGCCCGGCATGGTGGTGAACTTCAGCTCGCTGACGAGTGTCACGGGAAACACCGGCCAGAGCGCCTACGGGGCGGCCAACGCGTTCCTCGACCGGCTGTCCGCGCACCGGCCCGACTGGTACAGCATCAACTGGGGTCTGTGGGACACCGACGGCATGCGGATGCCGGACGACGGCTCCGGGCTGCGGGCGATGCCTCCCGAGCAGGCCTGCGACGCGCTGATGTCGGCTCTCGCCACCGGGACGCGTCAGCTGGTCGTCTACGACGGGCAGGTGCGTCTGGGCACCGACGCCGACACGTCCGCCGCGTCGGCGGGCGTCGCCGCGGACGCACCCGCCGGGGCCGGTTCCCCCGCCCCGGACCTGCTCGCCCGTACGACGCGGTGGCTGCGGGAACTCGTCACCCGGCACAGCGGCCTGCGGCATCTGCGCGACGACGACAACCTGCTGGACCGGGGGCTGGACAGCGTCGCCAGCATCCACATCAGCAGGGACCTCGAGATCCGCCTGGACATCGCCGGGTCGTCCCGGCTGAGCCGCGCGGTCCTCTTCGAGTACCCGACGGTCGCGGCACTCGGCGCGTACCTGGTCGAGAACTTCTCCGCCGAGCTGGAGCCCCTGCTCACCCGTGAGCAGCCGCAGGCACCGGCGGCCGCCGGTGCTCCCGCGGCCGTGGCCCCGCAGGCACCCGAGGCCGGGGGTGCTTTCGCGGCTGTGGCCCCGCAGGCGCCCGGCGCTCCCGCTCCCGCAGATCCGCCGGCGCCCCCCACGACCGGGACGCGGCCCCGGCCCGCCGACGGGCGGGCGGAGCCGGCGTCGTCCGTGGCCCCCGTGCCGAAGGACGCCGCCCCCGAGGCGGACGCCTACCGACCCGACGACATCGCCATCGTCGGGATGGCCGGGGAGTTCCCCGGCGGCGCCGACACCGAGGCGTTCTGGCAGGCGCTGCTCAGGGGCGAGGACGCGGTACGGGTCGTCCCCGGCGACCGCTGGGACTGGCGCGAGAACCACTCCTTCTCACCGGACGAACCGGGCACCGCCTACGGCCGCCACGGCGGATTCCTCGACCACGCCCTGGACTTCGACCCCGTCTTCTTCAACATCGCGCCTCTGGAGGCGCGGTTCATGGACCCGCAGGAGCGCCGCTTCCTGCAGTCCGTCTACCACGCCCTGGAGGACTCCGGGTACTTCGCCCGGCCGACCGACGACGTGGGCGTCTTCGTGGCCGCCATGTTCGGCCACTACCAGGATCTCACCGCTCCCGACCGGGTGATCGGCAGCTCGTTCGCCGCCATCGCCAACCGGGTCTCCTACGCCTTCGACCTGCACGGCCCCAGTGTCGCCCTGGACACCATGTGCTCCGGCGGGCTCACCGCCCTGCACCTCGCCGTCCGCAGCATCCGCTCCGGGGACTGTGCGATGGCCGTGGCCGGCGGCGTGAACCTCATGACGCACCCGGGGAAGTACCGCCTGCTGTCCGAGGGCAAGTTCCTCAGCCCCACCGGCCACTGCCAGGCCTTCGGAGTGGAGGCGGACGGCTACGTCCCCGGTGAGGGAACCGCCGCCGTCGTCCTCAAGCCGCTGTCCGACGCCCTGCGGGACGGGGACCGGGTGCACGCCGTCATCCGTGCGACGGCGGTGAACGCCGGCGGCAGGACGGCGGGTTTCACCGTGCCGTCCGAACGCGCCCAGCACCGTGTGATCGCCTCGGCCCTGGCCCAGGCGGAGATCGAACCGTCCGCGGTGACCTACGTCGAGGCGCACGGCACGGGCACCCGGCTCGGCGACCCGATCGAGGCGCGCGCACTGCAGCGGGCGTACGGCGGGCCCGAGCAGGGCCGCGCCCACCTGGGCTCGGTGAAGAGCAACATCGGGCACCTGGAGTCCGCCGCGGCGATGGCCGGACTCGTCAAGGTCGTCAAACAGCTCGCCCACCGGACCCTGGTGCCCACACTCCACTGCGAACTCGAGAACCCCGATCTGCGCCTGGAGGACTCGCGCTTCGCCCTGGTCAAGGAGCCCACACCCTGGCCCGTGGGAAGCGGCCCCACCCGCTTCGCCGGACTGAGCGCGTTCGGCGCCGGCGGCGCCAACGGCCACGCGATCATCCAGGAGTTCGTGGCCCCCCGCGAGACCCGCCCCGCCCCCGGCTTCCCGCGCTACTTCATCCCGCTCTCCGGGCGGGACGAGGCGGCCGTGCGGCGGCGGGCGGACCACCTGCTCACCGCGCTGCGCGACGCGCCCGACACGGCGTCGTACCTGTACGGGCTGAGCTACACCCTGTGCTGCGCCAGGCAGCACTTCAGGGTCCGGCGCGGCTACTGGGCCGAGAGCGTGGAGCAACTGGCCGGCCTGCTCCGGAGCACCGAGGGGACCTCCCCGGGCACCGCACCGGAAGGCGACCCCTGGGCCAGGGCGGCGTCGGCGTACCTCGACGGAGAGAACCCCGACTTCACGGAGCTGTTCCCGGTCCGCATGCTGGTGGACGCCCCGCTCTACCCCTTCGCCGCCGAGCGGTGCGTGGCCGGCACGCTCGACCACGCGAACCGGCCGCCCGCCCCCGCGGCCCCGGCCGCACCGGCCCTCGGCGCCGCGGCCGCCGACGCCGCCGCACTGCTGCTCACCCCGGTGTGGCGGCCGCGCCCGGCGGACGGCCCGGCGGACGTCCCGGTGCCGTACGTCCTCGTCCTCACCGACCGCGGCCAGGAGCACCGGCTTCCCCGCCCGCCCGAGGGCACCCGGCTGATCCGGGTGACACCCGGTGACGCGCTGGTCGTCGAGGCGGACCGGATCGAACTGCCCGACGGCGACGACACCGCCGCCCGGCGCGCCCTGCAGCACCTCACCGGTGAGCTGGGCCTGGAGCACCTGTACTGGGTCGATCTGCGGCGCGAGGGGACGGTGGCGTCGCAGCTGTCCTTCGCCAAGGCCCTTCAGGCCTGCCGCACCCCGTCCACGGTCCTCGGCGTGACCCGCGAGGCCGACGCGGCCGAGGTGCGTGCCGGGGCCGGATTCCTGCACGGACTGGCGGAGGAGAACCCGCACGTCCGCACCGTTCAGGCACGCCGCCGCGGTACCGGTGACGTGCTCGCCGACGGCTGGGAGCCGCTGCTGGACGAACTGCGCGCCGCCCGGGAGCCGCTCACCGAGGTCCGGTGGGAGGACGGCACCCGCCAGACGCGCGAGCTGGCGGAACTCCGCCTCGGCGACGGCGTCCGGCTGCGCACCGGCGGGACCTACCTCCTCACGGGCGGCCTGGGCAAGATCGGCCGGGCCATCGCCGGACTCCTGACCGAGCGGTACCGGGCCACGGTGATCGCCGTCGGCCGCTCCGAGCCGGACGCCGAGCAGCGGCGGTGGATCGACGCGACACCGGGGCTGCACCACGAGCAGGCGGACATCGTCCACGCGGACCGCACCCGGGAACTGATCGAGAAGATCCGCGAACGCTTCGGCGGCCTCGACGGGGTCATCCACTCCGCAGGCGTCATCAGGGACGCCCTGGTGCAGAACAAGTCGGCGAAGGACGCGGAGGCGGTGCTCGCCCCGAAGGTGCGGGGAACGCTGAACCTGGACCGGTTCACCGCCCAGCTGGACCTGGACTTCTTCTGCGTCTTCTCCTCCATCTCCAGCGTCATGGGCAACACCGGGCAGAGCGACTACATCGCCGCCAACCGCTTCCTCGACGAGTTCGCGGCCGAGCGCGCCCGGCGCGTGGCGGACGGCGAGCGCGGCGGCCTCAGCCTGTCCGTCAACTGGCCGCTGTGGCTGGACACCGAGGACGAACGCCGCGAGCAGTACGAGGCGCTCGCCGGATTCCTGCGCGGCCAGTTCGGGATGGAGCCGCTCTCCTCGCGGCGCGGCGCGGAGCTGTTCCTCGACCTGCTCGACGGACTGCCCAAGACCTGCCACCAGGTCATCCCCTGCGTCGGTGACGTGGAGCGGATGAGGCAGCGGCTGCTGCCCGGCGCCGGACGGCCGGCGCCGCGGGCGCGGGACGAGGCCCCGGCCCCGCGCCCCGGCGCGACGCTGGAGGACATCGGCGCACAGCTCGTGGAGATGGTGCGCGCGCAGACCGGCCTGCGACCGGAGGACATCGCCGTCGACAGCACGTGGGGCGGTCTCGGCTACGACTCGGTCATGCTCCAGCACCTGGCCCGGGACCTGGGGCCCCGCTTCGGCGTGGAGACCCCGCCCAACGCCCTGTTCAAGTACAGCAGCATCACCTCGCTGAGCGCCCATCTGCACGCCCAGGGCGTCCCGGCGCAGGCCGCCGGGGCACGCACCACCGCTACCGGTGCTGCGACGGCCACCGCGCCCGCCGGTGCGACGGCCACCGCCACAATCCCGCGGACCGACCCCGACCCCGGCAACGGCCCCACGGACACCGGACGCGGCCGGTACGCCGTGATCGGGATGAGCGGCATCATGCCCGCGGGCGCGGACCTGGCGGACTTCTGGCAGCTGCTCGTCGAGAACGGCAGCGCCATCCGCCCGGTCGACCGCTGGAAGGACCGCGACAAGGAGTACTTCGCCGGCACCATCGACGCCTTCGACGCGTTCGACCACTCCTTCTTCGGGCTCTCCGCCCGGGAAGCGATGCTCATGGACCCGCAGCACCGGCTCTTCCTCCAGAGCGCCTACAACGCCCTGCTGGACGCCGGCTACGCGCCCGGAGCGCTGCGCGACGTGGGCGTCTTCGCCGGAGTGCAGTTCAGCGAGTACCAGAGCGCGCTGCAGAACAGCGAGGACTGGGCCCACCCGTACACCGTCACCGGCAACGCGCACGCCATGCTCGCCAACCGCGTGTCCCATCTGCTCGACCTCACCGGCCCGAGCCAGACGGTCGACACCGCCTGCTCCAGCGGCCTGGTCGCGCTGAACCGGGGCGTGCTCTCGCTCGCGGCGGGGGAGTGCGACATGGCCCTCGTGGGCGCCGTCAGCGTGCTCGTCGACCCGGCCGCCACCGACGCGGCGGGCAAACTGGGGGTGCTCTCCCCCGACTTCCGCTGCGCCACCTTCGACAAGGACGCCAACGGCTACGTACGGGCGGAGGGCGTGGGCTGCGTGGTGGTCAAGCGGCTCGCCGACGCCCAGCGGGACGGCGACGCCGTGCTCGCGGTGATCGAGGGGGTGGCCGAGAACCACGACGGCCGCTCCAACTCGCTGACCGCCCCCAACCCCGAGGCCCAGGCCGCCCTGCTGAACAAGGTCTACACACCGGAGCTGGCCGCCCGGGTCTCCCACATCGAGACGCACGGCACCGGCACGAACCTGGGCGACCCCATCGAGATCAGCGCGCTGCGGACCGCGTTCGGCGAGCTGGCCCCGGACCGTGAGCCGGGCAGCATCACGCTGGGCGCGGTGAAGACCAACGTGGGCCACCTGGAGCCCGCCGCCGGTATGGCCGGGCTGCTCAAGCTGCTGCTGTGCCTGCGCCACCGCCACCTGCCGGCGAACATCAACTTCAAGGAGCTCAACCCGCTCGTCGAGTTCGACGGTTCGCCCTTCCGGCCGCTGCTGGAGAACGAGCCGTGGGAGCGGAGCACACCGCTGGTGGCCGGCGTCAGCTCCTTCGGGTTCGGCGGGTCCAACGCGCACGCGGTGCTCTCCGAGGCGCCCGCCCCGCCACCGGCCCGCAGGGCGTCGCGGCCGCACTGGCTCATCACGCTCAGCGCCCGCTCCGGGGCCTCGCTCACGCGGATGCGGGACAGCCTGCTGGAGTGGCTGCGCGGCCCGGAGGCGCAGGGCGCGGACCTCGCGGACATCGCCCACACCCTGCTGGCCGGCCGTGACCACTTCGAGTACCGCATGGCCTGGATCGTCTCCAGCACCTCGGAGCTGTGCCGGCGGCTGGAGGAGGCCGAGCCCGAGGAGGTGGCCAAGTGCCGGCTCCAGCGGCTCGCCACGCACCCGGTGACGCTGCCGGACGCGGTGGATCCCGGTCACCGCGCGGCGCTGGAGGCCCTACGGGACCGTTATGTGGAGGGGGAGGAATTCGCGTGGGAAACGATGTTCGACGACGGGCAGTTCGGCCGGCTGCACCTGCCGGGCTATGCGTTCGAACAGAACCGGTTCTGGTTCGAGTGACCAGCACCGGCAAGGAAACGGCGCTCCAGGGAATCGAGAGTGGGCATGGACGAGCTGCTTGAGGACGACACCCCCGTCGTGGTCGGCATGGCCTGCCGGTTCGCCGGCAGCGACGGCCTGGAGGAGTACTGGGGCCGCCTGCGGCTCGGCCGCAGCGCCGTGGGCACCACCGAGCGCTGGGCGGGGGAGGAGGACGCCGCCTCCTTCACCGGCGGCTTCCTGGACGGGCACCAGGACTTCGACGCGCGGTTCTTCCGCATCTCGCCGAACGAGGCGCAGTGCATGGACCCGCAGCAGCGGATCCTGCTGCAGACGGTGCAGCACGCCGTCGACGACAGCTATCTGACGCCCGCGGACCTGCGCGACCTGGACTGCGGCGTGTTCGTCGCCGGGCTGCCCGGCGACTACCGCTCCTTGGTGGCGCAGCGCGACGACATCGTGTACGGCACCCACAGCTTCCAGGGCAACGCGCCCTCGACGCTGTCGGGCCGTATCTCCTACTTCTACGACATCAACGGCCCCTCGATCACGCTGGACAGCGCGTGCTCCTCGTCGCTGGCGGCGCTGCACGAGGCGGTGCTCAACGTCCGGGCCCGGCAGTGCCGCGCCGCGGTCGTCGGCGCCGTATCGGTCTTCAGCACCCCGGAGGTGCTGCGCTTCGCGCAGCGTTCCCGGATGAGCTCCCCCGAGGGCGCGTCGCTGCCCTTCACCGACGCCGCCGACGGATTCGTCCCGGCCGAGGGCGCCGCGTCGCTCGTCGTCATGCGCTACGACGAGGCCCGCGCCCGGGGGCTGCGGATCTACGGAGCGGTCGAGGCGACCGGCACCAACCACAACGGCACCACCAACGGCCTGATGGCGCCGAGTTCCCGGGCGCAGTCCCGGCTGATCTCCGAGCTCTACGAGCGCGAGAGGATCGACGCCTCGCAGATCGCCTATCTGGAGACGCACGGCACCGGGACGCCGCTGGGCGACCCCATCGAGCTGGAGGGCCTGAGGTCCGCCTTCCGCCGGGCCGGGGGCGACGGCTGCCACCTCGGCGCCGTGAAGTCACTCATCGGGCACACCCTGGTGGCCTCGGGCCTGGCGGGCGTCGTCAAGGCGCTGCTCGCCTTCCGGGAGGAGACCATCCCGCCGGTGGCCGCGGCCGACGAGGAGGTCTCCTACCTCGACGTCGCGCCGTTCGCGGTCAACCGGGAACCGCTGCCGTGGCCGCAGGACAAGCCGCTGTGCGCCATCAGCGCCTTCGGTTTCACCGGCTCCAACGGGCACGTGGTCCTGCGCAAGCTGCCCGTCCCGCCGGCGCGGGACGCGGTGGACCGCCGCCCGGGGCGGGCGCTGCCCTTCTGCCTGTCGGCCGAGTCGCGAGACAGCCTCACGGCGCTGGCCCACCGCTACCGGGAGCTGGCCGCCGAGCTGGGCCAGGACCGGCTCTGGGACCTGTCCCAGCTGCTGCTGCGACGCCCGCGCCACACCCACGAGCGGGTGGTCGTGGCCCGTACCCGGGACGAACTCCTGGCCGGCCTCGACGCGTTGACGCGGGACGGCCAGGACGGCGAGGACGGCCCGGCGCCCCGGACCGCGGACACCAACCGCCTCGACGACGACCTGCGGGACCTGGTGACCCGCTGGCGGGCGCAGGACAGCCACGCCCTGATCCGGCGGCTCGACGCCCCGGCCGACCTGGCGCGGATCGCGCTGCCCGCCTACCCCTTCGAGAAGCGGCGGCACTGGGTGATCGACGAAGCGCAGGACGTCCCGCAGCCGCAGGCGCAGCCGGAGCCGCAGCCGGAGCCGGAGCCCGAGCCGGAACCCGTGGACGACGCTGTCGTCGGCCAACTGTGCGCTCAGCTGTCGGCTCTGCTGGGCTTCGAGGAGGGAACGGACCAGGTCGTACCCGGCACCAGGATCGTCTCGCTCGGCCTGGACTCGCTCTCGGCCATCCAGCTGCTGAGCCCGCACCAGAAGGCCGGGAGCCCCATCAAGGCGCACGACCTCTTCCGCCACGAGACGGTGGCCGACCTCGCCGCCGCCATCGTCGCCCGGCCTGCCGGGCCGCGGCAGGAACCACCGGCCCGCACCGGCGCGGTCGCCGCGGCGGACACGGCACGCCGGGCGGGCCACATGCCGCCGGCCCGGTGGTCCCGGTACGGCGACACGGGCCGGCCCACCCTGCTGCTCCCCCCGCTCAACTGCGACAAGCGGGCGTGGACCCAGCAGATCCCGGCCCTGCTCCGGGAGGGACGCACCCTCTACGTCCCCGAGTACCCGGGGCACAAGGACCTCCCCCTCGACGAGGAGCACTTCTCCTTCGAGGCGCTCGCGGACGAGGTGGCCGACTTCCTGCGGGACACCGTCGACGGCCCGGCCGACCTGGTCGGCTGGTCCCTGGGCGGCTGCATCTCCACCCTGACCGCCCTGCGGCACCCGGAGCGTGTCGCCTCGCTGGCCCTCGTCAGCTGCGCGCCCCGCTACGGCGAGGACGCCTTCGAGCGCACCCTCGACCTGCGCGAGGAGCTGCGCGTGCACGGCGGCCTGCTGGAAGCGGTGTTCGGCGGGGGCGGCAACGTGGCCGAGAGGTTCAGCGCGAACTCCTCCATGGACATCCTGCGCTGCTACTACACGGCCCTGACGGACTTCGACGTCGTCGACCGGCTCCCGGACATCACCGCGGACTGCCTGGTGATCCGCGGACTCGACGACTGCGTCCTCGACACGGAAGCGGTCGCGCAGTACTCCAGGATCCCCGGGGTACGGGTGCACGAGTTCGAGGACCACGGCCACTACGTGCCGCTCACCGCGGCGCGGGCCTTCAACAAGACGCTGACGGAGTTCTGGGCCGAGCGGGGCTGACCCGTAACGCCGTACGACATCCGGACGCTCGACCCCTCACGGAAATGGATTGGTTGCGGGACATGCTGGTACGCAAGGACAAGGCAGCGGTCGTCCTCTTCGACATGCAGCTGGAGCTCATCCCGCTGCTGCTGGAAGGCACCCAACTGCTGCACAACACCTGCTGGGTGGCGGACGTGGCACGGGAGTTCGACCTTCCGCTGCTGCTGACCGAGCACAAGAAGCTGGGCGGACCGTCCCTGTCGCTCGACGAGGCGGCCAAGGGCGCGCCCCGGCTGGAGAAGGAGCACTTCGACTTCCTGCGCGAGGAGTCCATCGCACGCCATGTGGCGGCATCCGACCGGGACCAGTACGTGCTGGCCGGTGCGGAGACCCACGTCGTCGTCCTCCAGTCGGCGCTGAGCCTGCTGGAGCAGGGCAAGACGGTGTTCGTGCTGGCCGACACCGTCTCCGCCCGCAACCGGGCGGACCACGAGCTGGGCCTGGAGCGCCTGCGGCAGCTCGGGGTGCACCTGATCACGCGGGAGATGTTCTTCTTCGAGCTGATCCGCAACTCCGAGGACCCCCGCTACCTCGAACTGGCCAGGAAGTACCTGGACGGGCGCTACATCCGCTAGACGCCGGACCTCGTAAGCACACAGGCCGAGGGCCGCACCCCAGCACGGGGTGCGGCCCTCAGCCGCTGCTCGTGCCCGATGCGCTCGCGGCCGGCGCCCCGTGTCCCTAACGGCGACCGAGCAGTTCGGCGACCCGTATGAACCCGTCAGCGCCGTATCCCTGCCCGATGGCCCGGCGGGCCAGGCCTTCTGCCGCGCGCATCACGCTCGCGTCGATGCCATGGGCCTCGGAGGTGTGGACGATATGCGCCATGGACGACGCGACCGAGGTGAGAGGGCTGCCCTCGTCGGAGGACGTGTCGTCCTCCACCTCCGCCGCGAGTCCTTCGAAGAGGGGCGGGAACAGGTCGCCGATCCCCTTGGCGAACGGAGCCAGCTCGCGCGCGGTGATCCCTTCCGCTTGCGCCACCGCCACGGCGTGGGCATAGCCCGCCATGGCGGTCCAGAAGATGTCGAGCAGCGCGATGTCGTATGCCGCCGCCCGGCCGATGTCCTCACCGAGGTGGGTATGCGTGCCGCCCAACGCCTCCAGGACGGGCCGGTGCTCGTCGTGGAAGGCCACGCTGCTCTGGCTGCTGGAATCCGGTCCGCACCGCCCCGGCGAACTGCGCCGGCGGCTGCCGGGCCTCAGCGAGAAGGTGCTGACCCAGGCGCTGCGCGAGATGGAATCCGACGGACTGGTGCACCGGGAGGTGCACGACGTACTTCCGCTGAAGACCTTCTACTCCCTGACCGCGTTCGGCCGGGAACTCTCCGAGGCGTTGGCTCCCGTCTCCGACTGGGGCCACCGCCGCTTGCAGAAGCTCACCGACGCCCGGTCGGCCTCCTGACGCATCGCACAGTCACCCCACATCCCTCCCGGTGGCCCTCCGGCCGCCCTTCACCAGGATCTCCCCGTTGCCGGCCACCGCCAAGTACCCACAAAAAAGTGGCTACCGCGGGTGGTGAGGTGCGGTGGTCGTCCCGAACGGGGCATCGGGTCGGCGGATCATTCGGATGCCCTGAGGCGTCGCACCGCGTCGGGTGCGGTGTAGGTGGTCAGGCCCTCGGCGAGCCGCTTCTCCAGTGTCGCCGCGGACTGCTCGAAGTAGTCGGCGCGCACTCCCGCGTCCCGGGACGCCTGTGCCATGTTGCGTACGCCGGCCAGCACCACGTCGAGTCCCTGGACGAGGACCGGTTCGGCGTCCGAGTCGACGTCGGCGGCGAACGCGGGCATCACCTGCGCCATGTTCGTCAGCCAGGGCACCAGGAGTTCCGTGAAACCGGCCGCGCTGCCCTCGTGGTGCGAGGTGGCCATGGCGACCGAGTGGAAGAAGCCGTCGAACATCACGCTCATCGCACTCAGCAGCGCCAGGTCGTACAGCGCGGCGATGCCCGCGTCGGCGCCGAGGTACTTGGGCGTCCCCAGGGCCTTCAAGGTCTCCTCGTGCGCGTCGAAGTGCCGCTTCTGACCGCTGTAGAGGACGAATGCCTGCGAGGTCGCGACCGTCGAGGGAACCGCCATGATCCCGCCGTCCAGGTAGGACGCGCCCTGACCGGTCGCCCAGGCTTCCGCCTCCCGGGCCTGCGCCGGTGTTCCATTGGTGAGGTTGACCAGGGTGCGGCCGCGCAGGGAGCCCGCGGCGGGCCGGAGTACCGCGTCCGAGGCGCCGTAGTCCAGCAGGCAGACAAGTGTCAGCGGACTGGCGAGGACTGCCTCCTCGACCGTCGCGGCGCGCAGGGCACCACGCGCCACCAGTTCGTCGGCCTTGGCGGCGCTGCGGTTCCATACGGTCGTGGGATGTCCCGCGGTGACCAGGGCGCCGGCCAGCGCCCGCCCCATCTCGCCGAGACCGATGACGGTAACTGCTGTCTTGCCCACAGATGCTCCTGTTCATGTGCTTTTGCGGTCGGATGTGCTCTCCTCACCTTCAGGCCGATCCCGATGTTCCAGCAAGTACGCACTGCAAAGTGGGTGGTTACCTGCGGGTGCGTATGGGAGGGCCGCTTCGCATGACCGCCGCCGCAACGTCGTCGAACGCTGCTTCCACCGCCTCGAACAATGGCGCGGCATCCCCACCCGCTACGACAATCGCCCCGACCGCTGCCTCGCCGCCATCACCCTCACCGGCACGCTCATCTGGCTCGACCGATGATCGGCAAGACGCCCCTCCGCTGAAGGAACCGCCCCCTCTCGCGCGGGAGGGGGCGCTTTCCGTGCGTCGAAGGCTCCCCTTAGGATCACCAGCATGATTCGCGCAGTGGTCTTCGACGTCGGTGAATGCCTAGTAGACGAGACCCGCGAGTACGGCACATGGGCCGACTGGTTGAACGTGCCCCGTCACACCTTCGCCGCCATGTTCGGCGCCGTCATCGCCCAGGGGTGCGACTACCGCGAGGTCTTCCAGGAGTTTCAGCCCGGCTTCGACCTGTACGAGGAGCGCGAGGCCCGCGCCGCGGCCGGGCAGCCCGAGCACTTCGACGAGAGCGACCTCTACCCCGACGTCCGCCCCGCCCTCGCCCAGCTGCGTGCGGACGGCCTGTGGCTCGGCATCGCCGGCAACCAGACTGTCCGCGCCGGCGGCATCCTCCGGGAGTTGTTCATGGCCGATGTGGATCTGATCGGCACCTCCGACGACTGGGGCGCCAGCAAGCCCGACCCGGAGTTCTTCGTGCGCGTCGCCGACGCCGTCCCCTTCACACCGGGCGAGATCCTGTACGTGGGCGACCGCGTCGACAACGACATCCGCCCGGCCATCGAAGCCGGTATGCGCACCGCGCTGGTGCATCGCGGGCCGTGGGCCACGATCCAGTGGAACACCGCCGACGCGGTGACGCTGCCGACCATGCGGGTCGACAACCTCACCGAACTCGCCGAGCAGATCGTGAAGTTCAACGCGCAAGCGCGCTGACGGTTGTCGACCAACCGTAGAGCCGGTCGTCCAGGTCACGCACGCAGCGCTCGTGCTGCCACGGGTCGAGCGCCTTGCGTACCTCGCGTACCCGGTCCATGCCGGTCGCGTACCAGGTGACAGCAAGCTGCTCGAGCGCCCGGAGCGCGTACTCGCATGCCTCCTCCGGGCGCCCCGCCGCGGCTTCTACGGCCGCGAGGTCGCCGAGGACAACGGTGCGCTGCTTGTCCGCGTCCGCAGGCAGCTCCTCCAGCACTCCGAGTAGCGTGTCCCGAGCCTGCGGCAGATGCCCGGCCTTCAGCTGCGTGTTGCCCTTGAACGCCGCCAGCCTCCCCGGAGAGAACCAGTCCATCCACACAGGCGAGGTGTGCTCTGCGCCGGCGGTGAGTACGTCCTCGGCGTGCCCGATCAGGTGCAGCGCGGTGCGCGTGTCACCGCACCTGGTTTCACACTCGGCCTCCACCGCATCGAGCCACGCCCAGAACTCAGCGCCGGCCGGCCCTCGGCGTGCGTAGGTGCGGGCGGCGCGCATACGCTCCACTGCCCGATCCCGGTCACCCGACCAGCCCGGGATGAACGCGGTGTGGCCGAGGATCGCCGCTCCGAGCAGCGGATCGTCGGCCTCGCCCGCGGCCTGGAGCGCGCGCAGCCACGTCTCCGATGCGGCGTCTGGCTGTCGCATGTCGAAGAACTCAATCCGTCCGGCGAGCAGGTAGGACTCGGCGAGCGCCGCGGCGATCCGCTGCCGCGTACCCTCTCCGGTCTCCTGAAGCAGCGCGCAGCCGAGCCTCGCATGCTCAAGCACCGCAGGGTGCAGGGTGGCCGGCGCGACCGTCCAGTACAGACGGCGGTGGGAACGGGTGACAGCTTCGAAGTCCGCGCCGACGGTGGCTGGCTGAACGCCGTGTGCGGCCTGCGCGGGAACCGTGGCGAGCCCGACAGCTGCGACGGTCGCCGCGACCAGATTGCGGCGAACCGGACCTGTGGACCGGCCGCTGGGTGGGGTGAATCCCAGGGATTCCATGTCCTGTCCGAGCAGGTGGGTGAGCACCCTCTGCGCATCGGGATAGGGCCACGGCGGGTTCACTGATTCCCAGCGCCGGATCTGGCGGACGCCGATAGCCATGCCGCGGATGCCGAATTGATCCGCTGCTGTGGCCATAGCTTTGGCGAGGGCTTGCTGCGAGGCGTAACCGGCAGCGACACGTGCTGTTCCTCGCAAGTGAGGTCCCGTGCGTCCACTCTGAGCGAACCACGCAACGAGCCGGACGAGGAGCCCGAACCTCATGCCACGGACCATCAATCACTGCACCCTTGAGGCCGCAGGCGGCACCTGGGATGCCATCCGCGTACCGCACAGCGTCGGCCTGGTCGCCATGCGCGTACTCGGGGACCGCTCCGGAGCCGTGCTCCAAGACCGCCACGAACTGGCCCTGTACTGGTTCGTGGCCGGCGGCTCGGCGGCTGGCTGGGATGTCCCCAACACACGGGCGCTCGGTGCAGACAGCCATCTGGTGATGCCCCCGCGGCGCCGCACGCAGGGACCGGGCCCCCATTGGCGGATCTGCCCCGGGGAGGACAAATGGCTTACCGACGCGCCTGCGCTTCGGGCAGCCATCGAAGACGCCCTCGGGCCCGCCATGGTGAAGGAGTGCGGCCGATGATCGGCGTTGGTGACTACGTGGTGTACGAGCCGTACGGCCTCGGCACAGGCGTCGTCGTCATGGACCTCGGCGGCGACATGGTCCGCGTCCGCTTCGCACGCCGCGAGGCATCCGTTCTGATCGACAGGCCGCGACCCGCCACTGAAGACGAGAAGGCCGCCGCCATCGCGGCAGGAATCCTCCCCAAACCGTGAGCACACGGCGCCGGATGGGCCCGCGGCAATCCGGACGCCCGCACCCTCGACTGCAAAGCGTTCGCCTGCCCCGTGCGTGGAGCGCAGGCAATAAGACTCCCGCCCCGGCCGAAACCCTGGACAGGTCGAACGGCCGAGGCGGAGACGGGCCTGCGGGTCCCAGCACGTGCACCACGGCGCGGGGAAGGGCCCCGGGCCGAGCACACACCCAAGGAGCTTCCCAATGCTGATGTCAAGCCGCTGCCGTGACCGGTGGTGTGGCTTGGTAGCACGCACCGTCACGGATCATCGCCCACAGGACGTT